>JAXHSS010000007.1:19103-27340 GCA_034190675.1 Pseudomonadota bacterium
CCACCGGATAGAAGTGCCAAAGCGCGCTTGGGGCGACTGGCTTGTTGAAGGTCTGTGTTCGGCATGTTGGCTCGCTACGACTATGCACTCGAAATGGCAGAGCATTATAGCGAGTTTTATGTGCTCGGGCGAATTAGCGAGGCTTATATTGAGTCGGGCAATAGGCGCGATCAATACTTGGGTTTCTTCGACTGGCGTGCTTGCTGGAGCGCCCTGAAACTCTTTCGCGCCAAAGCTTAAAGCTGCTGGGCTTGAGCGAGGAGCGCATCAGTTTGATGACGGCTTTTTCGCTTAAGCCGTAGTTTTGCTCAATGGCTTCAAAGGGTGTTCGATCCTCCCATGCCATTTCAATAATGCGTGACAAGGTGGGCTCTTGAATTTGAGCTGTGCGTTTCATATTAAGCTCGCAAAACTAGCGGTTGCAATAAGGCAGGCGGCTACGATCGTTGTAGCCAACAGCCGAACTCGAAAATAACGGGCATCAATAAGATGCTGTTTCCATAGGGGTAAATCCAAGAGCAGTAGCAAAACAAACAGACCTGCTAAAAGCAGTAAAAATGCGCGATCAGAGACCAGCAAAAAGCCAAACCAAGCCAGCAAAGCCGCAGCGTTGCTGGTTATGGCGAGAAGGCGGCGAATGCCTGAGTCATGAGCAAGATGAAGGCCCCACAAGCTGCCTGCCATAAAGCTTACAATCAAAAGGCCATAGCTTTTTAAAGCTAGAAGCAATCCTTGCATACCCAAGCCGTGGTGGCTTCCGGTAATCAGCAACATGCTAAGTGCTATAAAAGGTAGTGTGCCTGCAAAGGCAAGGTTAGGCCAATAGATGCCTTGGGTTTCTGAGTGGTTCATTTTAACCTGCAAAACATGGGGTTTTTGCAGTGTACGGACGGCATGTCGTGAGAAAATCAAATTTTTAGGACAAGCTATGCCAAGCTGATGAAATTGCCCATCAATGACATCAGGGTCAGAACCTTACATGTGTTATCGAGCATTGCACCCGTTGCCGCAGTTAACAGAGTGCTAAAGTTGTAAGAGATGGTAGAGCTACCAGAGCCGCGAGGATTAAATGCGGCTTCGTGGCTCTTGATAGCGAGGTGGCAAATTAAGCACGAGGCGCTTTGGTGAGCTTAGCTCAGTTTTTGGTAAAATGCTTCCATGACTTGGTTGATGGTGTCAGGGATTTCGCGTTGCGCCCAATGCTTGGCATTGAGGCGGTGCATTTCTAGATTATTGGCATATTCAGCCGTGCTGTCGTACATGTGATCGGCAATGAATGCGTCGCCAACGGGCACGAGCTGAAGCACAGGGACATCGACACTGCCTTTGGCTGGTGCTTTAACAAATGGAATCACATTGCAGCGGTATATATTCATGCCATTAACGGCGCTTTGGTTATAGCCTGGCTGTTTTGGGTGCTGGAGGTAAGGGTCGTCAGCACTGATGCCATTGCCCTGAAATACTTTGTAGGCCGCAAGGTCGGCGTAGCGTTTCATGATGAACGTTGAAATGACAGGGATATGAAAAAAGATGATATACCAAGAGTGTAAAGTCTGCTGAAGAACCTGCCAAATAGCTTTGGGTTTTAGGCTGCCGAGGCGCTCAAAAGAGAGCTCGATCCAGATGCCGACATGAGGGCAGGCTAAGCTGGTATAGCTGAGTAAGCGTTTGCCACCAAGCTCAGGATCACCCGTGAAGAACCAGCCAATTGCCGAGCCCCAGTCATGACCAACAAGGTGAAACTTTCTATCGCCTACGGTTGCATCGGCGACAGCGACAATGTCTCGCATGATAATAGGCAGTTTGTAGGCGCGCGCGCTTTTTGGCGCTGTGCTCTGGCCCATGCCGCGAAGATCAAAACTTACCACATAATGTGTTTTAGCAAAGTGATCAATTTGCTTGGACCAAACATCTTGGTCATCGGGATAGCCGTGAATAAACAGTATTGGGGTGTTGTTTTCATCGCCCTGTGTTTTGACGTGCAACGTGACTTCGCCAGACTGGACTTTTAGCGTTTGCGATGACATTAACCTTCTCCTAATTTGTTGATGAGTTCATCTATCTTTTTAAGGATGCTAACCAAACGCTGTTGAGTTAGTTGTTCTTGTTTTACAAACTCTTCGGCCAGTGGTGCGATGTTTGATTTTGGCGGCAGAGGGTAATTACCGTCAAGTAGTGCATGCATTTGCGGAAGGAAAAGCCACTGCAACCAATGAGCAAAATCCATCGTATCGTAGGCAAAGGGCGCCTCGGACATAAAGGCTTCAGATTCAGGCTGAGGGCGTTGCCAATAGTCGAGTTGCTTGAGCTCGGTTTCAAGGGCGATCAGCTCATTATGCAAAGTGGTTTTAATCATCATAACACCTGCCTTATGCGTTTGCCGCGCTAAAAGCTTGGCCCATACTAACGCTTTGTCCTGCTTGAAGACTTGAATCAAGCGCAGGAGCGCCCTTTGGCAAAACAACAATGGCGGTGGAGCCTAGATAAAAGCGGCCGAGCTCTTCGCCCTTTTCCAGTGTGATGTGCTCGGAACGATAGTGGGTGGTTTTGAATTGGGCTTGGCGGCCAATTCTACCCGCGAAGCTCAATGACATGCCGCCCACGATAAGCGCAGCAACCATGATGACAACCGCCGGGCCAAATTCAGTGTCGAACTCGCAAACGGCGCGCTCATTTCGCGCAAACAAGCCAGGAATATGCGCCGCAGCTCGATCATCCACAGAAAATAAACGCCCCGGGACATAATGGGTTTTAACCAATTTGCCTGCAAAAGGCATATGCACGCGGTGATAATCTCGAGGTGATAAATAAACCGTGGCAAACTGACCGTTGTTAAATTGCGTAGCAAGATCTGCATCGGCTAATAGCGCCTCAAGCGAATAGATGACGCCTTTGGCTTGCAGTAGCTGGTCGCCTTCGATGGCGCCAATTTGGCTAATAGCACCATCGGCGGGACAAATCAGCGATGTTGCAGCAATGGGTCTGGCTTCGGGTTTTAGCTCGCGAGTGAAAAAGTCATTAAAACTATGGTAGTCAGACAGTGAGGGGCGTTGAGCGAGGCTCATGTCAATTTGATAAGCCTTAGCAAAAAGGTGGATAAACGGAGTTTTGATAAAACTCTGGCGACTCGCGGCCAAGCCGCCTGCAAGGCGAGTAAGGAGCTTAGCAGGCAGGAGGCGGCGTAAATCTTTCATTAACATAATGTCTCTACAGGTGTGTCTGGGTCATTGCCCCATTCAACCCATGAGCCATCGTAGGCCTTAATGTTGCTATAACCCAAAATTTTGCCCGCAAGCCATGTTAGGCCGCTTCGATGGTGGGTTTGGCAATGGGTTGCAATGAGCTTATCTTGGGTCAAGCCTAAGTCATTTAACGTGGCTTGAATATGCTCTAGATCTTTAAGTCGGTAGTGCCTGTTGGTATCCATCAAGCGGATCCATTCATAGTGCATGGCTCCCGGAATATGACCGCCTTTTTGAGCAAATACTTTGTGCCCAGAAAATTCATCTGTCGAGCGCGCATCCCAAATGCCGAAGGTCGGCTCACCGAGTTGGGCTAAAATTTCGTCTTTGCTGATCATTGCATCGCCTTGAATGGTGGCTGCGAACGCACTTGGCTCAGGCGAGGTAACGGTTTCCTCTACAGGCAAGCCAGATTTCACCCATGCATGAATACCGCCATTTAAGTATGAATACTGGCTGAATCCGAGCATTTCTAGCGTCCATAAAAAACGCCCAGCCCATCCCCCGCCTTCATCATCGTAGGCAATCACATGCATGCCTTCACTTAGGCCAATGCTTTGCATTAGCGTTGTTAGGGCTTGCTCATTCGGAAGGCCGCCCGGCTTAGGTGCTTGGCCTGATTGCAATTGTTTGAAGTCAAGCCAAACTGCACCTGGGACATGCAATTGCTGGTAAACCGATTCGCGAGATAAGTCGACAATTAAGAGATTGTCAGGCTTGGGGTGTTTGCCGAGATACAGGGCGAGATCTTCTGGCTCGAGTAATAGTGGAAACATGACGCTCCTCGGTGAGGCCGATTAAGGCGGTTAGACTTGTGCTGACTGAATGGCAGCCAAGTAATCAGCGGATTTAGCATGGTCTTTCATGTAATCCATTAGTGTTTTGCCATGACGATCTTTGGCATCAAACTGTCCACCACGTGCACTAAAGCCTGATAAGAAGCGCTCAAAGTCGTGCAGTCGTAGGCCGCGATAGGCGGCTTGTAGACACAAAAAGTCGCTAGAGTCTTGGGCACTGGTGGGTTGATATTGCACAAAACGGTCAATCTGCGCATCGGTCATATCTTCGCCAATGACCTTCTTTTTATCTTTCTTTAGCATAGCTACCTCAAATTATAGGCTCATATTTTACGAAAAAGCCGCGGTATCGTCATGTAAAATGGCAATTTTTTTCTTGAAAGGGTGTCTGCAAAAGTCGTTATCGCTATAATGCGACACTTTGATTTGTAAAACTGGAAACATCTATGCGCACCGAATATTGCGGCCTTATTGATAATTCATATGTGGATCAAACCATCACGCTTTGCGGTTGGGTTCAGCGTCGTCGTGACCACGGCGGTGTTATTTTCTTGGATGTTCGTGATCGCGAAGGTGTGGTACAGGTGGTGTTTGACCCAGATACTGCTGACGCATTTGAAACGGCTGATCGTGTTCGCTCGGAATATGCGGTTACGATTACAGGACGCGTGCGTCTGCGCGATGAAGCGGTTCGTAACCCGCGCATGGCAACAGGTGATCTTGAGGTTTTGGGTAAGGAAATCGTGATCAATAACGCCTCAGAAACTCCGCCGTTCCAGCTCGACGAGTTTACGGATGTGGGTGAAAATATTCGTCTTAAGTACCGTTACCTCGATTTGCGCCGTGAGGATCTGTCAAAAAACTTTATCTTCCGTGCCAAGGCCAGCGCAAAGATTCGCCGCTTCCTTGAAGACAATGGCTTTTTAGACCTTGAGACACCGATTCTAACTAAGGCAACACCTGAAGGCGCACGTGATTACTTGGTGCCAAGCCGTACTTACCCAGGTGAATTTTTTGCTTTGCCTCAGTCGCCTCAACTGTTTAAGCAGCTGTTAATGGTTGCGGGTTTTGATCGTTATTATCAGATTGCTAAATGTTTCCGTGATGAAGACTTGCGTGCAGATCGTCAGCCTGAATTTACCCAGATCGATATGGAGCTTTCTTTCGTTGAGGAAGAGGACATCATGCAATTAACAGAGCGCATGATTACTGAATTATTTGACGATATGTTGGGCGTGAAGTTTGAGCCATTCCAGCGTATGCCGTTTGCCGAGGCCATGCGTGATTACGGCAGCGATAAGCCAGATTTGCGTATTCCGATCAAGTTGATTGATATTGCGGACATTGTTAAAGATGTTGATTTTAAAGTCTTCGCAGGCCCCGCTAATGACCCGAGCTGCCGAGTGGCAGCGATGTGTGTTAAAGGTGGCGCAGCGCTTTCACGTAAGCAGATTGACGGCTATACCAAGTTTGTGAGCATTTATGGTGCGAAAGGTTTGGCCTATATTAAGGTGAATGACAAAGCCGCCGGCATGGAAGGTTTGCAATCACCGATTACCAAGTTTATTGGCGAAGAAGCGGTGATGCAGATCGCAGAAAAAGTTAATGCTGAAACAGGCGATATTATCTTCTTTGGTGCAGATAAGACCAAGGTGGTGAATGACGCGCTTGGAGCTTTGCGTTGTAAGCTGGGCGAGGATCTTGAGCTTTATACCTGTGAATGGGCGCCGATGTGGGTTGTTGATTTCCCAATGTTTGAAGCCGAAGGCGATGGCAGCATGACGGCACTTCACCATCCGTTTACCGCGCCAAAATGCACGCCTGAGGAGCTGAAAGCGAACCCGGCTGAGGCGCTATCGCAGGCCTACGATATGGTGCTTAACGGTGTCGAGCTAGGTGGTGGTTCAATTCGTATTCATCATCAAGCCATGCAAAAAGCCGTCTTTGAGGTGCTCGGCATCGGCGCTGAAGAGGCAGAAGAAAAATTTGGTTTCTTGCTGGATGCATTAAAGTTTGGTGCGCCCCCGCACGGTGGCCTTGCGTTTGGTCTCGACCGCTTGATCATGTTGATGTGCAATGTCAGCTCGATCCGCGATGTAATAACTTTCCCGAAAACACAAACGGCATCATGCTTGATGACCGAGGCGCCATCGCCAGCTAATTTGGATCAATTGCGTGAGCTGGGAATCCAAGTTCGCAAAAAAGAGACGGATAAAGCTTAAGTGTTTTGATGGCCAGTGAACCTCGCTTTTTGCTGGCCAGCCCAATGAATGTTAAAAAAGTTGATAATGTCCTCGATGTTTAAGAAAAGCCTATTTGTGCCACTGATATTCATGATGGCTTTCTCAGCATGCACGTTCGCGCAAACGGGCTCTTTAGGTTTAGAAGACTAGTGCCCAGCGATTGCCGAGCATGTGTTTGAACAGAATGATTTACTGCCAACAGCCTTACTAAAAGGGCCTGTAATGCTCCTTAAGATGACGCGAGGCATCGATAAAAAGCCGATTGCCTTCCTTAAAAAAATAGAGAAGCGCGGCATTTCGTGCTAGTGTTTCTCGATCATTTGTTTTTCTGTTTCTGAGTCAATGAGCTACATGTTTGACGGCGAAAGCCTTTCTCTTAGCGAGTATACCGAAAAAGCCTATCTCGATTATTCCATGTACGTGATCCTTGATCGCGCCCTGCCTCATATTGGTGATGGCTTGAAACCTGTTCAACGCCGCATTGTGTATGCAATGAGTGAGTTGGGCTTAAAATCGACGGCGAAATATAAAAAATCAGCACGCACGGTCGGTGATGTATTAGGTAAGTTTCATCCACACGGTGACAGCGCCTGCTACGAGGCGATGGTGTTGATGGCGCAGGAATTTTCCTATCGCTATCCTTTGGTTGATGGCCAAGGAAACTGGGGCTCGCCAGATGACCCTAAATCATTCGCGGCGATGCGCTATACGGAGTCACGCCTGTCAGCCTATACGCAGGTGCTATTGGCTGAGCTGGGCCAAGGAACGGTAGATTGGCAGCCTAATTTTGATGGCAGTATCGATGAGCCAGTGACCTTGCCATCTCGCTTGCCGAATATTTTGCTCAACGGCGGCATGGGTATTGCCGTGGGGATGAGCACGAATATTCCTCCGCATAATCTGGTTGAGGTGGGCAAAGCGTGTATCAAGTTATTGAAAAAGCCTGAGGCGACGCTGAGTGAAATTCTGCGCCATATCAAAGGGCCTGATTTCCCGACTCATGCTGAAATCATTTCTCCGCCCGAAGAAATTAAAACGCTCTATAAAACCGGCACGGGCAGTGTCAAAATGCGTGCGGTTTATGTGCTTGAAGATAAGAATATTGTGATCACAGCGTTGCCGCATCAAGTCAGTGGCAGCAAGGTGTTGGAGCAAATTGCCGCGCAAATTCAAGCGAAAAAATTGCCGATGGTGAGCGATATTCGTGATGAGTCTGACCATGAACAGCCAATTCGTTTTGTTATCGAGCCACGCTCAAATCGAGTCGATGTCGACCAATTGATGAACCATTTGTTTGCGACAACGGATCTCGAAAAAAGCTACCGCGTTAACTTGAATGTGATTGGTCTGGATGGCCGTCCGCAGGTGATGGGTTTGTTAGAGCTTTTGAATCAATGGTTGGACTATCGGGTTGGGACGGTAACACGTCGTATTTTGCATCGACTCGAAAAGGTCAAAGACCGCCTGCATATTCTTGAAGGTTTGATGATCGCCTACTTAAACATTGATGAGGTAATTGCCATTATTCGTGAATCGGATTCGCCCAAGCAAGACTTGATGGCTGCATTTAAGCTAACCGATGTTCAGGCGACGGCGATTCTTGATCTACGTTTGCGTCAAATTGCCAAGCTTGAGGAAATGAAGATTCAGGGCGAGCGTGATGAGCTTGAAGCAGAAAGACAATCTTTACAAGCGATGCTCGATGATAATGCTTTGCTAAAAGGCCAGATCATTAGTGAAATCGAGCAGGATATGAAGGCCTTTGGTGATCCTCGTCGCTCACCGATCGTTGAGCGCGAAGAGGCCAAGCAATTGTCCGAAATGGACTTGGTTCCATCTGAGCCGATCACGGTTGTCTTATCCCAGATGGGTTGGGTGCGAGCGGCAAAAGGGCATGATATTGCGCCTGAGAATTTAAGTTATAAAGCGGGCGATGAATATCTGGCGCATGCGCC
>JAXHSS010000070.1:0-6623 GCA_034190675.1 Pseudomonadota bacterium
GCACCTATGGCGGCAACCCCGTTGTGTGTGCGGCGGCCAATGCAGTGATTGACACGTTAGACGAGGCTTTTTTAGCACAGGTCACCCAACGCAGCGACGCCCTAGCAGCGGCCCTACACGAGAAACTAAAAGACAAACAAGGCTTTGTTCATGTTCGTCATCTGGGTATGTTAATTGGTATTGAGTTTGACCATGACCTAAGCGCGCTAGTGCAACAAGCACTGGAAGCTGGACTGTTGATCAATGTCACTCAACAAAATACCATTCGCCTTTTACCACCACTTAATATTAGCGAGCAAGACAGCGACATTTTGGTCGAAAAGCTTGCCGCGCTTTTGCCATAAATTTGGCAAAACCAACCGAGAACGCCTATGACTGTTCGACATTTTCTTTCACTTGATGACCTGAATACAGCTGAGCTCAAACAAATTTTAAGCCGCGCTAGCGCCCTTCGCCAAGCTCATCATCAAGGTGAAGAGCTGGTTCACCTGCCGCGCAAAGTAATGGGCATGATCTTTGAAAAAGCATCAACACGAACACGCGTTTCGTTTGAGGCAGCGATGACACATGTTGGCGGCTCGGCGATTTTTTTATCGCCAAAAGACACTCAGCTAGGCCGTGGTGAGCCGCTAGAAGACACGGCTCGCGTTTTGTCTCGCATGGTGGATATCATCATGATTCGCACCTTTCACCAAGCCGATATTGAGACATTTGCTCAATACTCAAGCGTACCGATCATTAATGCATTGACGGACAGCTACCACCCTTGCCAATTACTTGCTGACTTGCAAACCTATCAAGAGCAACGCGGTGATATCGAAGGCAAAATCGTAACCTGGATTGGCGACGGCAATAATATGTGCCGCTCTTATATCAATGCAGCAAAGCTTCTTGGCTTTGACTTACGTGTCGCTGCTCCTAAAGGCTACGAGCCTGAGATCCCAGAAGACAAAAAGGCCTGTGTTACCCTGTTTGATTCCCTAGAAGAGGCCGTTTCAGGTGCTCACTTGGTGGTTACCGATGTGTGGGTGAGCATGGGTGAAGAAGGTAAAAGCGCCAGCGACTTTGAAGGCTATAGCGTGAGCCCAGCCTTGATGGATCTTGCCGATAAAGAAGCTTTATTTATGCATTGCCTGCCCGCTCACCGAGGCGAAGAGGTCAGCCATGACATGCTAGATGATCCACGGTCTGTCGTTTGGGACGAGGCTGAAAACCGCCTCCATGCGCAAAAAGCGCTGATTGAGTTTCTGCTTAGCTCGTAAATCCGGCTTTCACATCATCTTTAAACCGACAAGCCAAGCGGCTATTCATTAGCTATGCGTTAGCTTGTCGGCATCGCTTGCCGCTTATTTAGTGAGCATCATCCCAGTTATCGCCCACACCCACCTCAACGATAAGAGGCACATCTAGGCTGGCTGCGTTTTCCATCGTGGCTTTAATCAGCTCATTGACCTCATCAAGCTTCGCCTCAGGCACCTCAAAAACCAATTCATCATGCACTTGCATAATCATGCGTGGTGCGAGCTCTCCCGAAATTTCGGCCAGTTTTGGTTGTAAATCAATCATCGCGCGCTTGATAATATCAGCGGCGGTTCCTTGCATCGGTGCGTTGATCGCGGTGCGCTCAGCTGCTTGGCGAATCATACCGTTTTTGGCATTAATATCTGGCAGATACAAGCGTCGACCAAAAACCGTCTCCACATAACCAGTTTCCTTCGCACTGGCTTTGATACGCTCCATAAAGTCAGCAACACCAGGATAACGTGCAAAGTATTTGTCGATATAACTTTGCGCCTCTTGGCGATCAACACCCAACTGCTTGGCCAAACCAAAAGCTGACATGCCATATATCAAACCAAAATTCACCGCCTTCGCTCGACGCCGCTCCTCACTGCTGACTTCTGACATCGGCTTTTCGAGAATTTCAGCGGCTGTGGCCAAGTGAATATCGGCGTTACTGTTAAATGCCTTCAAGAGCGTTTCATCGCCTGATAAATGCGCCATGATACGAAGCTCAACCTGGGAATAATCCGCCGCCACAATTTTATAGCCCGGCTCAGCGATAAAGGCCTGTCGAATACGTCGACCTTCATCGTTTCGAATCGGAATATTTTGCAAATTCGGGTCGCTTGAACTCAGTCTTCCCGTTGCGGTAACCGCCTGATGATAGCTAGTGTGCACCCGCCCTGTCCGCTGATTGATCACCAATGGCAATTTATCAGTATAGGTGCTTTTTAACTTAGCCAAACCTCGATAATCTAAGATAGCCTTTGGCAGTTCATAGTCCTCGGCCAGTTCTTGCAACACCGCTTCAGCCGTTGAAGGCGCTCCTTTTGCTGTTTTTTTAACAATCGGCAGCTCCAGCTTTTCAAATAAGATCTCACCTAGTTGCTTGGGCGAATTGAGGTTAAATGTTTCACCAGCCAGCTCGTAAGCCGTTTGCTCAATCTTGCTGAGCTTTTCTTGCAGCTCTTGGCTATGTGTTTGAAGTTTTTGCACATCCAATTTGACGCCCAAATGCTCAATTTCCATCAAAATTGGCATCAAGGGCGCCTCTAGCTCGTCATAGACTTTTTGAATTTTTGGAAGATCTGCCAAGCGTAGCGATAATTCGCCATGCAATTGCCAAGTAATATCGGCATCTTCGCAGGCATAGGGTGCGGCTTTTTCAAGGGAGATTTGGTCAAATCGAAGCTGTTTAGCTCCTTTACCCGCTATATCTGTAAATTTCGTTGTGTTTTTTTGCAAGTAGTAATCCGCCAAGCTGTCCATATCATGACGTGTCGCCGTGGGATTTAACACATACGACTCCAGCATGGTGTCACGGATATCACCGCAAATATTAATCCCGTAATGACGCAGAATATGCATATCATACTTCAAATGCTGTCCGATTTTGGTGCGGCTTGGGTCTTCCAAAAACGGCTTAAGTTTGACTAAGGTTTCCTTCAAATCCAGCTGTTCAGGCGCCTCAATTAATTCATGCCCTAATGGAATATAGCAAGCCTCATGTGCCGAAACGCTAAATGAAATGCCCACCAACTGCGCATCCATATAATTTAAACTCGTCGTTTCTGTATCGACGGCAAACGCCTCTGCACGCGCTAATTTCTCGAGCCACGGCTCCAACTGTGCTTGCGTGGTAATCGTCTCATAATGCGTTTCAACTGGCTCAAGCGCGACAGCTGCGCCTGCGCTGCTTTCACCTTCGATCGCTTCGAGTTCACGTAGCTGAGTTTTAAACTCCAGCTGCTGATATAAGCTGAATAGTGCTTGAGTATCTGGCTCGCCGAGCGTTAATTGCTCAATGCTAAGCTCAAGCTCACAATCAAGCTTAATAGTGGCCAATAGGTGTGATAATCGAACCCGATCTTCATGCTCTTCAAACTTCTTTGGCAGCGATTTTGCACCGCGAATACTGAGCTCAGGCAACTTTTCAAGCTGCTGGTATATCGTATCGATTGAGCCGACTTGGTTCAGCAAAGCCGAGGCTGTTTTTTCACCGACTCCAGCAAGGCCAGGAATATTGTCACTTTTATCACCCACTAACGCGAGGTAATCAATGATCAATTCAGGTGGCACAGTAAATTTCTCAATCACACCATCACGATCATAAACCTTATTCGTCATTGTATTGACCAATGTGATACGCTCATTAACCAGCTGAGCCATGTCTTTATCGCCAGTCGAGATCACTACATTCATGCCAACCTCAGCGCCCTGCCTTGCCAAGGTGCCGATCACGTCATCAGCTTCTACACCCTCAACGACTAACTTCGGCAAACCCAAGGCGTCGATCAAATCATGTAGCGGTTTTATTTGCTCGCGCAGGTCATCTGGCATAGGAGGTCGATGCGATTTATATTGCTCAAACAATTCATCTCGAAATGTCTTGCCTTTGGCATCAAAAACCACCGCAAAATAATCAAATGTATAGTCCTTTTGCAGGCGGTTGAGCATATTCATCACCCCTTTTATCGCGCCCGTCGCCATGCCTTGGCTATTGCTGAGTGGTGGAAGTGCGTGATAGGCTCGATAAAGATACGAGGAGCCATCGACGAGAATAAGTTGCTTAGACATGAGGTTTCCTGAACATTTTGCCCCATGATAAACAATTTGCTTCGCGCACCCTAGCCTCAAGCCATATTTGTCGTTAAATTACAGAAAAACCGAGGAAATTTGCACATGTCTCAACTGACGATCGCTATCGCCCAGCTGCGCCCAGAAGGTACAGACAAAGCTAAAATGCTCGCCAAAGCTGAGCGTTTTATGGAGCAGGCCGCCTTGGTAGGCAGCGACCTCTTTTTATTGCCCGAATGCTGGGCTGGCACCGCCTTAGGTGAAGAAAACGGTCATCAAGAGCTTGCCGAAGCCATTCCCGGTGAGCTAACCCACTGGTTATCTGAAAAAGCCAAAACCTATGGCTTGATGATTGCTGGCTCATTTTATGAGCAATGCGCTGATCATATTCATAACAGCCTGCCCCTGATTGATAAACAAGGCAAGATTCTGGGGGTTTATCGAAAAATACACCTATTCGATGCCCCTGACCGCGAAGATTTAGGCCAGCGTTTTGCAGAATCTGATCGCATCACGCCGGGTAATGATATTGTGGTTTGCGATACGGAATTTGGCAAAATCGGTTTAAGTATTTGCATGGATCTGCGTTTTCCTGAGCTGTATCGCGCTCAAGCTCAACGAGGCGCACATATTTTAATCAACTGCGCTGCCTGGCTTGCACCAGGGACCTTTCATTGGCAAAACCTGCTTCAGGCCCGCGCCATAGAAAACCAGTGCTATGTATTGGGCTGTGGTTATTACGGGCTAAACCAACGCTCTAATACTGAGTTCGCGGGTAAAAGCTGCATTATCAGCCCTTGGGGCGAACGCCTGACAGAAGCAGACGACAAAGAGTGTCTATTAACTCATAGCGTTGATTTGGGCTGTGTTGAGCGCTTAAGACGCCGCTTTCCTGTGCTAGAAATGCGTCGAAGTGCTTTATTTTAAAAAGCCAGTACGTTTAATGCGGCTCATCTTTGCCGCGGGCAAAGCTTACGATTTTTACACGTAAAACCGTTGATCTTACTTCACGAGAATTTCAAATCCTGTTCGAGAGCGGCTATACTAGCCGCTTTCATGCTATGTAGAACCCATGTCTGTTTACACCACATTAACCCATGCCGAAATTGCTCAATTTCTTGATCATTATTCCATCGGGGAGCTCGTCGATTTTTCTCCAATTCAAGCAGGCATTGAAAACACCAACTACTTTATCACCACAAAAAATCAAGACGAGCAAAGAAAGTGGGTACTTACTTTAGTTGAGTTTCATGATAATAAAACCACGGCGTTTGCTGCCGAATTAAGCTATTTTTTACAAGCTCAAGGCTTGAAAGTTGCCGCTCCAATTAAACGTAAAGATGGCCTGCTCTTCGCTGACTTTAAAAACAAACCCTGCACGATCATTCCCTGCTTACCAGGCTCGCACTTGGCCGAAACCAGCCTATCGAGCTGCGCGCAGATCGGCGAGTTTTTAGGTCAATTCCATGCCGCAACGATTGCAACTGAGCTTAGTTTTGATCGCCGCGACCGTGATGCCTGGCCTGAGCAATGGCAAGACATTCAAGAAGAGCTCAGCGAATCACAAAATACCTTAGTACACGCCGTCCTAGATGAGTTTCAACAACTCACCGGCCAAAACCTGAAGCAATCCGCGATTCACGGTGATTTATTCATTGATAATGTATTGTTTCATGAGGGCCAACTCAGCGGTGTCATCGACTTTTATCATGCCACAATCGATTATTGCCTCTATGATTTAGCCGTGGCTGCCGACGACTGGTGCCGAAATGAGACAGGGCTCGATCTAGATAAATTAGAGGCCATGCTCAGCGCATATCAAGCGCAGCGCCCTTTTACTGAAGATGAAAAAACCGCGTGGCCCGTATTCTTAAAAGCTGCTGCCCTGCACTTTTGGTTTTCGCGAATTCTAACCATACGCTGGCAACGCAAGCAAGGCGCAAAAGGCGTAAGCACCAAAAACCCAGCCGAACGCTACGAGCTTTTACTCTGGCTTGAAGGCCAAACCACTGCCTTAGCTGGATGAACATCCAGAAGCGCTGCTTTATTGTTGGCTGCTCCCGCTCTGGGACCACGCTGTTGCAACGTATTCTGGCTGGACATAGCGAAATCCACACCTTTCCAGAAACCGGCGTATTTTTAAAAGCCTGGGGTATGCGTCGCTCTTTGCCTTTTACAGGTATTGGCCTAACATCTGGACGCGAGAAAAAAGTACTGCGAAAGCTCTATGCAAATGAACAGGGCGCTGAGTGTCGGTATGGCTCACAAGGGTTTAATGGCCTGCTTAATCACCAAATAGCTCACGCAATTACCAGCTTAGATGCACTGGCCGCCAAGGAAAATAAATATATTTGGGTGGAGAAAACGCCCCGACATTTCTTGCATGCTAAACGCATCAGTAAGCATGTTCCCGAGGCCTTTGTTTTTCACACATTGCGAGACGGCATTGATGTGGTTGCCTCCATTATTGATCGCTCTAAAAAATTCCCGAGGCAGTTTGCACGCCAAGACATACAGTACGCCATTCGCCTATGGAATAAAGC
>JAXHSS010000070.1:6723-9409 GCA_034190675.1 Pseudomonadota bacterium
CCCGTGGTTGGCTCATCCAGAATATACAACGTTTGGCCCGTGCCTCGCTTGGACAATTCTTTAGAGAGTTTGACACGCTGCGCCTCACCCCCTGAAAGCGTTGTCGCCGACTGACCCAACGTGATATAGCTCAGACCAACATCCATCAATGTTTCAAGACGGCGTCTTAGTGCCGGAATCGCCTCAAAAAAGCTCAGCGCATCTTCAATGGTCATCTCAAGCACTTCGGCAATATTCTTGCCTTTGTATTTTACTTCCAAGGTTTCGCGGTTATAGCGCTTGCCATGACAGACATCACAGGCAACAAACACATCTGGCAAAAAGTGCATTTCTACTTTTATCACCCCATCGCCCTGGCAAGCCTCGCATCGTCCGCCGCGCACATTGAAGCTAAAGCGCCCTGGCTTATAACCCCGTGCTCTTGCCTCTTGCGTGCCTGCGAATAATTCGCGAATGGGGGTAAAAATTCCCGTGTAAGTTGCAGGGTTTGAGCGTGGCGTGCGGCCAATAGGGCTTTGGTCAATATCGATCACTTTATCGAAATTATCCATACCCTGAACTGACTCATGCTCGCCCGCAATCAGCGTGGTTGCATTATTAAGCTCGGTTGCTGCCAAAGGATACAAAGTCTGATTGATCAGCGTCGATTTACCAGAGCCCGAAACGCCTGTAATGCAGGTTAGCAAACCTACTGGGATTTCAAGTGTCACATTTTGCAGATTATTGCCATTAGCTCCGATTAACTTAAGCCATGCATCGCTCGGCTTTAAACGCTGATCAGGCACGTGAATTGCTTCCTCCCCCGACAGGTATTTACCTGTAATTGAGCGACTAGCTTGTCTGATTTGATCCACCGAGCCTGCAGCAACCACTTCGCCACCATGCACACCGGCACCTGGGCCTATATCGATCACAAAATCTGCGGCTCGAATAGCGTCCTCATCATGCTCAACAACCAAAACCGTATTGCCTAAGTCGCGCAGATGATTAAGCGTGCTTAATAATCGCTCATTATCTCGTTGATGCAAGCCAATCGAAGGCTCATCCAGCACGTACATTACACCGACAAGGCCTGCTCCGATTTGACTCGCAAGGCGAATACGCTGCGCCTCACCACCTGATAATGTGCCAGCTTGACGCTCCAATGAGAGATAATCCAAACCGACATTAACCAAAAACTGTAAACGCTCTTTGATTTCTTTGAGCACCTTTTGGCCAATATCGGCTTTGTTGCCCTGTAACGCCAAGGTTTCAAAATAGTCCAAACAGTCCTCAATCGGCTTTTTAACGATATCGGGCAAGGTGATATTGTCGATAAAGACATGTCTCGCCGCCTCATTAAGACGCGCGCCGCCACAGGTATGGCAGTTTGAGGTGGTCATGTATTTGGTTAGATCTTCCCGCACGGCATCAGAGTCCGTCTCACGATAACGACGCTGGGCATTAGGAATGACCCCTTCAAACTCATGAGCACGCTCATAATGGTTGCCCTTATCGTTGGTATAAACGAAATTGACCTTTGTTCGACCGCTGCCGTGCAAGATCACCTTTTGAACTTTTTCAGGCAGCTCTTGAAACGGGGTATCCATTGAAAAATCATAATGCGTCGCCAACGACTCCAGCATCTGATAATGCCAAGCACTATTGCGACTCCATAAGCTAATTGCACCTTGTGATAGCGACAACTCAGGCTGATGAATCAACTTATCCAGATCAAACTGTTGCAAGGTTCCCAAGCCATCACAGGTAGGACAAGCGCCCGCTGGGTTATTAAAGGAGAACAAACGCGGCTCAAGCTCCGTTAAACTATAGCCACAATGAGGACAGGCAAATCGCGAAGAAAAGATAATTTCATCACTAGCGTCTTCCATATTGCTCAGCAACGCCAAACCGTTGGATAAATTGAGCGCCGTTTCTACAGAATCCGCCAAACGAGTGGCAATATCGGCCTTGATTTTAAATCGATCAACCACGACCTCAATGGTGTGTTTCAGCTTTTTATTCAGCTCGGGCACTTCGTCCAACTCATAGATAACGCCATCGACACGAACGCGAATATAGCCCTCGTTGCGCAACTTATTAAACACGGCTAAATGCTCTCCCTTTCGATCCTTAACCAAAGGCGCCAGCAACATAAACTTGCCGCCTTCAGGCTGAGCCATGATCTGATCCACCATCTGGCTGACGGTCTGCGCCGCCAAGGTTTCATCATGAACGGGGCAGCGCGGCTCACCGACTCGTGCAAATAATAAGCGAAGGTAATCGTAAATTTCCGTAATCGTGCCAACCGTTGAGCGCGGATTATGCGAGGTGGTTTTTTGCTCAATCGAAATAGCTGGAGATAAACCCTCAATATGATCAACGTCCGGCTTATCCATCATCGACAGGAATTGTCGCGCATAGGTCGACAACGATTCAACATAGCGGCGCTGACCTTCTGCATACAGAGTGTCAAACGCTAATGAGGACTTGCCTGAGCCCGACAAGCCTGTGATCACCACGAGCTTATCACGCGGAATATCGATATCTACATTCTTGAGATTATGTGTTCTTGCGCCTCGGATCGTAATCTTATCCACGGAGTAACCACCAATTGAGAAAACAGCCAGTATAAAGTATAGTTCGATGACTTTTAAATCTCTGAATCAAATCCTTTCTAGCAATTCATGGCTATTGCAAATAAATC
>JAXHSS010000071.1:0-9244 GCA_034190675.1 Pseudomonadota bacterium
CGACTAACCATTTTTGGCTATCGTATTGTGTAAAGGCGGTATAGGCTTCGTCTAACACCACAAGGCCAGGTGCAGCTTCAATAATAGCTTGGACATCTTGGTCTGAAAACAAGTTGCCTGTTGGGTTATTGGGCATAGCCAAGAAAATTAAGCTCGGCTTATGTTGCTCAATCGCGGCCAATGTTTTCGGAAGGTCGATGCTGAAATCATCGTTTAGTGCAATCCCAATATAATCGAGATTCAAGCTGTGCGTAATCTGACGATACATGACAAAGCTTGGGTCAACCCCCATGATGCAGGCGCCAGGTTGATGCACAATTTGCGCAAGCAATAAAATAAGCTCATCGGAGCCGTTACCTAAAACGATGGGGTAGGCAGAATCAATTGAAAAAACGCGGCGTAATTGCTCTTTAAGAGACTCGGCGCCTGCACTTGGATAGCGGTTCATCGCAATGCCAGCCAGTGATTCTTGCCATTTAGCTTCGAGTGCTTTGGGCCAGTGGAATGGGTTTTCCATGGCGTCCAGCTTAATCACATTTTGCGCGGGTTGAACGTGGTAGGCCGACATCGAGCCAAGCGCGGTTGAGCGAATGGCTGCTATGCGTTGTTCAATACTCATGAGCGATACAGAGCGGATTGTTGGTGTGCGATTAAAGATTCGGCTTCTGTCAGCGCTTTAACTGTTGGTGCCAGGGCCTTTGCACCTTGCGCGGAGAGCTCGATCACGGAAGAGCGTTTTTGGAAGTCATAAACACCCAAGGGCGACGAAAAGCGTGCTGTTCTTGCAGTGGGTAACACGTGGTTTGGGCCGGCGCAATAATCGCCAAAGGCTTCAGCGGTGTATGGGCCGACAAAAATAGCGCCGGCATTAGTGATCTCTGGAACACGCTCGGCTGCGCCTTCAAAGGCAAGCTCTAAGTGCTCGGGAGCAATTTCATTGATCAACGCAATGGCTTCATCGATATGCTGGACTTGGATGACCGCACCTCGGTTATCCAATGAGGCGCGTATAATATCAGCTCGAGGCTGCGACTTAAGCAGACGCTCAATGGATTCGAGTACTTCACTCATGTAGTTAGCATTAGTTGAAATCAAAATCGACTGCGCATCTTCATCATGCTCAGCTTGCGAGAATAGATCCATGGCGATCCAGTCGGCTGGCACCGTGCCATCGGCTACAACGAGAATCTCAGAAGGCCCAGCAATCATATCAATGCCCACCTGTCCAAAAACTAAGCGCTTTGCTGTGGCAACATAGATATTGCCTGGGCCGACGATTTTATCAACACCTGGCACTGTTTGAGTGCCATAAGCCAATGCCGCAACGGCTTGAGCGCCGCCGATTTTGAAAATACGGTCAACGCCCGCAATCTGTGCAGCAGCTAAAACAGCAGGATTCAGCTCGCCCTTAGGTGCAGGAACGACCATGATGATTTCGGCCACACCCGCCACTTTGGCAGGAATGGCATTCATTAATACCGATGATGGATAACTGGCTTTACCACCAGGCACATAAATGCCCGCCTTGCCCAGCGCAGTGACTTGCTGACCTAGACGGTTACCGTTGTCTTCGGTGATGGTCCAGCTTTGAGCGCGCTGTTTCTCGTGAAAATGATGAATGCGGCTGGCTGCTGTTTCAAGTGCTTGCATGAAGCTGTCAGGCAATGAGGCTACAGCGGCTTCGATTTCAGCGGGGCTTACTTCAAGTTCAGATAGTGAGGACGCCTTCACTTGATCAAAGCGCTTAGTGTATTCCAACACGGCGGCATCACCACGTTGTCTAACATCAGAGACAATGGCTTGCGTGCGGCTCAGAATCTCAGGAGATTCGCCTGGTTCATAGGCAAACAGCGCCTGTAATTGGGCGTTAAAATCTGGGTCAGTGGTACGTAATTGGCGCATGGTATTAGTCCTCGGCAGAATCAACCATTAGGTCAATGACCGGCTTTAACTGGGTATACTTTTGTTTGAAAGAGGCTTTATTTGCAACCAGTCTGGAGCTTACGTCCATGATTTTTTCATAGGGCTCAAGACCATTGGCGCGCAAGGTGTTGCCCGTATCCACGATGTCGACAATGCAATCAGCCATGCCAACTAAAGGCGCAATTTCCATTGAGCCATAGAGCTTGATGATATCGGCTTGCTTTCCTTGAGAGGCAAAGTATTCACGAGTGAGGTTAACGAATTTAGTAGCAACTTTCGGGTTTTTCGCAGGAACAGTGGCACCTTGGATTTTGGCCAGCATGAGTTTGCAAGCCGCAATACCCAAGTCAGCGAGCTCGTATAAATGCTCAGCACCAAACTCGGCTAAAACGTCTTTACCCACAATGCCTAAATCAGCCGTGCCCGTTTGGACATAGGTAGGAACATCGGTCGCTCGGACAATTAAGAGACGAACATTTTCTTGATTAGTCGGGATAATCAGTTTACGTGTTTTCTTTAAATCTTCCGTAGGGACAATATTCGCCTTCGCTAATAAGGGCAAAGTGTCATCGAGAATACGTCCTTTGGATAAGGCAAAAGTAATCATAATTAACGAATCCGAGTGATATCCGCACCAAGGCGGGCAAATTTTTCTTCAATATGTTCATAGCCGCGATCAACATGGTAAATGCGATCAACCACTGACTTACCCTCAGCGGCAATGGCCGCAATAATTAAGCTTGCTGATGCTCGCAGGTCTGTCGCCATAACGGGCGCGCCCTTTAAGCGCTCAACACCCTCGCTGATGGCAATATTACCTTGGGTCTTGATCTTTGCACCCATTCGACAAAGCTCTGGCACGTGCATGAAACGATTTTCAAAGATCGTTTCTTTAATGGTAGCTGAGCCCTCAGCTGTGACATTCATCGCCATAAACTGCGCCTGCATATCGGTAGGAAATGCAGGATAGGGAGCTGTTGTCAACGAAACGGCCTTAGCACGCTTGCCATGACTGTTGAGCCGAATCCAGTTATCACCTGTGGTAATTTCCATTCCAGCTTCTTCAAATTTATCCAGTACCGCTTCCATCAAAGACGCTTGAACATGATGCAGGGTAATATCGCCACGTGTAATAGCCGCGCCGGCCAAATAAGTACCTGCCTCAATGCGATCAGCGACAATGAAGTGTTCAGCGCCCTGAAGGGTATCCACGCCATCAACGACGAGAGTCGCTGTACCAATACCTGATATTCTAGCGCCCATTTTCACTAAGAAGTCCGCAAGATCAGTGACCTCAGGTTCTCGAGCAGCATTTTCAATAATGGTTTGGCCTTTAGCGAGTACCGCGGCCATTAGGATGTTTTCAGTACCTGTTACAGTTACGGTATCGAAGACAATGTGAGCACCCTGTAAACCTCCGGCAGGAGCCTTGGCGATCACATAACCTTCTTCTACCTGAATCTCAGCCTGCATCTTTTCAAGTGCTTTCAGGTGTAAATCCACAGGGCGACTCCCGATGGCGCAGCCACCGGGAAGGCTGACTTTTGCATAACCCCAGCGAGCCAGTAATGGACCCAAAACCAAAATAGAAGCGCGCATTTTTTTGACCAGATCATAAGGTGCGCACTGGTTGTTTACGGTATCTGCGTTGATTGTGACAGACAGTTTGTCGCAAAAACTAATCTCAGCGCCTAATTCAGCCATTAAGGAAATCAGGGTAGAAACATCTTGTAGCTCAGGCAGGTTCGTCAGTGTTGAAGAACCTTCTGGCAATAGTGTAGCTGCAAGAATTGGCAGGCTAGCATTTTTCGCACCTGATACTTTGATCTCACCAGTGAGTGGGCGTGTGGAACCCTTTACTAGAAATTTATCCATCGCGATTAAAAGCCGCGATCATTAAGGGTTTGCCATTCTTCGGGAGTGTGCGCCATGATATTAACAGCGTGAACCTCACCTGAGGCGATCCAGCTGTTGAGCACTTTATAAATGGTTTGTTGGCGCTTAACTTTATTTAGGCCTTCAAAAATCTCACTCACCAATAATACGGTCAGGTGATTGCCTTCCATTTCGGTTCGGCAAATTTCGTGGCTGATGTCGGAGGCTAAGGCGTTTTGGATTTGATCAACTAGCATGGCATTATTACAAAACAAAAGCGCTATTTTAGTCAATCTTTGTGCAGATTACACCCAAAAAAGCGCCGGCGGTTTTGAAGGCCTATGAAGCCAGCGGAAAGTGAGCTTGGAGATGGTAAAGCGTGATGAGTCGCTGGATAGGCAATGGCGGGTTATGCAGCTCAAGCTCGATACTGTGCTCGGCGAGCAATTGCTTCCATTGAAGCAAAATGGAAATCATACCGCTGTTGCTGCGCTCAAGCTGAGAAAGGTCAATCTCAAGGCGATTGGCGGTATTACCGGCTTGAAGCCATTGATTGATTAGGGCGGTGCCTTCAGCAGCCAGAGACTCCGTATTAACGAAGTCTTGGCCACCTGAAATTACCAATCGTTGGTCTGTGAATTGAATATTACTCTGCATCGATTGCTTCAGGTTTAACCTGTGAACTCCAGTTAGCAATAACATCATCGATGTTATTATTATATTGCTGCATCATACGCTCGAATTTGTCGCGCAAGGCCATGCCTAAGTTGATGCCCGCGATCTCAAGGTTTGCAACCTTCCAAGCCTCGTCTTTGCTTTTATAAGTAAAGCTAAAGTCGACAGGCACTTGGTCAGCTTGTTTGGTATCAACGATTATACGAACTTTAGCGTTTTCATTGTCGTTTAATAGTTCTTGAATATCGTATTTTACATCACCAATATTCACTAAGCTTGATGCATAAGTATTGATAAAGCTGTCACGCATGGTGTTCAAGAAACCGTATTTTTGGTTACGGTTGGCCTGTGCGAAATATCGCCCCATCACTTTGCGTGTAAAGTTTTTCTCATCAATCAGCGGAAGTAATCGGTCTTTTATGATATTGATCGCGACTTGCGGATCGGCTTCGATAGACTCAACGCCTGCTTTTTCCACATCGGTTTTTACTTGTTCGAACGTTGTATTGATTAAATCAACTGGCGCTGTAGCCGCCGCGTGAGCAGTAAACGCTAGTGCACTTGAGGTTATAATCATCAATGTGGCTAAAATTCGTTTCATTCAATTCTCCTAATAATTTAGAACGATCTAGTCTTCACCAGATTCAGTCATATTGACAAGGAATTGGCTAATAAGTTTCTCAAGCACCATAGCAGATTGTGTATATTCCATGGTGCTTCCTTGCTTTAAGGTGCAAGCTGAAAGCTCAGATTCGCTCAATGGCTCATCGTCGAAACCTGGCGCACAGGCTGACCCTGGGGTAATGCCAATATATTTCTCACCCAAAATGCCCGCCGTTAAAATTTCCGCTGATGAGTCAATCGGGATATTGTCGTATCGGCTATTGATATTAAAGGTTACTACCGCTTTGAAGTCGCCCATAGAGCCGTCAGCAAGACGGTTATTTAGGCTAATATCGCTGACGCTGCCGATATTTACGCCGCCCATCGAGACTTTTGCGCGCTCACGCAGGCCGCCAAGCTCGGTAAATTTGGCTTTTACTTCGTAAACGGACTCTTCTGATGAGAAGCTTAGACCGCTGACGCGCAAGGCGAGGAAAATCAGCGCGAGCAAACCTGCAAGCACGAATAATCCAGCAAAAAAATGTAGTTTGTTAGAAGGCATTAGAAATCTCCAAACATGATAGCCGTTAGTAAAAAATCGAGTCCGAGAATGCTCAGTGAGCCAAGCACAACGGTGCGTGTTGTGGCGCGACTGATGCCTTCTGAATTAGGATAGCATTCATAGCCTTGATAAACCGCGATCAGGATCACGACGAAGGCAAAACATATTGATTTGATGGCGCCATTAATGACATCCTCAGAAAAAGACACTGCGTCTTGCATATTCATCCAAAACGCGCCGTCGTATAGGCCAAGCCATTTAACGCCAACTAAATAGCCGCCCCAAATGCCGACAGCAGAAAACATTAATGCCAAGAAAGGCATGCTAACAAGGCCAGCCCAAAAGCGTGGGGCAACGACATATTTCAGCGGGTCAACACCCATTAGCTCAAGGCTTGAGAGCTGCTCGGTTGACTTCATTAGGCCAATTTCTGCCGTGATAGCAGAGCCTGCGCGGCCAGCAAATAACAAGCCGGTTATCACAGGCCCAAGCTCGCGCAGCAAAGATAAAGAAACCGCTTGGCCTAGGGCTTCGGTGGCGCCAAAGCGGCTCAAGATGTTGAAGATCTGTAAACCCAGCACCATGCCGATAAACAAAGCTGCCACTAAAACAATCGGTAAGGACAGTACGCCAATGAAGTATAGCTGCTTCGAAAACAGCGTTAGGCCTCGCCATGTTGGCAAGCCGATGACGACATAAAGAAGCATGAAAGCGGTTTTTCCCAGGCCGCTGATGGTATGGATAAACTGGCTGCCCAGTTGAGTAATTGCGTTCATGGTTGGCTCATTAAATCCGTTGCGTAATCCGAGCGGTCAAAGTGAAAAGCCACCGGGCCATCGAATTTACCGTGCATAAATTGGCTTACCGCAGGATCGGTACTGTTCATGACTTCGGAAGGCGTGCCATGCGCGAGCACTTTGCCTTGGGATAACACGTAGATTTCGTCTGCAATTGAGGCGGCCTCATGTACATCGTGAGACACTACGATGCTGGTTAGCCCTAATGATTGGTTTAGCTCTTTGATTAACTTGACCAGCACATCCATTGCGATAGGGTCTTGGCCAGCAAAAGGCTCGTCATACATCACTAGATCGGGATCTAGCGCAATGGTTCGCGCAAGAGCAACACGACGTTGCATGCCGCCTGATAGCTCATTAGGCATGAGGTTATGAGCGCCGCGCAGGCCAACACATTCAAGCTTCATCAAAACGAGCTGGCGAATCGTTTGTTCTGACAAAGAAGTGTGCGTCTTCAGGGGGAAAGCCACGTTATGAAAGACGTTCATATCGGTAAATAAAGCGCCCGATTGAAATAGAACGCCCATGCGTTTGCGCAACTGATATAAATCACTACGGTTGAGTTGATTAATTTCATCGCCGTCAACATGAATCGAGCCTGATTCTGGGCGCAACTGCCCAGCGATTAAGCGCAATAAGGTGGTTTTACCTGTGCCACTTGGACCCATGATGGCGGTGATCTTCCCACGAGTGATTTTGATATCTACGTTATCAAAAATTGCACGACTGCCTCGGCGAAAGGTCATTGCCGAAATGTCGATATGGTGTTGCATGTAGGCGAGGTACTCCCGAAATTTGAGTTCCAGTGTTAACAAAAAACCTGTTATACGCAAGCATTTCGCGTGAAAAAGTAACAAATTTTTGCTTTAATAACGCGTCTTTCAGATGGCGAATGTACAGAGCATTATGACTTTACCTCATTTCATTGTAGCGATTGTGGTTGGCTTGATTGTACTGACATGGAGTACGGATCGTTTTATAGGCGCAGCAGCTGCGGTGGCGCAGCGCTTAGGCGTTTCTACTTTTTTTATTGGTTTGACGGTGGTTGCTTTTGGAACCTCAGCTCCCGAAATGGTTGTGTCATTGTTTGCCGCCATAGAAGGCGCTCCTGGTATCGCAATCGGCAATGTTTTTGGTTCTAATATTGCCAATATCGGGCTGGTATTGGGTTTGACGGCGCTGATTAAGCCAATCCCGTTTGGGCTGGGAATTCTTCGCCGCGAGTTGTTGTTTTTAGTGGTTTTGACGGTCGTCGTTGGCGGTCTGGTCATGGACTATCAGTTGAGTTTGGGTGACAGCGTTATTTTGCTGGCGCTACTGAGCTTGTTTTTGGTGTTGTTAACTCAATGGCAGAACCCAGAGGATGATCTTGAAGAATTGGACAGTGATGGCCAGTTTGGTTGGCAATTGTTTTGGCTTGTCATTGGCCTAGCATTGTTACTGGTAAGCTCTCGTGCTTTGGTTTGGGGCGCTGTGGGCGTGGCCGAATATTGGGGCGTTAATGAGACGATTATTGGCCTGACGATTGTGGCCATTGGCACCAGCCTGCCTGAGCTGGCAACGACAGTGGGCAGTGCACTGAAGAATAAGCCAGGGCTCGCTTTTGGTAATGTGATCGGCTCTAATGCGCTAAATTTGTTAGTGGTACTGCCGATCCCGGGTTTATTTGGTATGGTGGCTTTGTCGCCCGAACTTGTCGATCGCGACTTTATTGTGATGCTTGGTATTACGCTAGCCTTCGTTGCATTGTCATTGATCTTCAGACCTAAGGTGAACCGCTTTAGCGGCGTTGTCTTGCTGGGAAGTTATCTGGCGTATATCAGCTATTTAGTTGTTCTTGTTGTTTAAGTGAATGAAAGGGGAGCATGCTATGTCCACATTTGTTGAGTCAGGTCGTCAAGCGCTGACGATTGAAATCGAGGCGCTAGAAAATTTGGCACCACGGATTGATGAAAGCTTTGCAATGGCGGGCCAAATTATTTTAGAGAGCCAAGGCAAAGTGGTAGTGATCGGCATGGGCAAGTCGGGCCATATTGCTAAAAAAATAGCCGCCACGCTGGCCAGCACAGGCACCCCAGCATTTTATGTGCACCCTGGTGAGGCCAGCCATGGTGATCTGGGCATGATCGGCGAGCAAGATGTTGTTATTGCGATTTCAAACTCTGGAGAAACCAGCGAGGTCACCAGTTTATTGCCGCTACTCAAACGCAAGTCAATTCCGATTATCAGCATGACGGGCAAACCGCAGTCAACACTATCGAGCAATGCTCAGGTGAACTTGAATATCGCTGTGGAAAAAGAAGCGTGTCCGCTCAATCTGGCGCCGACATCAAGCACCACAGCGACACTGGCGATGGGTGATGCATTAGCCGTCGCTTTACTTGAAGCGCGAGGCTTTACGGAGGCTGATTTTGCCTATTCGCACCCAGGTGGCAGTTTGGGTAAAAAACTGCTTTTACATGTTTCTGATGTGATGGTGAAGGGTGAAGAAATCCCAATGATTCCTAGCTCATCGCTTGTCCGAGATGCGCTGATTGAGATCTCGGCGAAAGGGTTGGGCATGGTGGCTATCGTTAATGAATCAGGTCAGCTACAGGGCGTATTTACGGACGGCGACTTGCGCCGTATGTTGGATCATGTGGATATTAAGACCTCGCGCATTGAGGATGTGATGACGAAAAACTGCATCACCATCAAGGCGACAAGTCTGGCGGTGGATGCGCTGAATATTTTGGATGAAAAACGTATCAATGGTTTATTCGTCGTAGACGAGCAAATGCAGGTTGTAGGTGCGCTGAATATGCACAAC
>JAXHSS010000072.1:0-9041 GCA_034190675.1 Pseudomonadota bacterium
TCATCGATCAATCGATAACAATTTTACATTCGGGCAGAGCAAATTTAGCGTCATGGCGGCTGATGTCCTTCCTGCATAGACCGTGTCGGATTCTTTCATCATAAAGGACATTAATTCGACAGGAATTGCTGCTGGTAACTCTAGTATATTATTCGCTTTATATGACACTTCATCATCAGGGTGCGGCTTAACAATACAAAGTTCATGTTTTGAGTTTTTACAAATCTGTTTGAGTTTAGCAATTGATTTGGAATGGTGCTTTTTTTCATAAGGGCTAGGTAACAACACCCAATTTCGTTTATTTACATTGCTATTCAGAGAATAATCTTTAGCAACGAATAAACTTAATTTCTCTAGCTCATTTGAATTTCTAATTACCTCGGCTATGTCACAGGTATTCGTATGTTTATTTTGACTTTTATCAGGTGCCATTAAAAATGATTGCTTAACCCACGAACTTGTCCCCATAGTCTCGACATATTCAAACCAAGGCCTAAGGAGCTTCCTTTTAAAACGTTTAACGGTATTTACCTTTATCTTTGAGGTGGTATAAGAAGAAAATCCATCATCCACATAGCAGCCTTTGACATGCTGGTTTTTTATGTACTTTTTGCTAAAATGCATAAAAAATTGAAAATAGAACTTTTTATCATTGCCAGTATAAATTTCGCACGGGTGATACTTCATCACTAGCGCCTTAGCTTCTTGTTGAAAAAGAGCATATTTTTTTATATTAACTATCTCAAGTATTTCATCGAATAATGCATCTTGAGAACTCTTCTGCAATAGCTGAACAATGTTTTGCGTTTTTTTTGCATTAAATAAAATCAATACTGTCTGCTTGTTTAATAGAACTGTTTTATTAAGCGCTATATATATTAATACATGCAGAGGGGTAAATGCTAAAAGGAAAACTGTAGATGACTTATCGCTGTTCTTCATACTAATTAGACTTGAATTTATGACTTTAAATAATACTTACAAACCTTACTTAGTGTATATAAGTTCAGCATATAACAATACTATTGGCGGAGGTGTTGGCTATGGCTCAAGACTGTTTGATGCCACACAACAACACGGCCGCAAAGGCGAATCTAATATTGAGTTTTTCTTTGAAAACAATACCAAGACAGAGGCCAAATTCAATAAAACAATAGAAAAAGTCAAGCGTATAGTAACAGGCAAAGCCAATTACTATATTAAATCTAGAAGAAGCCTTCTGGAGCAAACGCCTTCTGAAAAATTTCATATTAAGTTTATTGACCGCCCACCCAAAATTATTCATTGCCATTCATCCAAAGATGTCCTTCGAATTAGGAACTGGAACACAAAAAACAATCTTAACATTAAAATTATATTTACTGTTCACAACCCCATAAATCCCTTTCTTGAATATAAAGAGCGATTATCAAAAAAAATAATAACGAAATATGGCATAAAGACATTTAATAAAGCCTGCGATATTGAAAAGGATATCCATAATAATGCAATCAAATTTTGCGACGGCTTTACTTTTCCTTGTGAACCCGCAATTGAAGGCCTAAAAAAAACTTGGAAAGAATTTGCATGTTTAATCTCAGCTAAACCTGTCCAGTATTTTTTAACAGGCGCAAATACAAGAAAACCTACAAAGACGGCTGGTGAAATAAAACGCAACTTACAGCTTAACAAAAGCGATATCATCATCTGCTTTGCTGGAAGACATACAAAAGTAAAAGGCTATGATTTATTAAAACAAGCAGCCATTAAAATACTCGATGCGGAAAAACAAGTTTTTTTTATTATTCTAGGAGAAGAAAAGCCTTTGACTGGACTTAAACATCATCAATGGATTGAAGTAGGCTGGTGCTCTGATGTAGCAAATTATCTTCAAATTGCAGATTTAATTGTAGCGCCTAACCGTGAAACATACTTTGATTTAGGCATTATCGAATACATGAGTCAAGGCAAAGCAATTATTACAACAAATACTGGTGGTAATAAAATCTTTAGAAATATGACCAGTGGCATTATTTTGATTGAGCCCGAAGCTGAACAATTACTAAACGCTATAAGACAGCTAAAAACAGACTCTAAAACGCTCCATAAAATGGGAGTAGATAATAAAAATATGTATTTAAAGCATTTCACGCTTGAACAATTTGCAGAAGGGTTTCAGAATGTTGTCAATAATTTTTTAGAAGACATAAACACCCGATGAATACACTTAAAATCGCAATTTTTATTTCTGATTTTTATGCAGGTGGTGTTTCTCGTATGATGGTCAATCTTAGCAACGGAATTGCCAGCAAAGGCCATACCATGGATTTATTAATCTGCTTTCGTGACGCTCCTTTTTTTGAAAACATTAATTCAAGCGTTAACGTTATACAGCTCGACAAAAGTGCATGCATGGCCACACAAGTATCTGAATATTTAGCGAATTCCGAGCCTAGGGTATTGATGACAGCAATGGTTCGCGACCATCTAACTGCGCAAACCGCTAAATCTCAATTAGGACATTGTAATACAAAGCTCTATGCACGTTCAGGTACGAACTATTTCGAAGAGATTAGAACAACGACATTTTTAAAACGCGCCAAACAAAGAAAGCTGATTTGCAAAGCATATCAAAACACTGACGAAGTAATTGCCGTTTCAAAGGGCGTGGCAGACGGTCTTAATAAACTTTGCAATATTCCACTAAACAAAATTCACACGCCAAAGAATCCAACTGTTACTCCTTATATTCAAGAGCAGGCGTCTCAAACCATTTCACACCCTTGGTTTGAGGAAAAAGAGCCTGTCATTGTCAGCGTGGGGGGATTAAACAAGCGAAAAAACTTTGAGCTACTCATCGACGCCTTCGCTGCCGTTAACCAAACTCACCCCTGCAAATTAATGATTTTAGGCAACGGAAAACGCTTAGCACGTTTGCAAGCACGCGCTGAAAAGCTCAACATCATTGATAGAATCGCTTTTCTGGGTTTCATTGAAAACCCATACCCTTACATGAAGCAAGCAGCCATGACGATTCTGTCTTCAAACCGAGAAGGCTCCCCTAATGTACTGGCAGAATCTTTATCGCTTCATACGCCGCTGGTTTCGACGGATTGCCCCAGTGGTCCCCGAGAAATTTTAGATGGCGGGAAATATGGCGTTTTAGTGCCAATGAAAGATGTCAAGGCAATGACAGCTGGTATCATTAAGGTTTTAGGAACCCAATGGCCGGCAACACTATTTGACGAAGCCGTTGAGCCCTACTTATTAAAAAACAGTGTGCGGGACTACTTAACGGCGTTTGGCTTTGTGAATTAATCAGTCACGCCCATGACACGTAAATATTCGGACACGCTATTTTCAATCGTGTAGCGTTGAACGCTGTTGTGCAAGGTTTCAGCATCTTTAGGTTCAGCCAAGGTTTTTTTGAGCGCCTTAGCCAACGCATCGTGATCACCAACTGGAAATAACTCGCCCATTTTACCGTATTGCAAAATTTCTCTTGGTCCGCCTAAACAGGCAGAGGCAATGACAGGAATGCCGAGATACATTGCCTCAACCAGCACCATTCCAAACCCCTCATAAAGCGCGGTATGCACAAAGACATCGCTGCGTTTCATGTAGGCAAAGGGGTTTTTCACAAAGCCAACTAAGTCTACATGCGCCTCGATATTTAATTGGGCAATAAGATCGCGATAATTTTGCTCCTCTCGCCCCTTACCTAAAATCAATAATTTCGCGGGCTGAGTTTGTATATATTGAGCAAATGCTTTAATCAAGGTCGCCTGATTTTTTCTATTGCTCAATTCCCCAACGGAAATAATGACGGGATCTTGCTGCCTAAAAAAAGCATGATCAACAGGCTCCATTGCTCGCGCAATGGTTTCAGGCGAAACAATCGGCAACGGCACCACACTAATCTGCGACCTATCCAAGGTGGAAATATTAGCCATATCCTCAGCAGAATCTATCGACGGCGTGATAATTGAATGCGCAAACGGGTAAATATGATTCATAGAAATCATATGCAACTGACGGTCCAGCCAGCCACGAGTCTGCAAATTAATGCTCATAATCGTGCCAGAACTAACCGAGATTTTGGTGGTCACTTTTGCCAATTTTTTAGCAATTAATGCAACCCGATTCGCGCTATCTTTATCCACCAGCATATATTTAGGCGCATTTTGCTTTAAGTAAGAAACCATTTCTGGAATAGCACTCATCGTGTGTTTAGTCTTAAACTCGACACAACGATAATTTAGGTGAACCAAGTCTAAATAGGGTCCATGTTTGCGGATTTTCACCAAATCCACCTGGAAACCTCGTGCCAAGAAGCCATCGATCAACAAGCGTGCAGAGCTATCCACTCCGCTATGCCCAGAAGTGGATAGAAAAACTGCTATATCAACCTTTCTCATTTGAACTCATACCCTAAAATTTCAATATCTTTAGCAAAGTGATTCGCCACCATTTCTGCGGTATCATCATCATAATAGGCACGGTAATCCTTTGCTCGATCATTGGCTTTGCGCTTATGTGGCAGTGCAATATGGCTAGGAAGGGCTAACGTTGACTTAATTTGCTCAAAGTCTTCATTGAGCTGTTCGTATCGGCCAAAGAAATCCACTAATAGATTGCCATGAAGGCCAACCAAATAATCCGACTGCAGTGATAATGAGGTATCAATATGGTATTGATATTCACGCTCTGGGTCGAATTTGTAACGCATAAACTCATTAAAGTCGGTAATGCCGTTCATAAACTGTGGTCGTTCACGCTGAATGTGGTGAAACGAGCTAACCTGAAGATCCCACGGATTTCGAACAAAAGCAAACTTATAAAGTGAGGTAAATAACTCCTCAGGAAGCATTTCCTTGGCCGCAATGATATGCGAGTGGCGAGGAAATTTAAGACCCAGCTTGTGGCCAGTAAGGTGGCTAACACGATGAGCCGGCCATAATAAATAGTATAAAGGGTCACGCCATCGCAACGGATTTAGCGCAGAACGAACCGATGTGCCGCCAGTCTTGGCAATGTGCACAAATAAAAACTGATAGCGATAATTAACTAGCATAGAAACAAAGGTGAACTCCCAAAGCGCATTATATATACTACGCGTTGGAATAATAACCACCCAAGGCAAGAATGTCGCGCAAACCCACCATCCCCCTCCTCGTCTCTTATTCAGGCCAAGGTGGCGTTGAAGTCGTGACAAACAATCTATGCCAAGGTCTGCTTAACCAGGGTTATCAAGTCGATTTGCTCATGGTCAAATGCCGTGGACCGCACGCAAAGAACATACCCGAGGGCGTCAATACCATCAAGTTTAAGATGAATAGCACGTGGCTATGTCTTCCCGAATTAATCGCTTATTTGTGGACGGAAAAGCCCAAGGTTTTGCTGGCAGCCAAACACCGTGGTGTGGCTTTGGCAGTTACAGCCAAAGCGTTTACTAGCGCCGAGACCAAAATCATCGGTCAAATTCATACCAATACCTCGGCGACCTTTGCACAAAAAAACCAGCGTCAGCGCGAACAGCGCTTTCGTGAAATGCGTAAATACTACCCACAGCTTAATGCCATTATTGGCGTCTCTCAGGGTGTCGTTGATGATATCCAGCAAGTAATTGGTCAAGCAATGCCGAAAATGGCCAAGGCTATGCCCAATGCGTTATTCGATGAACGAATCCATCTAAACGCTGAGCAACCCGTGGACCATACTTGGTTAAATGATCGCCAACATCCGGTATTGATGGCTGCTGGACGGCTCACCGCGCAAAAAGACTTTATGACGTTGGTGCGCGCATTTGCTCTCGCGAATCAACAACAGCCGCTACGCTTAATTATTATTGGCGAAGGCGAGCAAAAAACAGCTCTAATGCAGTTAGCAGAAGAGTTAGGCGTTGAATCCTCACTGGACTTTCAGCCGTTTCAAACCAACTTGCCCGCATGGCTAGCCAAAGCTGACTGCTTTGTTTGCTCATCGGCTTGGGAAGGGCTTGGCAATGTGGTGGCAGAATCACTGGCTGTGGGAACGCCAATTGTCTCTACGGACTGCCAAAGTGGACCTAGAGACATCCTTGAAGATGGCGCGCTTGGGCCATTAGTTGCCGTTGGCGATGCTGAGGCGCTAGGCCAGGCTATTCTTGAGCGCTTAAACGCTGACTGGCCAAACTATAGCCAACAAGCAAAAGCTTCAGCCCAACGCTTTCACCTAGATGAAAGCGCCGTTCAGTATCTTCAGTTTTTTAAACAGGTTTCTGAAGCATGAATATATTAATTATTCGATTAAGCGCAATTGGCGACATTGTCATGTCGTCGCCCATTGCCGAAACGCTAAAACAATGGCAACCTGAAGCCAAAATCACGTGGCTTGTCCAGCCTGAAAATAAAGCCTTATTGCTTGAAAACCCGAATGTGGATCAGATCATCACGTGGGATAAAAACCAATTTAAGCAGCAGCTGAAAAGCAAGGCTTGGTCTTCGCTACATCAAGAATATAAAGCGCTTAAAACCCAGCTACGTGCTGAACAATTTGACCTGTGCCTTGACCTTCAAGGGCTGATGAAATCTGGCCTATTAGCCAAACTATCAGGGGCAAAAAAAATCATTGGCCTTGGCTCTAAAGAAGGCAGTCAATGGTTGGTGCACGAAACCCTTTCACGCCAACTTGGCGATACGCAAATGATTAGCTCTGAGTATCGCAGCATGACTGAGCATGTTACTGGCCTAAGCCAATTTGAGCTAAAAAACCACTACTCTGAGCAGACATGGGTATCCGCCCAAAGCAAACTCAAACAAGCGTTTGAAGACAAGCGCTACTGGGTAATCTGCCCGTTTACTACGCGCCCTCAAAAGCACTGGTTTGACGACTATTGGCAACAATTAGCCGAGCAGCTAGCCGAGCTGGGCCTGCCCATCGTTATGCTGGGTGGCCCTGCGGACATTGCCCATGCGGCCAAAATTACCGACGGCACATCGATAATCAACCTAGTTGGACAAACCAGTTTACTAGAGGCCAGTGCAATCATTGACCATGCCAGCGGTGTTATTGGTGTAGATACTGGCTTAACCCATATGGGTCATGCGGCCAAAACCCCAACGCTCTGTCTTTTCGGCTCAACTCAGCCTTACCTAAAAACAGGCTTAACAACCAGCGAAGTGTTGCATTACCCCGCGCTGTGCACACCTGGTAAGCACGACCCACGCCCTGAATGCGAAGGCTGTATGCGTGATCTAACGCCAAGCCTTGTTATTGAACACTTTACACGCTTGGTGGGCGCATGAAAATTTTGCATATAGAAGCCGGCAAACATTTATACGGCGGTGCAAAACAAGTCGAGCTGATCATCACTGGCTTGACCGAAAAAGGTGTGGAAAACCACCTAATTTGCCCGAAGGGCTCAGCCATCGTCAAAGCCTGTTCTAAGCATGCTACGGTTCATGAGATTGATTATCCACATGAACTGAGCTTTAAAGCATTGCGTCAAATGAAGCAGATTATGCAACAGCTTAAGCCCGATATTGCTCATCTTCATAGCCGCCGTGGTGCTGATACACTAGGTGCCTTAGCGGCCAAGTTCACGGGCACTCCATGTGTGCTATCAAGGCGTGTCGACAACCCTGAGGCATCGCTGGCGATCAAGCTAAAATACCCGCTATATCAGCAAGTGATCTGCATTTCACAGGGCATCGCGGATGTGCTGATCAGCCAAGGTGTGCCAAAAGAAAAAATCAATGTCGTGCACAGCTCAATTCCTACAGCGTTTTATCAAAACCCTAAACCTCGCAAGGAATTTAACCAAACCTTTTCGGTAGATAATGATGATGTGGTTATCGCCGTTGTTGCTCAGTTAATTCAGCGCAAAGGCCATCATTATTTACTGAATATATTACCCGAAATCCTCAAAACACAGCCTAATGTCAAAGTCTTGTTTTTCGGCAAAGGCCCAACCAAAGACGCCCTGCAAGCTAGCATTAAGGAACAAGGCCTAGAGCGCATCGTTCAGCTCGCTGGCTTTCGTGATGATCTGCAAGACTGGTTTGGCTGCTTTGATTTGCTGGTTCATCCAGCCGAAGCTGAAGGGCTTGGCGTCTCCTTATTACAAACAGGCGCGGCAAAAACTCCGATCATTGCCACGGCGGTGGGCGGCATTCCTGAAATCATCATTGATCAACAAACTGGCTGGTTGATCCCTCCCAAAGACGAAACAGCGCTTCAGGCAGCGATTCTTGACGCATTGGCCTCTGACCAGAAACGTGAAAAACTAGCCAGCCGCCTGCAAAAACACGTAGAATCACATTTTTCCGTGCCCGCTATGATTGAGGGCAACTTACGCGTTTATCAAAGCATCTTATCATCATGAGCCAAAACCTCCCTGACTTCTCAAATTTATCGATCTGCGTGATCGGCGACATCATGCTGGACGAATACCTGCACGGTGCAACTCAGCGAATTTCTCCTGAAGCGCCCGTCCCTGTGGTTCTCAAAAGCGCCCAAAACCACTGCCTAGGTGGTGCGGCCAATGTGGCCAACAACCTAGCCAAACTCGGTATTAAAGCCAGCCTCGCTGGGATTTTAGGTGAGGATGAAGCGGGTGAAACGATTCGCCAGGCGCTAAAAGCTCAGGGAATTAACGATCACTGCCTCTACCATGGTGAAGCGCAAACCATTCATAAACTGCGCATCATGAGTCGCAGCCAACAATTATTACGCATCGATAAAGAACAACCCTTTTCAAGCCAATTAAGCGATCAGCTCATAAGCCAACTCATTAGCCAGTTGGACCATTTTGACGCCATTATTTTATCAGACTACGCCAAAGGTACCCTGCAAAAACTCAGCACGCTCATTAGCGCCGCAAGCGCCAAGGGCATTCCAGTCATTGTTGATCCCAAGGGCCAAGACTTTACTAAATACACAGGCGCTTCGGCAATTACCCCGAACCTTTCAGAATTTGAAGCGATCCAAGGTAAAAGCGCTGACAACGAAACGTTCAACCAAAAAGCTCAAGCGCTCAAGTCTGAGCTAAAGCTAGATGCACTTATCGTCACGCTTAGTGA
>JAXHSS010000073.1:0-3517 GCA_034190675.1 Pseudomonadota bacterium
AACGCGCAGACGTGATCTGAAGATATAATCAGGCGAAAAAAAGCTGAACCTTGGTTCAGCTTTTTTTATTTCTGGGCGGGTTTTATTTCTGAGTGGGATCAGTGGCCGCCACCGTGAGCGCCACTGCCAATATTAGGGCCACCCGTATGGTGTTCAATCAGCCCGATCTGATAAAACCATTCGGTCATCGGATCAAGGAAATAGAAGATGCAGATAAAGCCGACAATGGTCATAACGATGGTGTAAGGAAGCGCCATGATGACCATCTTGCCGTAAGACAGGCGAATCAGAGGTGCAACAGCTGAGGTCAACAAGAAAAGGAAAGCAGCTTGGCCATTAGGCGTAGCAACACTTGGGATATTTGTTCCTGTGTTAATAGCTACAGCCAATACATCAAACTGATCTCGTGTGATTGTGCCCGCCGCTAATGCATCAGCAACTTGGTTAATATAAACCGTAGCAACAAAAACATTATCACTAATGGCTGACAAAATACCGTTAGCTAGGTAGAAGATACTGGCTTGGTTATCAGGTGGCATATGCAGTACCGCATCGATAATCGGGCTAAATAAGCCATTGGCTTCAATAGCAGAAACCACCACGAAAAAGACGACTAATAGCGCAGTAAATGGCAGAGCTTCTTCAAAGGCCTTGCCGATTTGATGCTCTTCAACAACGCCAGTAAATGAGGTCGCTAAAACAATGATCGATAAACCAATCAAGCCCACAGCGGCTAAATGAAGCGCTAAGGCTATGATCAGCCAAATGGCAATCACGGCCTGGCAAACCAACATGATCTTTTGGTTCAATGTACGTTTTGTATCTTCTGCGGCTGCATTTTCGCTCAAAATTCGGCGAACATCTGTTGGTAACGATTCGCCGTAGCCAAAGATTTTAAACTTCTCAAGCAACATGCACACACAAAGACCTGCGAAAAACACAGGGAAGGTAATCGGGCTCATGCGGATAATGAATTCACCGAAGTTCCAGCCTGCTACGTGAGCAATAACCAAGTTCTGAGGCTCACCAACCAAGGTGCACACGCCGCCCAAGGCCGTACCTACGGCGGCATGCATCATAATGCTGCGTAAAAAGGCGCGAAAACGGTCAAGATCCGAGCGATCCAGAATGCCTTTTTCATTCGTTGGCTCTTTTGAGTATTCCGCTTCATGACCCGTAATCACGCGGTGATAAACGGCATAAAGACCCGCAGCAACGCTGATAATCACGGCAATAACGGTAAGGGCATCCAAAAAAGCTGATAAAATCGCCGCCGAAAAACAGAAGAACAGCGACAACATGACTTTGCTTTTGATCTTGAGTAGCAAACGGTTGAACACAAAAAACAAAAGGTCTTTCATGAAGTAAATACCCGCCACCATGAAAATCAATAGCAAGAGTACGTCGAGGTTTGCCTGAATTTCATGAAGCACTAAATCAGGCGAGGTCATGCCAATGGCTAATGCTTCAATAGCGAGCAGACCGCCAGGTTGAAGCGGGTAGCACTTAAGAGCCATCGCCAGTGTGAAAATAAACTCTAGAATCAATACCCAACCTGCCACAAAAGGACCGGCAACGATTAATAAGATCGGGTTGATGATCAAAAAGGCAATAATGATTTGTTTATACCATGTCGGAGAAGGGCCTAAGAAATTTTGAAAAAAGGCGGATGGAATGGACATGCGAATTCCTCGTGAAGTATTTAGGCGACACGGAATTCTATGTGAATGCGAGGGTAGAAACAAGAAATAGACTGGTATAAGATGATGATTTGTTAGAAAGTTTTACTCTTATGGCGACTATTATACTTTCGGTTTTGATCATGCTCGTTGTGGTTGGTGCTATGGCCGTTGGCGTTATATTTTCAAATAAGCCGATCAAAGGTACCTGCGGGGGTTTGAATCAGATGGAAATGGGTGAATGCGAAATTTGCGGTGGCGACCCAAAAAAATGCGATTCTGACTCAAAAGCTGAGATGGTCACCGACCCAAAATCATATGATGTAATGGCAAACAGTAAAAACAATAAACTCGATGCCTAAGCAAAAAACAGCGCTGGTGCTCTCAGGCGGTGGAGCACGAGCGGCTTATCAGGTCGGCGTTCTGCGCGCTATAGCAGAAGTTCTTCCCAAAAAATCCCCGTTGCCGTTTGAGATTGTTTCAGGCACCTCGGCAGGCTCATTGAATGCAGCCGGTTTGGCAGCGCATGCGCATAATTTTCAATTAGGCATTAACTCTTTATCTCGGGTTTGGGCTAATCTGTCCAGCGAGCAGGTGTTCAAAACACGGATTATTGATTTTCTAGGGACCATTCTTGACAGTTTTGGTAGTGGCGGAGATAAGAAAAAACGCAGCTCCTTTGCTTTATTAAACAATGAGCCACTGGCGCACTTGCTCGAACAAGTGGTTAACTTTAAAAAAGTGGGTCGAGCGATAGACAGCGGTTTGATCTCAACCTTGTGCATTAATGCGACGTCTTACCAAACGGGTCGATCGATTTGTTTTTATCAAGGCCGAGCGCCTGAAGTGGATCGACCGAACCCACGCCGAGCTTATGTGCCAACCAGTATAGCGGTGGATCATTTGCTGGCTTCTTCGGCGATTCCGTTTTTATTTCCAGCGCGGCAAATCAATGGACATTTTTTCAGTGATGGCGCCATTGGCCAAACCGCGCCGTTAAGTAGCTCGATTAATTTTGGCGCAGATCGCTTGGTGGTGATCGGTGTGAGTGATGAAAAAAACGTCACAGAAGTGTATGAAGAGGACACGCCCGCCCCCTCAATAGCTAAGATTTTCTCGCATGTGATGAACAGCGCCTTCTTAGATACGTTTCGTACTGACATCACGCGTTTGGAGCGGATTAACGAGGCTTTGAGTTTTGCCAAGGCGCATCATCTTGATCCGAGCGAGCTGGACACGCCTTATCGCAGTATTCCTTTATTGAATATTTTTCCAAGCCAATCACTCACCCAAATGGCCAACGAGTTTCGTGAGGCTTTGCCGCATTCCATGAAGTCGTTGGGTAAGTTTGCTGGCGGGTCAAAGGGTTCTGGCGATTCGGCCTTGAGTTATTTACTATTTGAGAACGAATACACAGGCAAACTGATGGAGTTAGGTTATCACGATGCTATGATGCAAGAAGCGCATATCATTGATTTTTTCAAATCATAATGTGCACCCAAGAGTGAAGCAGTCAAAGAAGGTATAGAGGGTATTATGAAGTTTTTAACCAAAAAAGCGGCCGCGCGACTCAGAAAGTATGAGATAAAAGAAGCTGCAGCGGATATTTTTTATACCACCACACCCGATGGCTGGGAGCTCGCTATTAGTCATTACCAGCCGCAAGAAAATGTAGAGCAAAAACCGACACCGGTGCTGTTATGCCACGGCTTGGGTAGTAACCGAATCACCTTTGATATTGATGAGCAAAACTCATTGGTCAAACCTTTGCTGCAAGCTGGTTATAAAGTCTACAGCATGGAGCTTCGAGGTCATGGCTTAAGCCAAAAAGCTGGCCA
>JAXHSS010000073.1:3617-4876 GCA_034190675.1 Pseudomonadota bacterium
CATGGCTGTAAGTGGGTTGGTTTTGGCAAAGCCTACGGTCAAAAAGAACATTACGGCCATGCTGATCTATTACAGGGCAAGCATGTGCGAGAAGAAGTCTACCCAACAATATTCGATTGGCTGGCCAAGCACGATGACTAATGCTCGAGGGCTGCTTGGCGCGGCTTTATTACTTGTCTTGTCAGGTTGTTTATCCTACAACAGTGAGCCTTTTCCAATTGATGATTACACGCTTCAGCTCAATACGGAAATTGCGCAATTAAAGGCCAAAAATGCGGCCTTACAACAGCGCATTAATCAGTTAGAAGCCCAGCAACAAGAGCAACAAGAGCAACAAGAGCTGCAAAAAACCGCTCAATGATAGACAAAAACACCATTGAACAGGCGCTAATAAAAGACCGTCATTGGTTGATACAGCGCCTCAAAAAAGAACCTTCATCAATTTCAGACCCTAAATGGCAGTCACGGCTTGAGCAGTCTTTGCAAACGGTTGCTCAACGTCAAGCGGTTGCTTATGCGCTTAATTGGAATGAGCAACTACCCGTCACGCAGTCAAGAGAGCGTATTAAACAAGCGATTCGCCAGCATCAAGTGGTCATCGTAGCTGGTGAAACTGGCTCAGGTAAAACCACCCAGCTGCCTAAGCTGTGTTTGGAGCTAGGCCTCGGGATTCATGGCGTCATTGGCCATACACAGCCACGACGTATTGCCGCCAGAAATATCGCCGAGCGTCTCAGTGAAGAGCTTGAAAGCCCCATTGGCGATGTGGTGGGGTATCAGATGCGCTTTCAAGACACGACCTCTGCGCAAAGTCGTATAAAGGTGATGACCGACGGTATTTTGCTGGCCGAAATGCAACGTGATCGTTATCTCAATCAATACGACACCTTAATTATCGATGAGGCGCATGAGCGCAGTTTGAATATCGACTTCATTCTGGGCTACCTAAAACAGTTATTACCCAAACGCCCTGATTTAAAAGTGATCATCACCTCAGCGACGCTAGACCAACAGCGCTTCGCCGAGCATTTTACGCAAGCGGGCCAACCACCAGTTCCTGTAATTGAAGTATCTGGAAGAAGCTTTCCTGTCGAGGTGGAATATCGCCCGCCGAGCAGCACCGATAACGAAGGTCTGATTCAAACCATTATTCAATGTTTAGATGAGATTCAAGCACTGGAGCGAAAACAGCCTGCGCTTACGGGTGATGTTTTGGTGTTTCTGCCCACCGAGCGTGATATCCGCGAAGTTCAGCGCGC
>JAXHSS010000073.1:4976-9008 GCA_034190675.1 Pseudomonadota bacterium
TTCAAACCATTATTCAATGTTTAGATGAGATTCAAGCACTGGAGCGAAAACAGCCTGCGCTTACGGGTGATGTTTTGGTGTTTCTGCCCACCGAGCGTGATATCCGCGAAGTTCAGCGCGCGCTTAGCAAGTTGGATTTTGCACATACCGAGTTTTTACCGCTTTATTCGCGCTTAGGCAACAAGGATCAACAAAAAATTTTCCAAAAAGGGCGCGGTCGCCGCGTGGTGTTATCCACGAATGTGGCCGAAACTTCGTTAACCGTTCCCAATATTCGCTATGTGATCGATTCGGGCACAGCGAGAATGAGTCGCTATAGCTATAAAACCAAAGTTCAGCGGTTGCCGATCGAGCCGATTTCACAGGCCAGCGCTAATCAGCGCAAAGGGCGCTGTGGCCGTATCATGGAAGGCCTGTGTTTTCGCCTTTACTCTGAAGAAGACTTTCACGCTCGTCCAGAATACACCGACCCTGAAATTCGTCGTACCAACCTAGCTTCCGTGATTTTGCAAATGCTGTCTTTAGGGCTTGGCAGTATTGAAGACTTTCCATTTTTAGATGCACCTGATCCGCGTTTTATTCGCGACGGTTATCAACTGCTCGAAGAGCTTCAGGCGCTTAAAGGCAATGGCAAGCTTAGTCAAATCGGCCAGCGCTTGGCGCATCTTCCGATGGAGCCTCGTTTTGCACGTATGCTGGTCGAGGCCGAGCGGCTGGGCTGCCTCAATGCCGTACTGATTATTGTGGCTGGTTTAAGCATTCAAGACCCAAGGGATCGCCCGACAGAGTTTGCCCAACAGGCGGACGATAAGCATCAAGCGTTTCGTCATGAAAGCTCGGATTTTTTATCGTATATCAAATTATGGGAGCGAGTAGAAAAAGAGCGACAATCCTTGAGCCAAAATCAGCTCAGAAAGTGGTGTAAAACCTATTTTCTTTCTTATCAGCGACTACGCGAGTGGCGCGATAACGTTCAGCAGCTGCAAAGTTTGCTCAAAGCACCAACAAAGACATCTGGCGAATCAACATCGACAAAAAAAACGCGAGACCAAAGCAATGATACCGCAGACTTTATCCATCAAGCGGTTCTTTCAGGACTGTTAACTCAAGTCTTGCAGCAAACCGAAAACAAAGGCGAGTACCTTGCGGTTCGTGGTAAAAAAGTCGGTCTTTGGCCGGGGTCTGTGCGCTTCAAAACAGGCGCTGCTTGGTTGGTGGCCGCTCAATTACTCGAGACGCAAAAAGTTTATGCGCACACTCTTGCCGAAGTGAAGCCTGGCTGGATCGAGCAGCTCGGCCGTCATATGTTGAGTTTGAGTAACCAAGATATGTTTTGGCATGCACAGCGAGGCAAAGTCATCGCCAAAGAAAAAGGCAGCTTACTTGGCTTAGTGATCTATGCGGACAAATCCGTGGATTACGGCAAAATTGACCCTAAGGGAGCAAGGCAGGTGTTCATTGAGCAAGCGCTGGCGCCCAATGCGCTATCAGGCTTTGGTTTTGTGGAGCATAACCAGCAGGTGTTACATGAGCTGGAGGAAATGGAAGCTAAACTGCGCCGACGCGGAGAGCTATTGCAAGAATCGCAGCTGGCTCAGTATTTTGATGAGCGATTGCCAGAATCTGTTTGGGATTTAAAAACCTTACGCTTTGCTCTTGAGAAGCAGCCTAAGCTTGCCGAGCAACTCAAACTTGAGAAGGCGTGGTTTATTAAGCAGGCTGGGATATTGCCTGATGAGGCATTATTTCCAAAGCATATCCATTACGCCGATCAACGCTTTGAGCTCAGTTATCAGCTAGACCCAAGCACTGTCGAAGACGGCGCTATGGTGCATGTGCCCAATGTCTTGTTGAATCAGCTATCAGAGGCAGACCTTAGCTGGGTTGTCCCTGGTTTTCTGGAAGAAAAAGTGCTTTTTTTGATTAAGGCATTGCCAAAGCAGATCCGCCGACAATTTGTACCAGCAAAAGATTACGCAAGAGCCATCTATGATCGGTTGGTGGCTGAGCAAAGACCTGCCAACCAGCACCTCCATGAGGCCGTTGCTAAGGCGTTAGGAAAAATGGCGGGTAAAACTTTTGCCTCAGAGCTTTGGCAGGACGTGATGCTGCCATCGCATTTGTTAATGACCGTGGCGGTGACCAACGCTAAAGGTAAAATCCTCAAAGTCTCCAATGACTTGGAGAGCCTGCAGTCGCAGTTTTCCCAAACAGCGAGCCGCTTTTTAGCTCAGCAGGATGAGCCGATTATTGGCCGAAAGGCAAAGCAATGGGTGTTTGGTGATTTGCCAGAAACCGTAGATAAGCGTCATGGGAAAATGACGATTACTAGCTATGTGGCGTTGATTGACCAACGCTCGCAAGTGGAAGTCATGTTGCTGGATCAGGCAGCGCAAGCACGTTGGAAAATGCGTTTGGGGCTGCGACGTTTGTTCTATTTGGTGCATCAAAAAACGCTCAAAGGCTTGGAAAAACAGTTGCCTGATTTTTCGGCCTTAGGTTTGTTATATTCGCGGGTGGGCGAGGCGAGTTATTTATACGAGTCTCTTTGCCTTGCGGCCTGCGAGGCCACGTTTTTAGCCCCAGATCAGCCGTTGATTTACACCGAGCAGGAGTTTTTAGCGCGCTCAGCACAAAAAAAGTCGCAACTGTTTGAGCAGCTCAAGCGTTTGTGCGCTTCGCTTTATCAGGCGCTTAAGTCGCATCATGCCCTTAAAAAACAGCTAAGCCGTGCACCAGCATTGCTGGATCCTGTGGTTGAAGACATTGAGCTGGTATTTGATGAGCTACTAGCAAAAGACTTTCTTCTCAAAGCAGACCCGCAAGCACTGATGCACTATGGCCGTTATTTTCAGGCCTGCGAGCTTCGCTGGAAAAATCTTCAGGGTAATTTATCCCGTGATCAACGAGAAATGGCGACACTGGATGATCTTCACGATCAGCTAAATGAACAGCTCGAGCGCCTTGAGCTTCCAGAGGGGGAGTTGCGCTTGCCGATGTATTGGCAACTTCAGGAGCTACGCGTGCAAAGCTTTGCTCAGCAGCTAGGTACCGCCCAGCCAGTTTCTGCAAAGAAAATACAGCAAGCCATCAAAAAACTGTGATAAAATGCTCCCTTTTTGACGTCCAAGCAAAGGGGTTTTTGTGACTCAAGTTGTGATCTCTGGCTCAGGCCTGAATATTCCGCCGCACTCGATCAGCAATGAAGAGCTGGTTGCATCATATAATGCGTTTGCCGAGCGCTTTAACCAAGAGCATACCGAGCAAATTGCAGCTGGCGAGATCAAGGAAAAACCCTTTTCATCCGCTGAGTTTATTGAAAAAGCCTCAGGCATTAAAAGCCGCTATGTATTTGAAAAAGAAGGCGCATTGGATATTGATCGTATGTGCGTTCGTTTTGACCCACGCCCCGATGACCAGCTTTCGCTTCAGGCTGAGCAAGGTCTTGTCGCTGTTCGAGAGGCGTTAGCGCAAGCCAATAAAGACCCAAAAGACGTCGATGCCCTAATTTGCGGCTGTTCTTACTACCAAAGAGCTTATCCCGCGCTTTCGATCGAGATGCAAAACGAATTAGGCTTTGAAGGCTTTGCCTTTGATTTGAGCGTTGCTTGCTCATCAGCAACATTTGCCATTCAAACTGCGGTGGATGCTATTCAGTCAGGCCGAGCTAAATGTGTCGTCGTTTGTACGCCTGAAATTACCTCGCCACAAAGCAACTGGCGTGACCGCGACTCTCACTTTATCTTTGGCGATGCTCCTGCAGCACTCGTTTTAGAAAGAGAGGATACCTGTAGGGCAACTGGCGCTTTGCGTGTTTTGGATACCCGCCTAAAAACCACGTTCTCGAACAATATTCGCAGTAATTTCGGCTATATGAACATTGCAGAAGATAGCGATGGCCGTGAAGCCGATAAGTTCTTCTACCAACAGGGTCGTCGCGTATTTAAAGATGTCTGCCCAATGGTGGTCAATACGATCTCGACACATGCACAGGACTTAGGTTTGGAAGTTACTGAGCTGCGCAAAGTTTGG
>JAXHSS010000074.1:0-9002 GCA_034190675.1 Pseudomonadota bacterium
GGTGGCTATTGTGAATGAATCCGGTCAGCTACAGGGCGTATTTACGGACGGCGACTTGCGCCGTATGTTGGATCATGTGGATATTAAGACCTCGCGCATTGAGGATGTGATGACGAAAAACTGCATTACCATCAAGGCGACAAGTCTGGCGGTGGATGCGCTGAATATTTTGGATGAAAAACGTATCAATGGTTTATTCGTCGTAGACGAGCAAATGCAGGTTGTAGGTGCGCTGAATATGCACAACCTGTTCAAAGCAGGTCTGGTTTAGGAGTCAATGATGCAAACAGTGCAAGCAAAAGCGGCCTCAGTTCGCTTAGTAGTGATGGATGTAGATGGGGTTTTAACGGATGGCAAAGTGACCTACACCTCTACAGGTGAAGAGCTAAAATCATTTACCACACAAGATGGTCAAGCATTAAAATTATTGGAAAAAGCCGGTATTCGCACCGCAATCATTACCGGCCGTCAGTCGCCGATGGTGGCTCGCCGAGCTAAAGAGTTGGGTATTGATCATGTGTATCAGGGTAATGATAAGAAAATTGTCTTGCTGAAAAATTTGTTAGCAGAATTGAACTTAAGCCCTGAAGAAGTGGCCTATATTGGTGATGACTTGCCTGATTTGGCGCCCATTAAGTGGGTTGGTTTGGGAATCGCCCCTGCTAATGCCAGAGCCTTACTTAAAGAGCATGCAGACTGGGTTGTTGAAAAGCGCGGTGGTGAGGCCGTAATGGTCGATGTGGTCGATCTATTATTACAAGCGCAAGGTGTTTGGAATGATGTGATGGCTGAATATTTATTGGCGGAGTAAAGCCTCGAGTGTTTCGATTTCTGTTTAATGCGTTAATGGCTTGCCTCCTGGTTGCGATCGTGTTGTACACACGTACTCACTGGTTGCCCGACCCTGAGCCAGCGGCAGATGCAGAAAAAACCTCGGATTATCAGATTCAGCAGTTTCAGGTGACTCAATATGATGAACAGGGTCAGTTGGACTATCGCTTAAAGGGCACTGAGTTTCATCATTACACCGATGAAACAGGTCAGCTTTTTGCTCCAGAAGGTGAGTTTTTTGACCGTGAGCAACGGGGTTGGCAGGTCTCTGGGCGCTATGGCGAAGTGGACATCAAACGCAAAACATTATTGCTGCGTGATGAAGTGATGGTGACTCAGGAAGATGCAGCATATGACCTGAGTTTAACCACTGATGATGTGCTGATTGACCAAGAAAATCAGGTGCTTAGTACCGAGGCGGATGTAGTGGTAACGATCGATAACGGGCGTCTCGAAGGTCGAGGTCTTCGAGGTGATTTAGAAAATCAAACGGTGAAAATTTTACACGATGTTAAAACGTATTATCGCGCTGACTAAGACATTCATCAAAGCGCTTACAAAACTGCTTTTGGGTGGCTTAACGGCGGGGTTCTTCATGATGAGCATAGCGCATGGCGCACCTAACCCAGCTTTATCTGGCGAGATTACCATTGAGGCGGATACAGCCGAGTTTAGCCAACAAACGGGAGTGGCAAGCTATTCCGGCAATGTGGTTATTCAGCAGGATGATCTAACACTCTACGCTGAAAAAGTAGATATTTACCAAGAAGATGGCAAATTGGTGAAAGCGATTGCCTCAGGCAGCCCAGCGAAAGCGGTTCGTAAGGCTCAGGCTGATACGCCGATTACAACGGCATCCGCCTCCATTGTTCATTATCTAGTTCGTGATCAGAAGATTGCACTTCAGGGCAATGCTAAATTAGTGCAGGGCGATAATAAATTAGAGAGCGGATTTATTGACTATTACCTGAACCAAAAGCGTATCTTTGCTAAGAAAGATCAAAACAAACGGGTGAAGATTACGCTTCCGCCGGATACTCGTGCGCTTGAAGGGCTGGAATAATGGCAATTTTACATGCCAAGCATTTGGCGAAAAGCTACGGTAAGCGCCAGATTATTAAAGATGTTTCGCTTGAGGTGTGCTCGGGTGAAATCGTTGGCCTGCTTGGCCCAAATGGCGCGGGCAAAACCACCTGCTTTTATATGATTGTGGGTTTGGTTAAAGCCGACGCTGGCGATATTTTTATTGATGATCGCAATGTGTCGCAATCCGCCATGCACCAACGCGCTCGTCATGGATTGGGTTATTTACCGCAAGAAGCGTCGATTTTTCGCAAACTAACGGTCCGCGATAATATTATGGCGGTTCTTGAAACTCGTCGCGATTTAACTAAGAAATCTCAGCTTCAAGAACTGGATCGCTTACTCAATGAATTTCATATCACCCATATTGTTGAGAGCGAAGGGATGGCGCTGTCTGGTGGTGAGAGGCGTCGAGTGGAAATTGCCCGAGCATTAGCGGCAAATCCGAAGTTTATCTTACTGGATGAACCATTTGCGGGCGTTGACCCCATTTCGGTGCATGATATTCAGGCGATTGTTAAGCAACTACAAGAGCATGATATTGGTGTGCTAATTACGGATCACAATGTCCGTGAAACGCTGTCGATCTGCCAGAGGGCTTATATTGTCGGTGACGGCGCGATTATCGCTGAAGGTCAGCCTGAAGCTATCCTTGCTAACCAGCAGGTTAGAGAGACCTATTTGGGTGACGATTTCACCCTATAATCTAAAGTCGGCATGAATATTGCTTGTAAAAAAGGTTGATCTTGCTTGCCTATTGCACGCATTCAGTCTAGAATTTTGCTTTATTTTGACACTTTTGGTTCATTTTGAAGCAAAACCTCTCTCTTTCGCAAACCCAGCGACTGAATTTAACGCCTCAGTTGCAACAAGCTATTCGTTTGCTTCAGCTGAATGCGGTTGAGCTTCATCAAGAGATTGAACATTTCCTAGAGAGCAATCCACTATTGGTTCGTGATGAGGCTAATGAGGATTATGGCTCATCTTCCAGCAAAGACTTATCCGCTCATGAGTCGATCGAATCGAGAGAAACCCCAGCGCCTGAATCAGTCGAAACTATTCCTGATGAGCTGAGTTTAGACGTGACTTGGCAGATGATCGATGAAGACTGGGGTGGCTCAGCTCAACGACCTGTGCAAGAAATCCCTTGGCAAAATATCAGGCAAAATAGTGATAGCTTTGTTGATCATTTGCTCGAACAAGTCAAAGAATGCGGTGGTTCAGGGGCAGACGATGAGGTGATTATTCAGCTAGTTCACTGCTTGGATGAAAAGGGTTTTCTGAGCGAATCCGATGAGGAGCTATCTGAAATTGTTCGTATTGATGGGTTGCCAGTGTCCACTCGTGAGATTTTGCTAGCAAGACAGGCATTGAATCAAATGGAGCCTACAGGTTTTGGGGCTCGTGATGCGATTGATTTTTGTTTCTTGCAGCTTTGTGACTTAAGTGAGCGTCCTGGTCTTCTTGAGGCGCTTTTACTAGTCAAAGAAGGTTTAAGCGGTGATGCGGTGGTAAATATTCGCCAAATCAAGGCTCAAACAGAGCTTGAAAAGGACGAAATCGAGCTGGGCTTGAACTTGTTATCTTTATTATACCGTTATCCAGCACAAGCGCTGAATTTGGGCGTTGAGGATTATATTGTACCTGAGGTTTTGGTCGCGCAAGAGGGCGAACAGTTTGTCGCTAAGCTTAATGAAGACGTGGTGCCAAACTTAGGCATTAACCCGTTTTATAAGCGTATGATTAAAACCATAAGAATGAAAGATGATGCAAAGTACATTCGCCAACAGCTCAGCCAAGCGCAGGATTTGATCAAGAATATTAATAACCGCTTTCACACCTTGCTAAGAGTGAGTAATGCCATTATTCACTACCAACAAGCGTTTTTTCAAGAAGGGCAGAAGGCGATGAAACCGCTGACACTGCAAAGCATCGCTGAAGAGCTGGAGCTGCATGAATCAACAGTGTCTCGTGCGACAGCCGGTAAATTTATGGCGACGCCTTATGGCGTATATGAGCTTAAGTTTTTCTTTTCAAGCCATATTGGCACTCAAAATGGTCTGGATGTTTCTTCAACAGCGATTAAGTCGTTTATCGAAGAAATTGTTGCTAAGGAAGATCCAAGAAAACCAGTGAGCGACCAGAAAATATGTGATCATCTTGGCGAGCAGCATGGGTTAAAAATTGCTCGACGCACGGTGGCAAAATATCGTGAAGCTTTACAAATTCCCTCATCAAGTTTACGGAAAAAACGCATTTAACGCTTCTGATTGACAAAGCAATTTAATGGGTCTTTAATGAAATTGAGAGGCAAAGGTTTTACGGAAACAAAACGCCGTATCACATTGCCCCCTTTCAAACATCCATTCTAGGAGGCACTATGCAACTAATCGTTAGTGGTCAAAATATCGACGTCACTGAGTCGTTAAAAACTTACGCACAAACAAAATTCGAGCGACTCGAACGACACTTTGACCAAATTACCTCTGCAACCGCTATCTTAGGCTTAGAGAGCAACCTCCATCATGCAGAAGTAACACTTCACGTGAAAGGCAATGACCTATTTGCCGATGCCAAAGAAGACGATATGTACAAAGCCATCGATGCAACCATGCATAAGTTGGACCGACAGCTAATCAAACACAAAGAAAAGCTAGTCGCCAGACAGCACGGGAGTTAGAATACAGCCCATCTTAAACTTGGGTGACCTTATGACCCAAACCGTATTAACCCCTGAACGGACATATAAGTCCATTCATGCAACCAGCAAAAAGCGAGTCCTTGAACAGGGCTCGCACTTATTTGGCAAGCTGGTCGATGATGAAGCCAGCTACAATATTTTTAGCGCATTCATTGAACGAGAAAAAAAAGGTAGCACAGCCATTGGCAGTGGTATTGCCATGCCACATAGCTCCTCTGAGTTGGTTGATTCAGCCGTTGCCGTGTTTTTCGCGTTAAATACAGGTGTCGATTTCGAAGCGGCAGACGAAAAGCCCGTCGATTTATTTCTGATGATGCTTGTTCCCTCGAACGAATGCCCGCAATACGCTAAAGTGTTATCAGATTTTCGAACCAAATTATTGCAGCCAGGCTTTGCCGATAAGCTGCGTGAGGCGCCCAGCTCAGAAGCGCTTTATGAGCTGCTACAAGAGCAAGGAATTACCTAATATATGGACTTTTATGTCATTACAGGCCGCTCAGGATCAGGCAAATCCACCGTTTTAAAGGTGTTTGAAGATCAAGGGTTTTACTGTAGTGACAATATCCCATTGGCCTTGTTGCCGAACTTCTTTGATTGGTGTGAACAACACGCACCATCAATAAAAGGCGCCTGTGTGGGCTTAGATGTTCGCAACGGCCTTGAACGTCTTACTAACCAATTAACGCAGTTAGATGAGCTCTTTCAACGCTATCAGATCAATATTATTTATCTGGATGCCACGGATGATGTGCTTATCAAGCGCTTTAGTGCCACTCGAAGAAAGCACCCCTTGTCCAGCCAAGACTTGAGCTTGGAAACCGCGTTAACGCTTGAAAAACAGGCGCTCAATCAATTGGCGTCGATGTCTAAAGAAGTCATCTTGACTAGCGATTTGTCTTTGCAGGCGTTAAAAAACCGTATTCTGGATATGTTGGTAAATCATCGCAGTCAATTAACGATGGTGCTCATGTCTTTTGGTTTTAAAAATGGCCTGCCAAGCCATGCTGATATGGTATTCGATGCCAGAGTATTGCCTAATCCTCATTGGGATGCGGATCTTCGCGAACAAACTGGACTGGGTGATGGCGTGAGGGAGTATTTGCAAAACCATGAAATCGTCGATGGTTTTGTCAATGGCATAACCGAGTATCTTGGTCAGTGGTTGCCTCGATATCAGTCGAGCGAACGTAGTTATCTTACGGTAGCTGTGGGCTGCACGGGAGGTCAACATCGCTCGGTTTATGTGGTTTCTGAGATCGCCAAGCGCATGCCTGAAAACCGATTTAATGTCCTGCATCGGGACATGAAAATGACAGCAACTTAACACTTTCCAGCGTTTTTTTTGTTACAATTGCGCCTTCGATCGGAGGGCAGCCAAAATGAAAAATCAGCGAAAAATGCAAAAGCTACTAACGTCCCTCGAGCAGGCTATTGCCGATCATGATAAAAGCGAAATTCGCCGCATTATCCTTGAGCTGCCAGAGTCGGATGTCGCTTACTTTCTTGAAATTTCCCCGCCGAAAATTCGTAAAACTGTTTGGAAATACATTAATGAAGAGCGCAGTGGTCGTGTTCTTGGTTATTTGGATGAAGAGCTGGCAGCAGAGCACTTGGAAGAAATTCCTCGTGAGGTCGCTTCTCGAGTGGTTGCCAATGTAGAATCCGATGACTTGGCAGACATGCTTCAGGAGCTTCCAGAGGAAGTAACCGAAGAAATCATGGACTTCATGGAAGATGAAGAGCGTCAGCGTGTTGAAGACATTCTAAGCTATGATGAGAACACCGCAGGCGGTTTGATGAATACGGATATTGTCACGGTTCCAAAACATCTAACCATTCGCCAAGCAGTGGATTTATTTAAAACTAAAGGTGCTTTTCCCGAGTCCACAGATGCGGTTTGGGTGGTTCGTGATGATATGAGCTACTTAGGCAAAATTACGCTGAGTGAAATCATTTTAGCTGATGAGCATGAGCGAATTCACGAATACATTGATAATCAATTTGAGCCGATTAACGCAACCATGCCGATTCAAGAAGTCGCTAACTTATTTGAACGCCGAGATTTTATTTCTGCGCCAGTTGTTGACGATAATAACCGACTGATTGGTCGTATCACCGTCGATGATATTGTTGATGTTATCATCGAGGAGGGGACGCAGTCCTTAAAAGCGCTGGCGAAAATGGATAACGATGAGGATTTATTTGCTCCAGTGCGCAAAACCATACAAAAGCGTGCTTTTTGGCTTGGAATCAATTTGCTGACGGCAATTTTAGCGGCAACGGTAATTGGCTTGTTTTCTGCAACAATCGAAAAAGTCGTGGCGCTCGCTATTTTGATGCCTATTATCGCGAGCATGGGGGGCATTGCCGGGACACAAACATTGACGCTAGTGATTCGAGGCATGGCGCTTGGGCATCTAACCGACAGCAATAGTCGTTACTTAGTTCGCAAAGAAATGTTAGTAAGCTTGTTTAATGGCCTTCTCTGGGCTGTGGTCGTGGGACTGATCACGATCGTCTGGTTCCAAGACATGACGCTTTGCTACATTATTGCAGCGGCCTTGATCCTGAACTTACTTATTGCCGCCTTCTCGGGAGCGGTGTTACCCTTAGTGATGAAAAAGCTCAAAATCGACCCCGCATTAGCAGGGGGCGTTGTTCTCACCACGATCACCGACGTGATGGGATTCTTTATTTTCTTGGGCTTAGCAACGATCTTTTATCTGTGAGGTAAAACATGGCCAAGCTTCTCGTACTCATTGCGGTGATTGCCGCTGTTTATTGGTGGTTTTTCAAAAAGCCAAGCGCCTTAGGCAGCTCAACCAATAAACCTTCTGACGATGGTCAAGATAGTCAACATACGCTGCAGGCCTGTCGCTATTGCGATGTGAACGTGCCAGTCTCTGAGGGGGTGTTAAAAGAGTCGCAGTTTTTTTGCTGTGAGGAGCACGCAAACGCCTTCCTTGAAAAGCAGAATCAGCAATAAATAAGCCCCAAAAGTACCCAGCATAAGCTGCGAAGAGTGATAACTTCCGCTTAAATATAGGCTAGCTGAGCCTATCTCTCCTCTCTTCTCTTTAAGGGTTGATCTTATCCGAGCAAAAAGCGATAAATGATGGGCAAGAAATCTTCAAAATGCTCAAAACTGTGGTTGCCCCCAAGGCCTCGATACATAGACGTTGCTTGGAAATGCCCGAAAGCTTGGCGGTAATCCAAGGTCTCATCCCCCGTTTGTAATAGCACAAGATAACGCTCAGGCGTGCTGACCTGACAGCGCAAAGCAAGTAGCTCATCTAAATATTGGGCTTTAAACAGCGACTTGCCTTGGCCATGATACTGGTCAATTTGCCCGACATGGTCTTGGAGTAAATCAAATGGGCGGATTGCGGGGTTGATTAGAGCCGCAGGTTTTTGATGGCGTTCGGCTAAGAAATGCGCGTAGTAACCACCCAGTGAGCTACCTATAAACCCAGCAACGTGATCAATCCCAATTTGCTCAATGAGTTGTTCAATATGCTCAATTGCCGCTTTAGGCGAGAGTGTTAAATCCGGAATAGATAAAAACTTTTCTAAGCCCTGCTGTTTGAAAAACGCCGCAGTTTGCTGCGCTTTGATCGACTTTGGTGAGCTAGCAAAGCCATGAAGGTAGATAACGTGCTTAGTCAAGGCGTTCAACCCACGTATGAACTTGATCACCTAAGCTGATCACTCGATAACCGGGAGGTTGTTGATCTAGAGCAAAATCAGGCTGGTATTGATAACTGGTGGCCGGGCTTGCGTAAACGGGTGTGCCATGAAGATCAAGATGCATCTCACGATGCACATGGCCGTGGAAAATCGCTCGAAGATGGGCGTTTTGCTCAACAATTTGCGCAAAATGATCGGCATCAACCAGCCTATGAGCATTCATTTCTGGACTAGCGGTGTCGGTTACTGGGTGATGCAAAAACACGACGGACTCTTGCTGGGTTTTTAGTCGTTGCTCAAGCCATGCCATCTGCTGAGGGGCAAGGCGTCCCTCGACATGGCCGCTAAATCGTGAGTCCAGCAGTAGAATTTGCCATGTCTGGTTGTTTTCTTGTCTTGCACGGAGCTCAAAATGTTCAGGCGCTAGCGAAATCGTCGGAAATGCCTCATTAATTGTTCGACGAGACAGGTCGTGATTACCCATCAGCCAATGATAGCTGAAGCCCGTCTTATCCAGTAATTGCTTTAATAAGCCGTAGCTTTCTAGGCTGTCATCTTGGCTTAAATCGCCAGTAATGAGCAGGGCGTCGGTATCACCATGTTCAGTCATAATTTGATCAAGCAGGGCCGATAAGCGGGCATAAGGGTTAACGCCTTTATACTGAGCCATTGGGTCGGCCATAAGGTGACAGTCAGATAA
>JAXHSS010000075.1:0-8971 GCA_034190675.1 Pseudomonadota bacterium
AACAAGAAGAGCAATAACGTTCATAGGCGTATTCTGTTCCTGTTAACGGCGGATCGATTGGCGCAATTGACGCAAAGAGTGATATACTGCGCCACTGTTTTTGATTGAACTATTTTGCATTCGCTATGTTTGAAAATTTATCTGAACGTCTTGGACAATCGCTCAAGAATATCTCAGGCCAAGGGAAATTAACAGAGGAGAATATCACCTCTGCGTTGCGTGATGTGCGCATGGCACTTTTGGAAGCTGATGTGGCTTTGCCAGTGGTGAAGGATTTTATCGCGCAAGTCAAAGAGCGTGCACTTGGTAAGGACGTGCTGCAAAGTGTTAACCCAAGCCAGCAGTTTGTTAAAGAGGTTTATGACCAACTCGTCCATGTTATGGGTGAGGAAAATGATGCTTTAAACCTAAAAGCTCAGCCGCCTGTAGTGATATTGATGGCGGGTCTGCAGGGTGCAGGTAAAACAACGACGACAGCGAAGCTGGCGTATCACTTAAAGGATCGCCAAAAGAAAAAAGTATTGGTGGTGTCTGCTGATGTCTATCGTCCGGCGGCAATTGACCAGTTGCAAACACTGGCGAGTGAAGTTGAGGTGGATTTCTTCCCATCGTCTACAGATCAAAAGCCGGTGACGATTGCCGAGTCGGCTATTTCTCATGCGAAAAAACATTTTCATGATGTGGTTATCGTCGATACGGCAGGTCGTTTAGCGATCGATCAGGCGATGATGGATGAGATCAGCCAGCTTCAAAAGGCCATCAAGCCGACAGAAACCTTATTCGTTGTCGATGCGATGACGGGTCAGGATGCGGCAAATACCGCAAAAGCATTCAATGAAGAGCTTGATTTAACAGGTGTTGTTTTAACCAAGGCTGATGGTGACTCATCGGGTGGTGCAGCGCTGTCGGTGCGTCAAATTACGGGCAAACCGATCAAGTTTATCGGTATGGGTGAAAAATGGGATGCACTAGAGCCCTTTCATCCTGAGCGTTTAGCGTCACGTATCTTAGGCATGGGCGATGTACTGTCGCTAGTCGAAGAAGCTGAACGTAAGATTGATAAGAAAAAGGCCGATAAATTTGCGCGCAAAATGAAAAAAGGCCGGGCGCTTGATTTTAATGACATGCTGGATCAGTTCGAGCAAATGCGCAATATGGGCGGTATGGCAGGTCTATTAGACAAGCTGCCGGGCATGGGCAATATGGTGCAAATGGCTCAACAGCAAATGGACGATAAAAAAATCAAGCATATGGAAGCGCTGATCTTCTCTATGACGCCTCAAGAGCGCAGCAAGCCTGAGTTGATTTCAGGTTCGCGTAAGAAGCGTATTGCCGCTGGTGCGGGTCTAGATATCCCTGAATTAAACCGTTTGCTCAAGCAGCAAAAAATGATGTCAAAGATGATGAAGAAGATGAAAGGCAAGGGCGCAACGAAGATGATGCGCGGCATGGAGAACATGATGGGTGGAAAAGGTGGCCTTCCGCCTGGATTTGGTCGATAGAAATTCCGTAAAATAGGGTTTTCTTTGGTAAAACAGTGGTGTATAATCCCCGCCCTTCGATATTGCAAATAGATTTTCAGAGGTTGAAATGGTTGTTATTCGTTTAGCACGTGGTGGTTCTAAGAAGAACCCATTCTATCAAATTACAGTGGCGGATAGCCGTCGTCAGAAAAACGGTGCTTTCCTAGAGCGTATTGGTTTCTATAACCCTACAGCTCGTGGTCAGGAAAAGCGTCTTGAAGTTCAACTTGATCGTGTTGAGCATTGGGTTGGTCTTGGTGCGCAGATGTCTGATCGCGTAGCAAACTTGGTTAAAGAAGCTAAGAAAACTGAGGCGGCAGTCGCTGCTGAATAATCCGTATGTCTGCAGATGAGTTTATTGTCATTGGTAAGCTCACGTCTGCTTATGGCATTAAAGGCTGGTTAAAAGCCTTTTCTTATACAGAACCTACCGATAATCTATTTTCGTATTCGCCTTGGTGGGTCGGCTTCTCGACCGACCAAGTGCAATCGATGGATGTCACTTCTCATCAGAAACAGGGCAAGCTGTTTCACGTTCACTTAAAACAATGCTCGGATCGCAATCAGGCTGAAGCGCTAAAAGGCGCGTTTATTTATGCCAAGGCGCAAGATTTAGCGGCATTGCCAGAGGGCGATTTTTATTGGCGCGACCTTGAAGGGTTAAATATTCAGACGCCATCAGGGCAGTTGCTGGGCAAGGTGGCCTACCTGATTGAAACTGGGTCAAATGATGTTTTGGTGATCAAGCCCACACCTTCAAGTATTGACAGTCGAGAGCGCATGATTCCCTATCTTCCAGAGCAATTTGACCTTCAAGTAGATCTTGAGCTCGCTATGATTACGGTCGATTGGGATCCAGAATTTTAACATGATGCATTTTGCTGCGATCACCTTGTTTCCTGAGATGTTTGATTCATTAACAAAGCAGGGAGTGGTGGGGCGTGCTTTTACCAATCTGCAGGCTGTTTTGCATCAGGTGAACCCAAGGCAATTCACTTCGGATATTCATCAAACGGTGGATGATCGTCCATTTGGCGGCGGGCCTGGTATGGTAATGATGTATCAGCCGTTAGCAGATGCTGTTCATGCGATTCGTGAGCAATATCCCGAGTTTGAGCAGGCTAAAGTGGTTCTGCTTTCACCGCTTGGGCAACGGTTTGACCAAGCGTTAGCTGAGCAGCAGGCAAATGAGCAAACGCCGATTATTTTTGTTTGCGGTCGATATGAAGGCGTTGATCAACGCTTTATTGATCGCTTTGTTGATGATCAGTGGTCAGTTGGCGATATGGTGCTTAGTGGTGGAGAATTGGCCGCTATGACCATGATGGATGCGATTATTCGCCTGCTACCCGGTGTATTGGGTGCTGGCGACTCAGCCGTATATGATTCGTTTTCTTCGGGTCGACAGGGGCTGCTGGATTGTCCGCATTATACAAGACCTCAAGAAGTGGACGGCTTGTCAGTGCCAAAGGTGCTCCTTAGCGGTAATCATTCGGCGATTGAGGCCTGGCGTGAAGAGCAGTCCATGGCGTTAACGCGAGAATGGCGTCCTGATTTATTGCCAGAAAACAAGAAATAAACAGAATAAGTCCTTGAAGTTTTCAGTAAATTCCTTAAAATAGCGCCTCTTTTCCCAAGATTCGGCAAGTGGAGTATTCCATGAGTAACAAGAAAGCGATTATTCAAGCAATTGAAAATGAACAGCTTAAAAGCGACCTGCCAACCATTTCGGTAGGCGACACCGTCACAGTTGACGTAAAAGTAAAAGAAGGCGACCGTGAGCGTATTCAGGCGTTCAAAGGCGTGGTACTAGCGGTTAAAAACCGTGGTCTAAACTCTTCATTCACTGTACGTAAGATTTCACACGGTGTTGGTATTGAGCGTGTTTTCCAAACACATAGCCCACTCGTTGCGGGTATTAAAGTAGAGCGTAAAGGTAATGTTCGCCGTGCTAAGCTTTACTATCTTCGTGAACGTACAGGTAAGGCAGCTCGCATTAAGGAAAAGGTTTAACCCCGACTATCCTAAGCAGTTTCGAAAAGAGCGGTGTTCATCACCGCTCTTTTTTTATGTAAACTAGTCTGAAAAATTGCTGGAGTGAGTGCGATGAAAACAATTCATAAGTACGCGATTGACAAGCTTGAGGGCGAGTTTACGTTACAACTACCTATCGATGCCGCGGTTCGACACACTGAGTATCTTTTTGCTCAACGTAAGATCGTGCTTTGGGTTGAGGTCGACGCTGATGTGTTTATCAAACCAGAAAATTTGGTTGAGCGCATATTTCACGTTTACAAAACGGGTCAGGGTATCCCAAGTACGGCGATTTATGTCAGCAGCTGTCTCGACCAGTATATTCCAGAGACTTACCATATTTACGAGTTGAAGTAATTTATGGAGCTTAATCCTCATTATTCCCTAATTAAAGATCTCCAAGAGCGAGCCGATTCGCTTAGGGGGTATCTTTGACTTTGATCTTAAAAAAGAACGCTTAGAAGAAGTTACCCGCGAGCTTGAAAACCCGGATATTTGGAATGACCCAGACAATGCTCAGGCATTGGGCAAGGAACGCTCATCCTTGGAGACAATTGTAAAGACGATCGAAACGCTGGATGTGCAATTATCTGAGTCTCAGGATTTACTTGAATTAGCGGAAATGGAACAAGATGAGGAAACGATTCAGAGCATCGTTGATGATCTTGAGCAGATGAAACTAAATGTAGAAAGCCTTGAGTTTCGACGGATGTTTAATGGCGAGATGGATCATGCAAATGCCTATGTGGATATTCAATCAGGCTCAGGTGGTACAGAGGCTCAAGACTGGGCCGATATGCTGTTGCGCATGTACCTTCGTTGGGGTGAGGCGCATGGTTTTAAAACCGAGCTGATCGAAGCTTCAGCTGGTGATGTCGCAGGCATTAAAAGTGCGACCATTAAATATGAAGGTGACTATGCCTTTGGTTGGTTAAGAACCGAAACGGGAGTCCATCGACTGGTTCGTAAGTCGCCTTTTGATTCAGGCAATGCCCGTCATACCTCATTTGCGTCGGTATTTGTTTCTCCTGAGGTTGATGACAGTTTTGAAATTGAGATTAACTCAGCGGACTTGCGTATTGACACCTATCGCGCCAGTGGCGCAGGCGGCCAGCACGTTAACCGTACCGACTCGGCAGTGCGAATTACGCACTTACCGACCAATACCGTGGTTCAGTGTCAAAATGGTCGATCACAACACCAAAATAAGGATGAAGCATTCAAGCAATTACGTGCCAAGCTCTACGAGCTTGAGATGCAAAAGCGTAATGCTGAAAAGCAAAAGCTCGAAGACAGCAAGTCAGATATTGGCTGGGGAAGCCAGATTCGCTCGTACGTTTTAGACTCATCACGCATCAAAGATTTGCGTACAAATATCGAATCGAGCAACACCAAAGCCGTACTGGATGGTGACCTAGATCCATTCATAGAAGCTAGTCTAAAAATGGGTTTGTAAAACAGGAGCTTACAAACGTAATTTATCGTTAATCGTTCGGTTGTTTGTTTGTTGCAAAGCACGCTTTAGGCCTATACTGGCGGCTCGTCAGGGCCGTTTAAATAGTGATTAATTTGCGTTTATTCTGCGAAAACTAGATAATAAAATTGTTGTTTTGGTTAGATATTCCCCAGTACCAGCTTTTTGCTTAACAGCCACTCGACTACAGGGGTAAGTAGTGCAACAAATTGCAAGGCCAGCTTTTCTTTAAGCTGGTCTTTTTTATTTTATTGAACCTTGGAATGGCTGATAATTACCCGGCTTTAGATTATTCAAAGGAGCAGTGCTTGCAGATCTAATGCTGTTGGTGAATTCCCCTTGCTCTTTGAAATTCGTGCTTACAATTATTTTACCTTTGCTTTTTGGTATATCTATAACGAATACAAGAGTATTGTTACGCTTCTCTAAGAGAGCAGCTAGGGCATCTCTTATTCGTTCAGGTGTTGATGTGATAATTTCACGTGATAAATCAATTTTGTTCTGACTTTAACAATAGAAAATCCTAAAACGTATAAAGCCTTAGCTGCATACTGGTAGCGACAAAACAGGCCGTCACCCAATGGGTGCACAACTCAAGGCTTACGATCATTCTACTTTGCAAACACGATACCGCGAATGATTTGTTGACCTCTCGCGCCAGCTTATTGGCCATTGCTCAGTTAATAGACGCATTAAACCTCGATAATCACATTGATCACCACTAGACGCTATAGCAAGCACCGACTGGCAATCCTTAGTGTGCAAGCAAGGGGGAGGAAGCCATCAAAGGCTAGGATACTGGTCGAACGAGTCATTGCATCGGAAATTATGAAAAGCCCTTTACCTTATTTACTTTCGAGTTTTATATTGTGCTTGAGTGATGTCTAAACGTTAGTCAGCTCCTTGATGTTTGCGGCGGATGAAACGCGTGTTTACGCATTTCTAATTCGCTCTTAACGCGCTAGAATACGCGCTTTATTGAATGACGACTTGATCAAGACAAGACGGAGCCAGCAGATATGAGCACAGAAGATAATCGTTTAGTTGCCGAAAGACGCGAAAAATTACAACAGTTGCGTGAGCAAGGCCAAGCGTTCCCGAACGGGTTTAAGCGCGAGGATTGGGCAGCTAACTTGCAGCAAACATACGGACAAAAGAGTAAAGAAGAGCTTGAGTCACTAGGCCAAGAAGTTTCAGTGGCGGGTCGTTTGATGCTTAAACGCGGTCCGTTTTTGGTTATTCAAGATATGTCGGATCGAATACAGCTGTACTTTAATAAAAAGGCCTTTGATGAAGACACCCAAGCGCTGGTTAAATCTTGGGATATTGGTGATATTGTCGCGACCAAGGGTGTTTTACAAAAATCTGGCAAGGGTGATTTGTATGTTGATATGCAGACGCCACAGTTGCTCACCAAAAATCTACAGCCTTTGCCTGAGAAGTTTCACGGACTAGCCGATCAAGAGCTGAAATACCGCCAGCGTTATGTTGACTTGATTATGAGTGAGGAAACGCGTGAGGCATTTAAACTTCGCTCAGCAATTATCCAGTATATCCGCGAGTTTCTGACCAAAAAGCAGTTTATGGAAGTCGAAACACCTATGCTGCAAGTCATCCCAGGTGGAGCGACAGCGCGGCCGTTTGAAACGCATCATAATGCATTGGATTTACCCATGTATTTGCGTATTGCCCCTGAGCTCTATTTGAAGCGTTTGGTTGTTGGCGGTTTTGAACGCGTTTTTGAAATTAACCGTAACTTTCGAAATGAAGGACTGTCGACTCGACATAACCCTGAATTTACGATGGTTGAGTTTTATCAAGCCTATGCGGTTTATACCGACTTAATGGACTTAACCGAAGAGATGCTTAAAGGCATAGCTCAAGATGTGGTTGGCAAGACGCAGATTGACTATCAAGGCGAAGTCTTCGATTTTGCTCAGCCTTTTGCCAGAATGACCGTGCTTGAGTCAATTTTGCACTTTAACCCGCAGTTGTCCAAAGAGCAGTTATCAACGCTTGAGGTGGCCACAGAAGTTGCTGAGTCGCTCAGTATTCCAATTAAGCCAAGCTATGGCTTGGGCAAGGTTCAAATCGAGATCTTCGAAAAAACTGTTGAGCATCGCTTAATTCAGCCGACGTTCATTACCCAGTATCCAACTGAGGTATCACCGCTGGCGCGCCGCAATGATGAAAACCCGTTTGTGACGGATCGTTTTGAGTTTTTCATTGGTGGGCGTGAAATCGGCAATGGCTTCTCTGAGCTAAATGACTCCGAAGACCAAGCTGAGCGCTTTCAACAACAAGTGCAGGAAAAAGAAGCGGGCGATGATGAAGCGATGTTCTATGATGCCGATTATATCACCGCGCTTGAATACGGCATGCCGCCAACAGCAGGCGAGGGCATTGGTATTGATCGTTTAATCATGCTATTTACTGATTCGCCATCGATTCGTGACGTGATTCTGTTCCCGCATATGAAGCCGCAAGTTTAAGGGGGGGGGCAAAAGCAACGGCAAAAAACTAAGACGCAGATTATTTGATCTAAATGAGAATAATCTGCGTTTTTATTTGATTTTCTGTTGACTATGATTCTCAATAACATTACTGTGTCTCTTGATTTTCAATAGGACTCAATAGGATATAATCATGAAATTTGCGCCAACAAAATTAGCCCTCAGTTTAAGTGTGATTGCTGCTGCCGTTTTGACAGGTTGTGGTGGATCATCATCAGGTGATAACGGTTCTGACTCGCTTGTTGTTCCAACAGATTACGAGTTTTATGATGCCAATGGTGAATCTACGGTTAGTTACTCAGGCCAAACGTTTCGTATTGTTCTGCTTGAAGACTTAATTGATCAAGGCGTTGCTGGGGCCGATTTTGATGATGATATTGATGAGGCGCTAAGCACGTATTTTGACTTCGACAGCGCTACGAATGGCGCAAATAATTACGGCTTTGCGTTGAGCTCATCAAACCCAACAGCAGCCAGTGTGACACTGGTTCCAAGTCCAACATATAACGATATTAGCTCAGGTAAAACACTGGCTGAGAAAATTGCGGGCAATGATAAAGTCGCGCACTTGCAGTATGACACCATTATTGGTTATCCCGGCGATTTAGCCGATGGCGAAGCGGTTTATGATGATCTCGTATCGCGTTTCCAGATGCACCTAGACAGCATTCCGGCGCCAACAATTACAACAGCTAATGGTGAAGAAGCACTACCTGCAACAGTGAACGACGAAGGAGTCGACTTTGCACAGTTGATCGAAAAGTTCCTACGCGGCGCGATTGCGTTTAACCAAGGGACAGCAGACTACTTATCTACAGACTGGACTGCGGCGGGCAATAATGACGTCCTCGATGGTAAAACGTATACCAACAATGAGCATAAGTGGGATGAAGGTTTCGGTTATTTTGGTGCATCACGTTTTTACGGCAGTTTTACCGATGATGAAATTGCAGGCAAAGCAACGACGAGCGAAAAGAACGTTTTCTGGGATCACAATGCTGATACTGAAATTGATCTAGGTTCTGAGTATAACTTAGGTCATGCCGTTAATTGCGGTAAGCGTGATCGAGGCAGCAATGGCGTAACGGATTATAGTAAAGTGGCGTTTGATGCATTCTTGACGGGTCGTGCCATTTTAAATGCCTATGCATTGAGAGGGGGTGATTTAACCAGCGCCGAAGTAGCTGAGGTTGAAGAGCAGGCAGAGATTGCTGCTCAAGCATGGGAAGCGTGTATTGCTGCAACCGCTGTACATTATATCAATGATGTAGTCGCGGACTATGAAGCCATTGGCGCGACCAACTTGTTTGATGATTTAGCTGCGTATACGACTTTTGCTAAGCACTGGAGTGAACTTTACGGTTTTGCATTGATTTTACAGTTCAGCCCTTATTCTCCATTTGCTCATCCGAGTGTTAGCTATGAAA
>JAXHSS010000076.1:0-8852 GCA_034190675.1 Pseudomonadota bacterium
GCTCCTATCCTCATGCGCTTTCTGGCGGCCAACGTCAACGCGTGATGATTGCTATGGCATTAGCTAATAACCCTGATATTCTTATCGCCGATGAGCCAACGACCGCCTTAGATGTCACGGCTGCCAAAACCATCATGGAGCTACTGAAAAAGCTTCAGGCCGAACGCAATATGTCGATCATTTTCATCTCACATGACTTGCATACCGTAAAACGCTACGCGGACCGCATTGGCGTCATGAAGTCAGGACAATTAATCGAGGTGCAATCAGCAAAAGATCTGTTTTTAGCCCCCAAAGAACCCTATACCCAAGCATTACTTCATACCGTCCCAGATGGCCTGCCACCGACTCATCAAATTGAGCAACAAACTCGCCTACAAGCTGAAAACTTGCGGATTTGGTTTCCCATCAAACAAGGCGTTTTTCAAAGAACCGTTGCTCATACCAAGGCCGTTGACGGTGTCGGCTTTGATATAAATACAGGAGAAACGCTCGGCATTGTCGGTGAAAGCGGCTCAGGAAAAAGCACGCTGGGCCTCGCGCTAATCGATTTACAACAAGCCAAAGGGCGTGTACTTTTTGAACAACACGACTTGATTAAGCTGAACAAAAAACAATGGAAGCCCATTCGTCAGGATATACAAATCGTCTTTCAAGACCCCTATTCCAGCTTAAATCCTCGCTTTCAAGTCATCAGCATTTTGACTGAAGGGCTGAAAATCCATACGGCTTTGAATGCGCAACGACGCCTAGAAAAAGCTAAAGCGATGCTCAAACGGATGAACTTAACAGAGGACTACCTGAGCCGTTATCCGCATGAATTATCGGGTGGACAACGCCAGCGTGTCGCGCTTGCTCGCGCTCTTTTGCTTGAGCCAAAACTTTTAGTTCTCGATGAGCCTACCTCAGCGCTGGATCGAACCAACCAAGTTCAGATCATTGAGCTATTAAGAGAAATGCAGGCGCAAACGGGTATGAGCTATGTGTTTATCAGCCATGATCTCGCCGTTGTTAAAGCATTAAGCCACAAGATCATGGTGTTAAAATCAGGCAAAGTGGTCGAATATGCGCAAAACTCGATGGATTTATTTAATAACCCTCAACATCACTATACACAAGGGCTAATCCAAACCGCTTTTTCATGCGCGTATGAGGCTTTCCCTAAATAGCTGAGCACGACCGTTGAGAGTGCTCATTCATTGACTGCTCAAGCGAGCGATACTGAATACCTAGCTCGCTCTGGCTCTTACTGTTATCAAATAGCGCTGGAATGCCAACATTTTTGCTGATCATCGTGCGGGTTACTGTTTTGTCCACGATCGAGCCAAACAACCAGAGCATCCATTTTGGCAAAACCGATTTTGCTATTGGGTAATGATCACCAAACTCGGTTTGATCACCACGAGATTCCATTGTTTTTGTGATTTTTGAATTGACCATGCGGCTTTTTCAGCCTCAGTTTTTGAAAAAGGATAAGGGTTATGCGTCAATGAGCTTGAGGTATTCCAGTAATCTTCGGTGAACTTGCCCTCTTTAGTTGCATGCACATCCACGTTATCGCCGCAAATGGCCACTACACTACTCGTTAATACAACGCGTTTAACCAAGGGGGCTAGCAGAAGCGCTGCTAAGCACATTTTCGGTGCACTTAACCGCTGGATCGACCAAGTCTTTTTGACGATCATCAACACCAACTGAAAAAGGTGACGCTGTGTGAAAGATTAACTCACAACCTTGTGTAGCTTCGTCGTAAGAGCCCGGCTCAAGAAAAGATCGGCGGCAAAGTAAACAATCGAGCCCGGGGTCGATTCAACGATCGCATTGAGGTATTTTAGTTTGTCCGCGTTATCAGGGTCGCGAACCGGCGCATGAACGGTTAATCCTTCTTCTAGCAGCTTTTTAACCAGAAGGCCTGCCACATAGCCTGTTGCCCCTGTCACCATGACGGGTGCTTTCTTATTTATAGTCACCATTGTCATCAACTCACTTTATGTATCAATTTACAAGAGCTCTAAGCATAGCGATAAAGCTCAAATAATCACAAAAAGTTGAGAGCTGATTATCTAGTTGGCTTCTAGTTGGCAATAGTAAAGTTAAGTGGAATAGAAAATGACTCGACAGCTTTCGCATCAGGCGGCAACTTCGGAAACAAAACTGCCCCGTTTTGAATGGCCTTAAGCGCTGCGTTATCAAGCAATTTATTGCCTGAGCTATTGATAATTCGAATGTTAGTTACGGAACCGTCTTTTTTCATATTGAAAGCGACTACAACCGTGCCAGTTATGTTACGTTTTTGAGCTAATCGCGGGTACTCTTTATTCTTCTCAATGGCAGGTCTCAAGTATTGTCGAGCGAAACTCTCAAGATCCACAGGGCTCATCCCCACCGAAGCTTTAGGCTCAGGCTTAGCTTCTGGCACTACTTGTTCATTAGTTTCTGCTGGCGGAGCAACCGGAGTGGGTTCAACCAGCTCAGCTTCAGTAACCAGCGGTTGTACAAGCTCTTCGACAGGTTGAATATCTTGAACAGGCTCAGGTATTGGCTCAGGTATTGGCTCAGGTATTGGCTCAGGTTTTGGCTCAGGTTTTGGCTCAGGTTTTGGCTCAGGTATTGGCTCAGGTATTGGCTCAGGTATTGGCTCAGGTATTGGCTCAGGTATTGGCTCAGGTATTGGCTCAGGTTTTGGCTCAGGTATTGGCTCAGGTATTGGCTCAGGTTTTGGCTCAGGTATTGGCTCAGGTATTGGCTCAGGTATTGGCTCAGGTATTGGCTCAGGTTTTGGCTCGGGCTTTGGCGGCACTTCAGCAACGGTTGGCGCTTGCTGAACAAGTTGGCTCAATGAAATACGCGGCGCTGCTGGCGGCGTTTCTTTAGCTGAAAAACTACTAAAAAAAAGCAAGTACGCCAACATGACGATAATCACTAACAAAAGATGGATAGCGATTGACGATAGCCAACCAATAATAATTTTTTGCATGGTTGTTTATTTTTGCTCAGTTTGCAAATAAATATTGGTCAGTTCATGCTGTTTGAACCAATCCATTAATTTCGTGAAAGGCTCAAAGTTAGCAATACGGTCAATACGAAGATTGATTTCTTGGTTTTTTGGCAATGCCGCAAGCTCAACCTTAAGTTGCTCTTCGTTTAAGAGCTCTTCTCCGAGATAAAATTGATTTTTTTCATCGACAGAAATAAAAATAGCTTCGGTTTGCTCTCCGCTAGCATCGGCATTTGCTGTTTCTGTCAGATTGACAGGAATAAGCCCCTGATTGATGAACGATGCTGTAGTTAATACAATAGCGAGAAGTACCAGCATGATGTCGATGAATGGGATTACATTCATCTCATCAAAGCGCTTGACCTTATTTAGCATCATCTGAACCGTTTAAAACTTTCCATTCCGCAACCTTAACCTCAGCTTTTCGCAATGAGATGGTGTACAAAATAGTCGCTGGTATAGCGACTAGCAGACCAAATGCTGTTGCTCTTAAAGCTAGTGCAAGACCAACCATGATTTCAGAAGCTTCAATTGCACCCGACTGGCCCATATTATAAAACGTGATCAAAATACCAAACACCGTACCAAGAAGACCAACGTAAGGCGCATTGGATGCAACAATAGAGATCAAGTTTAGGCCTTTGGTTGCTTGGATGCTTAACGCAGTTTCAGAACTAAAGCGTTCAACATTTAAACGTTTCAGCATGGAATGGCGTTGAATAAAAACCGCAAGCATTAACACACTCATAAAAAGTAAAATACTAACGATGATAATGTCTAGGATGACTTCGAGTTCTGACATGATTATGGCCTTCTAAAAAATTGTAAGATAGTGTAACAAAGCGATAAAATCAACTCAATGAGAATTGTTTTTATTTAGTTAATCCTTAGACGCTGCTTTTTTTACTCATATTTACGATTATTTTCTAAGCCCTGCCGTTTTAGGTAGCGAGGATAAAGCTTATCAAACCAAAGCATGGTGCCGGCTGCAACACCCACTGGAATCACGACCAAATTGACCAACGGAATCAGGGTAAAGACAATCATCAGGCTACCAAAAGCCAGCACCGTCCATTTATTAGATTTGAGTATGGCTTTGTTTTGTTTAAAGGTTATTCCTCGGTTATCTGGTGCATAATCAAAATACTCCATGCCTAAAATCCAAGCGCCAAATAAAAACCAAACCACAGGCATAATCACAAAAAGTGGCGTAAAAAATAAAACCGCATGCAAGATCAATAACGGTATGGCACGTAAGACCCAGTATAGAATTTTTTCAAATTCACGGATCAAGCTTCGTTTACCGACTGAAAAAAGTGACTCTTCTGGAAACACTTCCTTGGAATACTGCTCATCCACTTTACCCGCCATAATGCCATAAAAAGGCGCGCCAATAAGATGAACCACCGTCGAAAATATATAGGCAAGCAAGACTAACGCTATGATGCCAATCAAGGCCGAGAAGATATAAGCGATAATATTCCATATCGTGGACAACCAACCTTGATTATCCAGCCAGCCCCAGCCTGTTTCGATATCCGCACCAAACAAGTCAAATAGCCAACCTCCTGAAAAATCCAGCAAAAACGCAAATAGGCCAATAAATACCGCCAAATTGATAACGATCGGCAGATAAACATAACGCTTAACTCCCTTTTGCTTCAAAACGCCGGTGGCTTTTTTGAGATAATGAAAGCTTTCCGTCCAGCTCGTGATCAACGACATACATGCGTCCAGTAGAAGAAAAACTTTATACTAGCGTTTTTTAAAGGAAGAACAAGTCAGAGGAGCGATAATTCGCCCCTCGACTGAAGCCTTGGTTTAGGCTTTTACATAGTCCACAAGGCCGATTAAAAAGACACTTGATAACCAACAACCAGCTGGCTATCTGTGGTTAGCTGCGTGCCTTGAACAGACTCAGCGATCGGCTGTAAAAACTCCACCGCAATACGATGACGGTCGAAGCCCGCGAAGTTTAAGCCAAAGCCGATATCCAGCCGCTCTCGACCTGAGTTTTCAGGATTCGCCATGATTTGATCATCGCGACCATCAATAGCTGCTAAGTGCTGATATGCCAAGCGCACAGAACCACTGACCCAACATACGGGCTGATAAGCAACCCAAGTCGTTGCTTGATGCAAATCACCAAGTGAATAGCCCTGATCATTGCGACCCAAGCGCCATGTTGCTAGGTATTGAGCCCCTACCGACACCGGCAAGTCCATACCCACATACGTTAGGCCTGTGGTGACATCATAGGTGCCAGAACCCAGTTGCATGCCGTAGCCCAAACGCCTTGGTTGCACCATGCCCGTTGGCATCAAGACAACATCTTGCTCCGTGATACTACCTGTCGGCAAGCTTAGAGAAAGGTTGGCGTGAAAACGATGACCATATTGCTCATGCAAGCCGATAAGCGCTGATAGCTTAACGTCGCCAAATCCTTCGGTCTCAACCGTGTTTTCACCTAACAAGCTACTGCCCATCATGCCTTGATAGGTTGCCGTCGTCATGGATTTATCTAGGTACTTTGTACCCGCCATTAACGTAACTCGGTCGCTTGGCGCGTACATCGCCCCGATCATGGCCATCTGCCCTTCCATACGCAATGGCGTCATGCGTTGTCCGCTTAAAGCCGCCTCCTCACTGGAAATTGAGCCATTAGCATTGCTCAGGTCATTCATCGTATGCTGCATGTAGCGCAGCCCAATCATCCACTCACCTGCTTTATGGCGATGGTCGCCCATCACGCCTATCGGCGCATGGTCAATCGCATGGATTTTTTGATGCGCCTCTTCATGCGCATGTGTCAATGTGGTGGCGAGCAAAAGTGCTGCCACAGTCGAAATAAACTGTTTCATTGTGTCTCTCTTAAATTAAAAAAATAGGAAGCTGGGTTCTAAGAGAGGGAACTCGGTGGAGCTCTTGAAAGAGGTTGTTGAAAACGGCGAGCGAGAAGATCTAAGCTAAATGCCTTTGATGTGGCCTCGATCACATCGAGCTTTACCCAAGTCCAAACGCTGTTGAGCGGCGTTAAACCTGCTGGCAAAACAGAGCTTAGCTCACAGCTTTCACTTTTTGCCTGATGATGCTCATGACCAGGCATTGAGTTATTTTGAGCGTGCTTGGCATGCTCACTATGCTCACTATGCTGACTAGGCTGACTATGCTGGTGATGGTCGTGGTGAGCGTGCTCAGCTGTGTGATGCGCATGATGGCTTGGATGAGGTTTATGGCTGTTTTGATTAAGCGCATGCATTGAGTGCTGCGCATGGCCATGATGAGTCGATGAGCCTGCATGATCAGGCGTTAACGTGTCTGAACGATGGTGCTCAAACGGCTGGGCTCTGGGTTGAGCAAGCGCCAGTAAGGCCGCCGATGAAGGCGTTCCAGGACAAAGCTGAAATATCGAGTCGCCGCTTCCCAGCATTACACCCGTAGGCTGAACCCCTTTTGCCACCAACAAGCCCAGCAAGGCAAGCCAAGCTAAGATAGTTTTTAGGTGTTGCGAGCGACTCATCATTTATTAGGCGTGATTAGTCCTTATTGCTTTTGGGTTGGCCCGCTGGTGGAAAATGAGCGATGGCTCCGCCGCCTTTGAAATCAGAGATCTTGCTTGGCCCAACTTTATTTACTTCATCAATTCGAATAATGGAGTGCATCGGGATATAGCTTCGCTCGACATTGGCAAACTCGTTTTTTAATCGCTCCTCGCTAGGATCAATCAAGACCTTCGTCTTCTCATTAAAAATGAGCGATTCAATTTCAATAAATCCATACATTTCGCTTTGATAAACATTTTTAGCGAATAGCTCGAACACTTGTCCATTGTTCAAAAACTTAATGCAATAAATTGGCTCTGCCATAACCCATATTTCTGGAAAAAAGGGCAAGCATAGTAGCAATTAACTCATTGGATTTAAAGCTTATTCCGCGCTGTAGCGCGGCCACGTTGAGACGTTTAAATTATGCCTCGACCACGCACACGCTTAGTCGGTGAGAAATGATGCATCAAGGCCGCAGAAACATGCAAAAATACCAGTGCATACAAAGCATAAGAAAAGTAGGTATGCATGCAGCCCGTAATGGTATGTACTGTTTTTTTCGCCTCAGCGCCGAGGTCCATTACATAGGTGATTCGCGGCCATTCAAACAAACCAAATAGATTCATCGGAATTTCAGGCGCGGCGATCCACGCCGAATCATGCACCCAGCCAGAAATAGGCAGCATTAGCATTAAAAAATACAACATCGCATGGGTGGCTTTCGCCAAAAACTTTTCCAGCACATTTTGCTTAATGGGATACGCAGGTGGCTTATGGGTAAATCGCCATAATAAACGCAGCAATGCAAAGCCCAGCAAGGTGATGCCCAGAGATTTGTGCGTATCAATGGCCAAACGAATGTGCGCATCTGGAATATATTCAAAAACCCAAGCAAGGATCACATTGGCAATAATTCCTATCGCTACAATCCAGTGAAGAACAATCGCTGTTGTGGTGTAGCGTGTTTGTTTGACTACATTTTCCATATTGATGCTCTCTCGTTGACAATCTTAGATTACGAGACTCATTAGGAATTGTCCATAACTCGAGACCGGATCGTTCGCCATTTTGCCGAGCGATTGTTGATCTTAAACCACCCCAATAACGCCGCCAGATGGCGCAATGGCTGAAATACAAACGGTGCGACCAAAACACAGATCGTCATGTAGAGCCACAATTTAAGCGTTTGAGGCTCATGAATCCAGCGAAGATATTTCCTTAGTGCCCATATATGGTAACTAAAATCTATGATCAATTTGGTGGTAATAGTCCACCAAATTACGCTTGAAACAACATGGTCACTAAACAATAAAAGCACTAACACAATTAAGGCAAATAGGCCATAAAGAGGTTGAAGTGTGTCAATTGTCTTAATTGGCATCATAAATAGCCCAACACTGCGGTAACGAGGCTGTGCAATCATTCGTCGATATTGATAATGCGTACGCAAAAAGCCGGCAAACCACCGTTTGCGCTGCTGTAGAAAAGCCTCAACTGTGCCAGGCGCATCAGTAATCCCCTTCGCACCTGGCAACGTGGTAATTTGCCAATCCAGATTATGCACACATGAATAATCATGCAAACGATGCGTTAATTCGTAGTCCTCGACTAAACTTGTTGCATCAAAGCCGCCTACCCTTCTTAAAGCATCCGTGCGATATGCCGCTAATGCACCTGAAACCAGCAGCAACGCATTGGTTTGTCCCCATGCTGCTCGTGATAAATAAGACAGAACATATTCGAAAAACTGAAAGGTGCTTAATGCTTGAGCAAAACCTCGACCTTTTGCCTGAGGTTTTAACACTCCGCCAGCTGCCACAAGATTCTTCTGTTCGATAAAAGCCGTTTGAACGGCAGCAATTGAGTCAACATCCAGTAAAGTATCTGCATCTACCGTTAGCGTTATATCCGCTTTAACCTGCTTAAAGCCCAAATTCAGAGAAGATGCCTTGCCACTATTTTTCTTTTTCAATAACCAGAGATGGTCGTATTTTCTAGACTGTTGCAGAGTTGGTGACATAGACCCTACACGGCTAGAAGCATCAAAGTTGTAGTGCTGATTAAGAATTTCAATACTTGAGTCAGTAGAACCATCATCAATGATAATGATCTGCTTAAGTTTTTGGCTTTGCGCCAATAAGTGATCAACCGTTTGAATGACGGCGGACTGTTCATTATAGATGGGTACCAAAGCGGCAACAGTGGGCAACGATCCACCATCAATAAGGCCTGTGCGGTCAGCGACATCTGCATTATTATCCGCCACTTTGTTTTTGGTTGAAACCTGATCAATTCGGCGCGTAACCCAA
>JAXHSS010000077.1:0-8845 GCA_034190675.1 Pseudomonadota bacterium
TAAAACGAACAAAATTGGCCAAAATAATGGCTAGAACGGAGAGAGATTCAGGATTAGCTTTCAAAAAACTCGAATTTGGATTTTTAAGGAAGTTGGAAGTTAGTCATGCAAAGCACTCAAGGATAAGCTACCTATGAAATTAGCGATCAATGCCAATGTGTTTACGGTGATCATTTTGCTGCTTTGTGGATTTATTGGCTTTTTTTGGCGGAATCACTGGGCGGCGTTGGTGTTTGACCACCTTGATTGGTTTGCCGCTGATGTTCAGAAGATTCACGCTCATCAGCCCGTCCCTCTGCGCAAGGGAGAGCCTTTAATACTCCCTGAATATTTCAGTACCGAGGGCAAGCTTCAGTCGACTAAATTATTTTTGTCTGAGACTGGCCTACTTGGCCTTGTGGTGCTTAATAACGGACAGCTGGTTTATGAGCGCTACAAGCCTGGCAAAAACCATCGCGATTTATTCTATTCATGGTCGATGGCTAAATCGATTACCTCTGTACTTGTCGGCTTTGCTATCGAGGAAGGTTATATTCATTCGGTTAAAGACCCTGTGTCGGTTTATTTACCTGAATTTAGTGATCATCTTTTTGGGCAAGCAAGCGTTGAAGACTTACTTACAATGTCATCAGGTGTGGACTTCAACGAAAATTACAGCGATCCGAAATCCGATGTTTTGCAGTTATTTTTGAGCATTAAAAACGACCAATCTTCCTTTCTTAAAACCCTCAGTCGCCAACCACTGAACTCGCTAAACGAGCCATTTCTCGCTGGTCAATACAATCAATATGTGAGTAGCGACACTCAGGTTCTGACGATGATATTACAACGGGTATTACCTATGCCCATTTCTAAATACCTTGAATTAAAGCTTTGGAAGCCGGCCGGCATGGAAAGCCCTGCCTATTGGCTTGCAGACAAAACTGGCATGGTCGCTGGCTTTTGTTGTTTAAAAACCAGTACAAGAGATATGGCGCGACTAGGACAGATCATGTTACAACGCGGTATATACCAAGGAACACCCATCATCCCAGCAAATTGGATTAATCAGAGCCTAGATACGACGCCCATTCGTTTACAAGCTGGGAAACAACCATGGTCAAGGAGCACATGGGCCTATGGGTATCAGTGGTGGATGCCCCCGTCTATAGACAAAACTAATCAAATGCTGATGAATGATTTTCTTGCCGTCGGCGTTTTCTACCAATTTCTTTTTATTTCACCAAAACATAATATTGTCATCACAAGACACTCTGCTGCACCTGACTATTTATTCAATAATCAAGGTATGCGCCATATCGACTTTTTTAATCGTATCATTACGCAAATTAACGCTTCTTGGAGGGCACTGACTTCGCCAGATGGTCAATGCCTTAGTGTTAACAAAGAGTCAACAGGCGATGCTCGTCCGATCACTCTAGCCAAGTGTGACGGGTCCATTCGACAGTCTTGGTGGGTCAATAAAGGGTTACTACACAGCAGAAATGGTGGTTGCGCCATTGCGAGAAATAACACTGATCTTGAGCATAAAGAGCCGTTTAAAGCACATCAAGCCATCTTACATCACTATGTTCTTGGCGCCTGCGACAGGCCGAAGGCATTGTCAGGATCGCAACTAATTGATGAATGGCAATTAAAGGGCTCGTAAAAACCATTTAAGCTACCGCCTGAGCCGAGTGTACTATTCAACGTCAGTTTAAACACTAGCCGAGGCAGACAAGTAAGTTAACGACCTTGCTTCTTACCAAACAAACGCGCAGGTGCTCGAGTCAGCAAATAGTCGATAGCCAGGGTCGCTGCAATCATAAACGGGAAAAGGAGCAACAGTTGGCCACTCGTCATCGTTTGATAGCCAAAGAAACCCATAAGCCAGCAAACAAGCACCCATTGGATGATATAAATGCTGGTTACTTGTTGACTTAGGTATCGTAAGATCTTCATGAAACGCGAACTGCTAGTAGCAATTGGAAATAGGAATTTCGCCATCACCCAAAATACAAATAAGTTAATACCAATAAGATAGAATGCTCCACCAGGGCCGGTATGGAAAAAGTCATTAAAATGGTAATCCCAGCTGTAGAAACACAAAGGCAGTCCGATAGCAAGGAAGGCGATACTAATATAGAAGCAAACTTTACGAATACTATCTTCACTGCGCCCAGTATCTAGATAGTGCATACCGATAAACATACCAATCAAAATATTACTAATCCACGGGAACACAGGGAAATAAACATTCCATTGCTGACCCCATAATAAATCTAATACATAATCAACACCGTCAATTCCAACACGGGTACCTTTCATTAGATCAGCAAATAAAATAGAAGCCACGACCAAGGCTAGCATCATATATTTATTGGTGACGAAGCGACGAACAACCGTAATAATAAGGAATGAAACGCCTGCCATTTGTAAAATATCGCCCGTTAAGAATAAATACCATAATTGGCCACCGCTGAGTGGAGAGCTCCAACCATAAGCCTCGATAAAATTCTCGGGCATGGTTCCAAACACCGATATCGGTACCACAAACTTGAGTGTGTTGAGCAGGTAGCCAGCCAACAAGATTGTGATGGCACGTTTAACACCATAAATCATTGACTGATGTCGAGTCAGAACAAATGAAACCCCCATGGTAATCAAAAATGCTGCGGTCATCTGACCCATCATGTGAACAATTCTACCCAATGGCTCACCAAATTGTGTTTCAACCGTGCCATACATCCATAAGGTATGAACAACCACAAGCAAGAAAGCCGCAATACCACGGGCAAAGTCAACAATCATTAAACGATTTTTAACAGGAGTGTCAGTCATGAGAAATTCCTAGTTTAGAGGTAAGTTATTACGACGAGATTTGGGGCAATATGAACAGCGGTCATTCGGGTCGATACGATAATGCATACAACATGCACGCGTTTTAATCACTGGCAAACCGTGGCTACTCGGCACAAAGCCAGAAAACTCGCTTAGACCTAACGCGAATTGCCACTGCTCTGCCCTTGATTGCAAAGCATCATAGCGCTGCGTGATCAAGGCCTTTTCTGCAAGTGCACGTAAAACCAATACGATATTCATTGAAACCAGTGCTTTAGATTTTTTCTTACTAAACGAGCTGACTTCCAAAAACTGTTCAAACAAGGCAGCCAACACCTCTTTTAATTGCAAGGCCATCTGCTCAGTCAGCTGGCGTTTGCCTTCATTTATGTGAGTAACAGCATCGCTATCAAACGACATTTGTTTGTCATGGCTTTCAAGGTGATAACCCCAGATCGAGGTTGGTTTAACATGCAAGCGTAATGCGCTGAGTCTAGGTTTTTGCTTTATTGTTTCAACTGCTATCACAGCAAAATAGACGGGCTGCCAAAATATTAAACTCCAAAGGCGGGTGTGCCAGTAACCTCTTCCTGCCTCAGGATATTGTGTTTTTAACTGAGCTAATAGCGCTCGCATCAGTGCTTTATTTTGCGCTCGCTGTTTCTCATCACAATGAGGATCACAACTCATCACCGACAACGACGACGCATCCAGCTCCATACATAGAGCTGGAAAAACATGTTGCGCCATATCGGCTAGAGTGGATTCAACAGCTCTCATGATGTAACACCGTATTTAACGAAACGCCTGTTTTTTCTTGGCCGATTGAGCATAAGGTGCAATTGAGTTAGGCATCATACCTGAAAATTGCAGTGCTTCTGCTGGGTCAACCAAATTCACCATTTGTAAATTATTTTTGAGCTGCAGTCGGTTAAAACAAGAATGCTCGAATTCAGGTTTAAATAAATCATGCGCTTTATATCGCTCAGCAAACTCAGGATGATTCGCTTGATAGGCCTGAACTTCATCCGCCACTAATTGCCAGAAAGACTCAGCTGGACATAATCCGTCTTGATCAAGAATCGCCGTAAGGTAACGGAAGAAGACGTCAAAAATATCCGTGAAAATGGATAAGATCTCGAAATTATCCGGCACCTCAACAGCAATTCGCTGAACGTCCTCGGGTAATTGCATGTCCGAATTCAATAAACAAATTTCCTCGCCCAAATCTTTCATGAACATAGCGGTCGGGATATGTTCGTCCATGACCAAAATCACATTTTCACCGTGCGGCATATAGACCAACCGATATTTATAAAAACAATGCAAAATTGGACGCAAATAAACACCCAGATAATGGCGAATCCATTGTTGTGCATTCAAGCCAGACTGTTTGATCAACTCGCTAACGAGTGACACGCCCTCTCTATCAACGTGCAGTAATGCCGCCATCGTCATGACATTTTGGCCTGTCTGAATTTGATTCATGGGACTTTCTCGCCATAAAGCGGCCAGCATTTTTTTATAAGGGGTATTACCCATTCTTGGGTCTTCATAATAAGGAATGGAATAACCAACCGAGGCAATCTCACGAAGCAATTTGAAGTTACAAGCCTGCAACGTATCATCGCTATCGACTAATTCTTTCAACCATTGATTGATCGCGGGCGTTGCTTTCATATATCTGGCCGATAAGCCGCGCATAAAGCCCATATTCAAGACTGAGATTGCCGTTTTTACGTAGAACTTGCGCGAATCACTTTTATTATAAAACGTTCGGATAGACTGCTGAGCCTGATACAAATCATCGGTATAACCCCAAACCACAAGATCTTGATAAGCAACTTCCGAAGCAAACACATGTGCAAGTTTGTTAAACCACTGCCATGGGTGAACGGGAATAGGAATATAATCTTCAGGATTAAGCCCCTTATCCTCGAGAATTGCATTCCAGCGCCTACGAGTTGAAATATCAAATTCCTGCTCCATGAGCTGCTCATAACTTAAGTCATCACAACTGGCAAAATGCGCTTTGCGTCGATTGGCCGCCAATATAATTAATCGGTTTTCAGCGCCCATTTCTGGTGCGTAACGACGAAAATCTATAGCGTCATAACCAATGCGACCGTTATTGGCGACAAAGGTTGGATGCCCCTCTGTCATCGCGGCCTCAAGTGTTTGAAAATCAGCATTGGCTAATTCAGAACTAGAAATATAGCGATTTTTATATTTATACGCAGCGCCATACAACGTGGCTGAAATTTCTTCCAAGTAAATGGGCAATTTTTCCTCTGGGATAGCCAGAGTCTCATTAAACTCAATGATGAAATTGAGTGCATCCAACGGTAATGGTTCACCTTCGGCACTTTCTTTGGAAAGGCTTTGCGGATCGATAAGCCAGTGTTCAAGAGGTAATTTTCGTGCTGTAAAATGATAACGTACCAGATGAGACTGACTAAAAATGCTATACACACCTGATTGCACCGATCCCAGTGACTCAGGATGCAATATCCGCTCGTGTGAAAACTCAGCTAAACTTTTTGCAATCAAATGACGGTTTACCTTTTCCCATGCCTCGCCCTGAACAAAATCAACCGCTTTTGCTGGGTCTAGTTCAAGCTCGCTTTGCTCTTGATTAGCCGCTGTACGTTTTGAAGCCGCAAACTGTTCACGAGTACAAAATGCAAGCAACGCGGTCTTCAGCTCACCTGCCATTTCAAACTGCACTTCTTTCACATGATGGAAGCCTGCCTTCTGATTAAGTCGATGAATTTTGTCGTTACGATGATCAGGCTCAACCACAATGCGCTGCGTAACTGGTAAATGGAACATGTACTCCATCACATACATAAATACATGGTAAGTAAAATTTGGAATGCGCTTGTCTGCAGGGGCAATCAAAATATGCATCCCTAAATCACCTGGCTGGGGTTCATACACCTGACCCACTGCATCGGTTCGCGGATTGTAAAGCTCAACTAAAAAAGCAGGTTGATCGTCGATACAACCCAGTAATGCATGGTGATTCTGATTGCTATCAAGTGACTGATAGAAATCAACGACTTCAGCCTCAGATAATTCACCCATTCCCCAAAATTCAGCATAAGGGCGTTTGACCCATTGATAAATAATCTGGCCACCACGCTCACCCAAGGGCTCTAGATGAATTTTACCAATCGGTGTAGCTATCGGAAAAAATGGAGCTGTTGTAGACTCAGGGACAAATTGTATATTTGGATCAATAGTAGACATGATGGACTCTTTGAATTTAGGTCAATGTTCAGCTGACTGAGCATCTGCATCTTCAGGTTGCTCAACAACTTCGGTATCAGCTTTAGGGTAGACAAATTTAAACAACAATAAATAGGTAACCAATGCAGCAAGAAATCCAAGTGCACTGATAATAAAGGGCATGCTCAAATTGCTTACGGTCACAATCCAACCAACAGCAAACGAGGACATTAAAACGCCGATATTCTGAAATAAATGCACAATACTGAAGTCGCTTGCATAATCTTGTTTAGGACTCAGACGGAAAATAAGCACTTCAAGACGAACCGCTGCCTGGAAAATCGCCCAACCAAATAAGCAGCGCCCAATGATAATCGCACCGGTGCTCTCCACGGCATGCAAAGCAAGCCCCACAGCACCGATTAATAACGCATATATAATCGATTTACTACCGTCACCAGAGTCTTTACGACGATGATTTACCCACAATGCAAATAGGGCAACCCAAGCTGGAATTGAATAAACAAAACCCGAAATAACGGCATTATTTGTCTCAGTCAGCACCTCCCAATATCGAGTGAAGAATGGTCGACTGAGAAAAGAGCCAAAGTACAGAACCAAGAAAACCATACCGATAGCTAAGATATGCTGTTTTTCTCTAAGAGACTGCCACCATGACTTCGCCCCTATATCAGCAATGGCCTCTTCTGCTGCCGTGGTGCGGTCTGCAAGCTGATCAGTAATTTGCTCTTGGCGAAATGGAAAGCGATAACGGTAGATCAAGTATAAACATACAAAGACCTGTAAAATATCCGCAAAAATCATGACCAAATACAAATCACGTGGCGCGAAAAGTCTCAATACATAACCGCCCAGCAATGCTCCGCCAATAGCACTAAAGTGCATCAAAATGCTAAATAAGCCCGCAATGTTCAGGTGCTTATCTTGCTCTTCCAAACGAATACAGAAGGGATAAATCAAAAGATAGCTGGCCTTGAATGCCAACATACATTGTGACAATAACCAAAAGCTCCACAAAGAATCCGCTGTATAACTCGCATAGCCAAAACATGCCGAAATGATTTGGGTATAAACCCAGAGGTGTAGCTCGTTAACGTTTCTTGCCAGCTTGGCCCACAAAGGAAATGTGACCATAACCGTAAAGCAGCAAGATGCAATGTAGTAGCCCACATATTCAGGGGCAAAGAGGTTAAACTCTTGTTCAAAAAACTGGGGATAGAAAGGCAGAATCATCGTATCAGCTACTACTGATACGATGGTTAGCACAATCAGGGTCGTTTTTAAATTCATCGTACGACTCGTCGATTTAGGGGTTATGTTATGATTACGCGGTTATTCGCCTAAAGCGACTTTACGAAACTGTCCTGGTGTTTGACCTTCTGAGTTTTGCTCTACTGAGCCAAAACTTTGGAAGGCGATTTGCTCTTCAATCGGGTAGATCTCTTGCCCCATTATCGCATTCATAATATGGGCATTTCGATAGCACACCATACCCAGATCAGGAGAAACAAAACCATGCGTGTGCAGCTCTGCATTTTGAACGAAAATATTGTCTTTCTTCGCAATATTGTATTCACGATCAACATCGTACATCCCGTCAGCTCGATAACGGATTTCTTGATTTATTCCATCAAGAAATTCAGGTCGTTGATAATGATAGCCTGTCGAAAGTACCAAGCCTTGAGTACTGACAATAAACTCCTGTTCGGATTCTATATTTTTGAGATCAAGCTCAAAGTTATGCAACGTTTTCTTAACGCCATTTAAGGAGGTGTTTGTGGTCAAGTTAACTTTAAGTGGGCGAGCTTGTTGATCCAGTTTTTCGTATTTGGTGTATAACAAATTGAAAATATCATCAATCAACTCCGAATTTATGCCTTTGTATAAATTCTTCTGGTTTTTAATCAATGCTTGGCGTTTTTCATCTGGCAATGCAAAGAAATAATCCACATAGTCTGGAGAGGTCATTTCAAGGGTTAACTTGCTCAACTCTAATGGGAAAAAGCGCGGGGAGCGCGTAACCCAGTTCAACTCATAGTCAAAACTATCAATATCTTGCAATAAGTCGTAATACACCTCAGCTGCGCTTTGACCACTGCCAACCACGGTAATACTTGATAATTGTTGCAGTTGATCTTTACGAGTGAGGTAGTCTGATGAATGCAGTACATTCGCCTCCTTAGATAAAGGCTTTGCACATTCAGGAAAATAAGGCTTTGTACCCGTGCCTAACACCAAGTTTTTTGCTTTGATTGTTTTGACTTGGCCGCTATTCATATCTTTTACATAAAGCTCATAACATTGCTCATCATCCAGATAACAGGTTCGTTCAACTCGGTGGTTCCAACGAAGATTATCCATTTGTTCGCAAGCCCATTGACAATAGCGGTTGTATTCTTGACGAAGCAGGTAAAAACTTTCTCGAATATAAAATGAATACAAACGACCTTGGCGTTTCTTATAATTAAGGAACGTCATTGGATGAGTCGGGTCAGCCATTGTCACCAAGTCACACATAAACGGCGTCTGCAAAGTAGCATCTTGCAGCATCATACCTGGATGCCAGTCAAAGCCCTCGGCTTGATCAAAGAAAATACTCTTTATTTCAGGCACGGAGTGGGCCATCGCAGCTAAACTCAAATTAAAAGGCCCTATCCCTACAGCAGCAAAATCATAAATTATTGGGTCGTTCATTATCAGTCTCTAGTCAATTTCGGGGCAATCATTACGATTTAATTAAACAGTTATAGGCTCTGCGAAAAGCTCTGTCCTA
>JAXHSS010000078.1:0-8792 GCA_034190675.1 Pseudomonadota bacterium
GCGGCGGCATGGTAAACGGTCTGGATTGCCTGTTGTTTAAAAACTTTATCAAGCAGTTGGGTGTTCATCACTGAGCCAATAATCGGCGTTATGTTTGCGTTAGGGTGCGCTTTTAGAAGTTGGTAGATGGCAAACTCTGAGTGGTCAAGCACGATCAGTTTTTTCGGCTGATGATTAAGCACCTGATTGACAATTTCACTGCCAATAGAGCCGCCAGCGCCTGTGACTAAAACAACCTTATCGGCAATAGCTTGACGCATCAAGGCAGGGTCGGGTGTGACAGTTGGACGCTCCAGTAGGGACTCAATATCAACATTAGGCAAATCGCGAATGGATAACCCTGAGACCAGCCGCTGCATCGGTGGCAGGTTTTTGATGCGAAGTGGGTATTGGCTTAGCTCATCAAGCAATTGTTTTCGAGCCGCTTTATCCAAAGACGGCAGGGCCAATAGTAAGGTGTAATCGGGCCGTTTTTTCAATAATTGAGGGAGTTTTTCAGGCGAAAAAACACGAATGCCTTGAATCATGCGTCCTTGAAGATTCGGGTCGGCATCAATGAAGGCCTTTATCGCATAATGGCCCGCTTGGATAAGCGCTGAGGCCATCGATACGCCAGTGGATCCCGCGCCATAAATAATAATTTCATTCTTTTCTCGGCTTTCAATGCCCCAGCGCAAGAAGATGCTGCGAATGGCGTATCGAAAGCCTGCCGTAAAAATAAAGCCAGTGAGTAGCCAGAGGATAGGCACGCTTCGGGCGAGCTCGGTGGTGCGCGTCATGTAAACCACCACAACAATAAATAATGAAGCGATACTTAATGCAATGAGTAAATTAAATAAAGCGCGGGTGGCAATGTGACGAATAACTGAGCGATAAACACCAAACAGTGCGCATGAAACGACGCCAATAAGTGCTGCCACAGGTGGTAGCCAGGGGTGAGCAAGGAGTGTATCGGGAAGGGTGTTATAGCGCAATAATACGCCAGCTAAAAACGCAGTATTGAGTAAAACAAAGTCAACCGAAACTAAGATGGTCGTTTTGAAATGACGAGATAACTCAAAAAAAGAACGGGCGGATGGTTGCATCGTTGTCACTCACTTAGGTTACGGTGTGAGCGCTTATCTGTTCGAAGCTGAGCCAAAAGTAGCGTGCAGCTAGGCAGAAAATTTGGCGCCACTCGATTCATCGAATGGCGCCAAGTCGTGTGAGTTGAGTTAGAAAGGGTAGTCCCCATCATTAATTTGCTTCTCAAGTTCAGGTGTAAGACGCGTATAAGTATCGGTCTTTGGAAGCAAAACGTAAACAGGATTCTCTTGACGCTCAAGACTAAAGCCAGCGTCTTTCAACTTGCTTTTCTGATACTTGAATGTACCAGTTTGCTGAACTTGGTCGTTGATGCGCAGGAAAAGAGGCACTGCATAATTCGGTAATTCATTACCTAGGAAGCTAACTAAGCCTTTGAAATCAAACGACTCATGATCGCCATCAAGGTTAAGCTGAGCCATGCCGGCGCGGCCAACCGTGTGAGGAATTTCAACGCCATAAACAATGCTTTCAATGATACCGTCAAATTTGTTAACGGCGTTCTCGACTTCGGTTGTTGAGACGTTTTCACTTTTCCAACGGAAGGTATCGCCAGTACGATCAACAAACTGTGCATGTTTCATGCCTAAATCGCGCATGATATCGCCTGTGTTGAAGTACTTATCGCCTTGCTCGAATGCGTTCTCGATGATTACTTTTTTGGTTTTTTCAGGATCGGTATAGCCATGGAAAGGCGCTTTTTCAGTGATCTTGCCGATCAATAAACCGGCTTCACCTTTTTTGACCTTGGTAAGGTAGCCGTTGACGTCTTTAACTGGCTCGTCTGCATCGCGATCGTATTTTACAATGGCGTATTCCATCGGTGAGAAACCCACTGTGCGATCAAAGCCAAATGAGTTACAGAAGCCGACGTTACCCTCAGATGAGGCGTAGAATTCATAAATATCGTCGATGATAAAGCGGTCTTTGAATTCATCCCAAATAGCAGGGCGAAGACCATTACCGACCATTTTGCGGATTTTGTGTTCTTTATCGGTGGCTTTTTCTGGCTGTGCTAAAAGATAGCGGCAAAGCTCTCCGACGTAGCCAAAACAGGTGGCATCGTATTGAATCGCTGTGTCCCAGAAGCGCGAAGCACTGAATTTACGCTCAACAATAACCGCCGCACCACCTGCAAGAACAGCGCCCCAGCAAACGGCCAGTGCGGTTGAATGGTAAAAAGGAAGGCAGACCAACATACGATCATCTTTGTTCAAGTGCATCGTGCTGTGACCAAAGCCGCCGACAGCTTTCATGACGCGGTTATGGTTGAAATCAACCGCTTTAGGCAGACCCGTTGTTCCTGAGGTGTAGATATAAAACGCTGAGTCGTTCAAATAAATTTGGTTTACCGTAGAAGGTGTTTGCTTTGAGCTTTCGGTGATCATTGACATTAAGTTGCGAAAACCTGCTGGCTCTTGGCCTTGCTCTGCTGGAGTGTTTGATTCTGCAACCCAATAAGCATCCACTTCTTCAATTTCGATTTGGTCTTTAACTTCGTTATAAGCCGGCGCGAGATCACCAGAAACGATGGCGCATTTTGCTTTTGCCAGCTTGATGCTATGGATCAATACGTTTTGACGCTGAGAGGTGTTGATTAGGGCCGTAATGACGCCAATTTTGGCTAGACCTAGGATTACGGCGAGAAGCTCAGCCGAGTTTTCCATGAAAATGGCAACAGAGTCGCCTTTTTTATAGCCCTGATTCGCGAAGTAGTTCGCTATCTGGTTGCTCCACTCGTTAAATTCTGTGTAAGTGTAACTTTGGCCTTCGTACATAACCGCAATGCCATTCGGGTTCTTACGGCGCGCTTCTTCAAAAACGACACCTAAACCAACGGGGCGTTTCTTGTCTGTGATTTTTGTCATAGACAAACCTTTCAGTGTTTCTGGAAGGTGACGAAGAATTTGCGGCAATTTTGGGATGAACTTGAATAGCGTAATATTGTCACGGTTACTCATAGAGAGATTTCCTGTTACTTAACTTACAAAAAAAGACAATGCATTATCCATGAAAACCGTGTTTTTTTCTAGCTTCTGTCTTGAAATACTCGCCCTCAGACCCCAGATTTTTGGCAAATTTGTAACAATTGATAAGGTGAAATGATGAGTCAAGTGACTGAAAAGTTCGAATTTCAGACTGAAGTGTCGAAATTGTTAAAATTAATGATACATTCATTATATAGCAACAGTGATGTTTTTCTTCGTGAATTAGTCTCAAATGCCTCCGATGCCTGCGACAAACAGCGTTTTGCTGCACTGGATGATGACGGGCTTTACGGTGGCGACAGTGAATTAAAAATTCAAATCCGAGCGGACGAGGAAAATCGTCTACTCACGATCAGCGACAATGGTATCGGTATGAGCCGACAAGAGCTCATCGATAACCTTGGAACCATTGCTAATTCGGGAACGGCGAAGTTTTTAGAGCAAATGACAGGAGATCAAAAAAAGGATGCGCATTTGATCGGTCAGTTTGGTGTCGGTTTTTATTCGGCTTTTATTGTTGCCGATGAGGTAACTGTTCGCACGCGCAAGGCGGGTGAGTCTGAAGCAACATTATGGCGCTCGACGGGTGAGGGCAGTTTTGAGATCGAGACGATTGAAAAGTCGGACCGAGGCACGCAGATTGAGCTAAAGCTTAAAGAAGATGCAAGCACCTATGTCAATCAATACAAGCTCACAGAGTTGGTTAAGCGATATGCAGATCATATCACTGTGCCTGTTGAGCTTTATCAGCCTGAGCAAGAAAAAACAGAGTATCAAGAATCAAAACCTGCGGGTTTTGAACAGATCAATGATGCACAAGCACTTTGGACGCGTGATAAAACCGAACTCAGCGATGAGGAGTATCAAGGGTTTTACAGCAGCATTAGCCACGATTTCATGCCGCCACTTAAATGGGTGCATAATAAAGTTGAGGGCAGCTTGAATTACACGTCTTTGCTTTATTTGCCAGCGAAAGCCCCATTTGACTTATACAACCGCGATGCGAATAAAGGCTTGAAGCTGTTTATCCAGCGAGTCTTTATTATGGATGATGCTGAGCAGTTCCTGCCGATGTATTTGCGCTTTATTAAGGGTGTTCTTGATTGCGCGGACTTGCCGCTAAATGTCTCTCGAGAAATTCTTCAAAACGCGCAGTTAACTAATAAGCTCAAAACGGCATTGACCAAACGTGTGTTGAGTATGATTAACGCCCTGGCTGACGATAATGAAGCGTATTTAGGGTTTTGGAAAGAGTTTGGTGTAGTGCTAAAAGAAGGCTTGGTTGAAGATCCTAAAAACCAAGAAAAGATTGCCGGTCTATTGCGTTATCAACATCTAAGCGCAGAAGGTTTAACCTCTCTAGATGATTATATCGCTCAAATGAAGCCATCTCAGGAGGGGATTTATTACCTAACGGCTGAGTCAGAGGCAGTAGCGAAACAGAGCCCACTGCTTGAGATTTTCGAGAAAAATGGCTACGACGTGTTGATCATGACCGATCAGGTCGACGAGTGGGTGATGCAGCAGTTTAATCAATATAAAGAAAAATCGTTTGTTGATATTGCTCGTGGCGAGCTACCTGAAGACTTAACTCAGGAATCAGATGAGGCTCAAGACGATGAATCGAGCAAGAGCGATGGCTTATTTGAGCAAATAAAAACAACATTAGGCGACAAAGTCAGTGATGTTCGCTTTTCTAAGCGCTTGGTTTCTTCGCCTTCGTGCCTAGTATTAAGCGCGATGGACCTAGGTCCGCAAATGAAGAAAATCATGGAAGCCAGCGGCCAGTCAATGCCGGATTCGCAGCCTATTTTGGAGCTCAATGCATCACACCGCTTGGTTAAGCATCTACAAAACGCCCAAGAGGCAGAAGCCCAGCAGTTAATCCATGTATTATTTGGTCAAGCAGAATTGGCCGAAGGTCGCCCGCTGTCAGAGCCTGAGCATTACGTAAAATCACTCAATGAATTGTTAGCCAAAGTCGTTTAGACTGCTAGCCAAACAGGAGAGTTGTTATGCAAGCACAGTCTGGATCGGGTTACCGTGTCGTGATTCTAGGCGGTGGCAGTTTTGCCACCGCTATGGGTAATATTGCAGCAGATAATGGCTGCGATGTTTCTTTATGGCTTCGTGACCAAGAAGTGGCGGACAATATCAATGAGTATAATATCAACTCAAGGTATCTAGCTAACTATCCTTTGAATCGCCATTTAAAGGCTACGACTGAGGAGCCAGGCAAATTAGTACGTGATGCCGATGTTATCTTGATCGCGGTGCCGAGTAAGGCCTTTCTAGATGTTTTGAAGCAAATCAAAGGCCATATTCATGATGATCACATCATAATAAGCTGCACCAAAGGCATCTATGCTGATGGCTTCTTGCTGATGAGCCAGCTAATTTCTCGTGAAACAGGGTGTCGAAACATCGGTGCGCTGAGCGGGCCAAATTTAGCCAAAGAAATATTACAGCGTGAAGTGACGGGCGTAGTGATCGCCAGTAGTCAAACCCATGTGCGTAAAACCGTTCAAAACATGTTGTCTTGTGACTATTTTCGTGTGTATGCCAACGAGGATTTGTATGGTGTTGAGCTTGCTGGCGCACTGAAAAATATTTATGCCATTGCCTCAGGTATGGCGGGAGCTATGGGTTCGGGCGAAAACACACGAGCTATGCTTATTACACGAAGCCTTGCAGAAATGGGGCGCTTTGCTAAGCAAATGGGGGGAAAGTTACTCACCTTTCAAGGACTTGCTGGTGTAGGTGATCTCATCGTGACCTGCTCAACACCATTAAGTCGAAACTATCGCGTAGGTTATCAAATCGCAAACGGTGTCAGTGTTCAAGATGCAATCAATAATTTGGGTCAAGTCGCCGAAGGGATTAACACCGTAAAAACCGTTCATGAAAAAGCTCAAGAGCTAAATATTGACATGCCCATTGTCGAAGCGCTTTATGATGTTTTATTCAATAAAATGCCGATTCGAGAAGCGCTTGTACGCCTGTTGGCCTTTGATCACAATATTGAAAACGAGCTGTTTAATCCGCAGTTTTAGTCAATTACTCATATCCAATTAAGCCGCTGAAAAACCGTTGATCCGCGGCTGAGTGCATGTAGCTGCCTTGCTTCACGCCTCTCTCACAAGCGGTGTCGCAAAGTGTCAGCATGAACAAAACAGGTTTACGTGCAATTGCCATAGGCGTTTTATGTCTTTGGCTCATCTCAGGATGTTTTTCAATGGGACAATCTTACACCGAGCAATACCTCGACGCTCGCGAGCAATTCACAGGGCAATTGTTGAACCAGCTCATCGCGAAAGAGCGAGCCGAAGCATTCGTTAATACCTACGCTAAAATGGGGCAAGATGATTTTGTGAGCAGCGCAAAAGCGCTATATGCAAATCAATTTTATTTTAACGACACATTGGCGCAACTAGCCTCAGAGCAGCAATTAACCGATTACTTTTCTAACATGAATACTCAAGTGGTCGAAGCCAACGTAGCGCTAAAGACAGCAACATTCAGCCAAGATAGTTTATATGTACATTGGCTAATGGAATATGAGCTCAGTTTTTGGGGCTCGAGCAGAAAAATCAGCTCGTCGGGTATCAGCGAGCTCAAATATAACGCAGAGGGTCAAATTATTTTCCAGCAGGATTTTTGGGACCCAAACAACGGTTTGTTAAAGCAGATGCCTTATGTTGGGCGCTGGTTTAATGCTATTCTGCCTTTTAAAGCACTTAATTCAGAAGGATAACGCCATGATCGAAGGCCATAAACAAATTCATGTATTGCTCGTTGAAGATCACCATACGCTCGCTGAGACTGTGATCGAATTTTTAGAGTTTCACGATATGGTGATTGAATTAGCCTCTAATGTCACATTGGCAAAAAAGCTGCTCAGCGAAAACCCGTACCACGTTGCTATTCTTGATCTAAATTTACCCGATGGCTCGGGATACGATATTGCTGATTACATGCGTAAAGAGCTTGGCCTAGCGACCCCGATTATCATGCTTACGGCCAGAGACACGCTGACCGACAAGCTGCAAGGCTTTGAACAAGGTGCCGATGACTATTTGGTCAAACCCGTCGATTTACAAGAGCTGGTCGCTCGCGTTCAGGCTCAAGACAAGCGCGCTCATGGTGAGGTGGGTAAAACAAAACTCGAAGTCCAAGGCCTGAGTTTTGATCTGCAGTCTAAACAAGTCGCTCGTGAGGGTCAGTCGATCAGCATGGCGCCTGCGCAATTGACCATCCTTTCATTGCTTATGCGCCGATCACCCAATATTGTGACCAAGCGTGAGCTGGAGCTCGAATTATGGGGCGATGAAACCCCAGAATCCGATGCGCTAAGAAGCCATATCTATACGTTGCGTAAACTCATTGACCGGCCATTTGAGCAAAAACTCATTCATACCGTGCCTGGTGTCGGCGTTAAGCTCTGTGCTTAAAATACCCTATTTAAGGGGGTTGACTTTTATGATGAAATTCAAAAAAATTAACGTCTAACATTTAGGAGATCATCATGAAGAAATTTTCCTTAGCTCTGGCGATATTGGTTCCTCTTTCGGGCTGTGCCACACAAAGCTTTAACCTGTCTGAAGATAAATCAGGCTCATACCTAGCGTACGATAAAATGCAGAACTTCTTTGTTGGAGGCTTAGGCCAAGAGTCAACAGTAGATGCGTCGTCTATTTGTGGCTCGGGTGATAAAGTATCTAAAGTACAGAGTGAACTTACGTTCATTAACGGCTTATTAGGTAGCCTTACTTACAGTATCTACGCGCCAAAGCAGTCGCGTGTTTTCTGTGAAAAATAATTAGGAGTGTATCAATGAAAAAACTAATTCTTGCGGTTTCTGTGTTAGCGTTCCTTTCAGGCTGCGCAACTCAAACTTACATTGTCAATGATGGTGGAGACCTTCAGGCCGAATACGATGAAACTCAGCACTTTTATGTTTGGGGTATTGGACAAGAACAAATGGTTGACGCTGTTGAAGTTTGCGATAGCGAATCTCAAATTTCTCAGACACAAACCGAGCGTACCTTTGTCAATGTTTTACTAGGCACGTTGACACTTGGTTTGTATTACCCTCTTCAAGCAAGAGTTTTTTGTAAAGACTAACTTGAGCGATCAATTTAAAGCCACCTTCGGGTGGCTTTTTTTATGCCTAAGTTTTCTATTGCAGATAAATTCATGTAAGAAGTGATGGCTTGTTGTTTACTCAGTATTCGATTTTTATGGCGGTTATCGGTAAAGTGTAGCCTTTTATTTGAAGGGTTTGCATATGGCTGAGCATCTACACTTCTTGGGAATTTGTGGCACGTTTATGGGCAGTCTAGCTGTGCTTGCTAAGCAGATAGGATATCGAGTCACTGGCTCAGATGCGAATGTCTACCCTCCAATGAGCACTCAGCTTGAAAGCCAAGGCATTGAGATCATTGAGGGCTATGACCCTGCACAACTTGAGCCATCGCCTGATTGCGTGATTATTGGCAATGCGATGAGCCGCGGCAACCCTTGCGTTGAGGCGGTGTTATCAAATCGTCTTCGTTATCGCTCTGGGCCGCAATGGCTGAGCGAGGCATTATTATCTCAATGCCATGTCATTGCGCTGTCAGGAACGCATGGAAAAACCACAACAGCAACAATGGTTACGCACTGTTTAGTGGCGCTCGGACTGTCCCCGGGTTATTTGATTGGCGGTATACCTCAGGGTTT
>JAXHSS010000079.1:0-8735 GCA_034190675.1 Pseudomonadota bacterium
CACGAAGACAAGAACGGACTAGAGGATATTCGGAAGGCTTATCACTGCATTCAGCTCTACCTAGAGCACCCGCATGGGCATTTGCGCAGACTGATAGCAAGGTTGATTTATTGGCGAAATCGCAAAAAGTTCGAGCAATTTTATATTCAGTTCCCTTATTTTGAGTCGCTAATCATCAAGAATATTGTGGAAAATTATCTCGATGGAGGCAGGTTTATCTGCCCGTTTTTGGATTTGCAAGCCCTGTATGCAGCGCATGGAGGAAGTGTGATTGACTTGATGGCAATGCACGGCAAGGAGGGCAAGTGATATGAGCGCACTTAAACCGATTTTTGACCAGAATTTGAAAGATTACGCCACGGAAAAGCAGTGGGAAAAATATATGGCATGGATTGCTGAGGGTGGCAGCACAAGGAAGGCTGCTAACCGCTTAGGCTTGGCAGATGCGAAGTCGATCACACAAGGGCTTGAGGGAATTTCAAAAAAAGCGCTTGAGGCGGGTTATGTATCGCCTTATGTGCTATCAGAAGGGCTGGAGCTAAAAGGTACCAGTACGCTGTACGGGGATGATGGCAAGGCCAAGCTGACATGGGTTAAGACGAATAAAAAGGCTGAGGATTTGAAAAAAGTCTTTGAAGCTATGTTTGCCGCCTTGAGTGGTGAGCTTCCTGTGTTAGAGCCTAGGCCGTTTAATCAAGCGGTGAGTGACCAGCTGCTGAATCAGTATACGATTACTGATTATCACTTGGGCATGTTGGCATGGGATAAAGAGACGGGTGCTAACTGGGATTTGCGCATAGCTGAAGAAACGCTGATTAGTTATTTTGCCGCGGCTATTGAGGAATCACCCAAGGCGCATACGGCTGTTTTTGCACAGCTGGGTGATTTTTTACACTTTGATGGCCTGCTGCCAGTAACGCCCACATCAAAACATGTGCTGGATGCAGATACACGGTTTGAAAAGCTAGTCGAATCCGCTATTCGCGTCATTATGGCGTGTATTTCCATGCTTTTGTCTAAGCATCAGCACGTACACGTAATTATGGCCGAAGGTAACCATGACCTAGCCTCAAGCGTTTGGTTGCGACAGGCGTTGAATATTATCTATCAGAATGAGGATCGTATCACAGTTGATACAAGGCCAGACCCTTACTACCACTTCCAGTGGGGCAGTACGTGCTTGTTTTACCATCATTCGCACCTTAAAAAAATGGAGCAATTGCCGTCTGTTTTTGTGGCGAAGTTTAAAGAAGATTTTGGGCGCTCTAAAAACGTTTATGCGCACACTGGGCACTTTCATCATGTGAAGCAGATAGAAAGCAATCTCATGATTGTGGAGCAGCACAGAACACTTGCAGCGCCAGATGCTCATGCTAGCCGTGGCGGTTGGATTTCTGGTCGTGATGCAAAAGTGACCACTTATCACAAAGATTTTGGCAAAGTGGGCGAAAAAGTGGTGAGTTTCGACATGCTGAAACATGCGGAGGCGGTTAATGAACATTGAAACAAGCCGCGAAGAAGCGAAAGAAGCGCTCACGAATTGGGGTTTATGGTGTCGTGACCATAAGAGCAATCTAGGCTATCCAAAGGTTGAGGCCATGTATAGCCAAGTGGCCAAACACAATACCAAAGCTTATTTTATGACGGATGAGGAGGCAGCCGATGTCGAAGCAATCCTATGTCATGCAATGCTTGAGCCTGAGCGTAAAGTCTTGGCTGCGTATTATCGTTTCGGATGGACGGCAAGAGATAAGAGCAAGCACGATTTGTCATACCACACGTTCAGCACAATGCTTAGCTCGGCTGAGGCGACTTTTGCGTTGTTGTGGTCATACAGAAACAAGATTCCTATCGTTGGAGTTGCAATGCCTGAGGATTAAGTCACAATTCAATGCCTGCAATGCCTGCAATGCCTGCAATGCCTGCAATGCCTGCAATGCCTGCAATGCCTGCAATGCCTGCAATGCCTGAGAGTGGTTATTCATCTGCCCAAATGATCATAGCTGCAACCCCTTTTACTAATTATTTTAAAAATTTTTAATTAGCCACTGTTTAAGCTTTTCGCGCTTGTTTGGATCGTTGTTAAACTTAGTCACAGCAGCATGAAAGTCAGTATCGGCTAGCTGTGAAACGCGTATATCAATACGCGCTATCTGTGTTTTCTGCTCATAAGCGCGTGAGGCTTTCGCTTGTTTCTCCATTGCGGTTAGTTTATCGGTCATGGTTTCTCCTTAGTTGTGTTTGTGTAGTCTCGATTTTGCGTAAATGCTCTTGTGCCGCCTATATTTTTAGTTGCGCTACATAAAACCCGCCATTATTTACCCCGAGTTTAGCTCTAATTGAACACAAAATTCATCAGGTGCGAGTATCGGCTTTTCTGTACTGTGTCGCTTACACTTGCGGCCAAGCGTTTGTTCAAGCCCTGCAACCGTGTCTAGCATGATAGAGCGGGTAAAAAAATGAATGTCTTCAAGTGTTAAAAATTCGCGGCTGAAAACTACGTATAAGATTGACTCATTGCTCATAAATTGTTACCTTTAATTTGCCGCTGCAAAAGCGGTGTTAGTTAGCTGCTGAACAAGCAGGTTAAAGGCTAGGTTTCACCTCCTAGCCTTTTTTGTTGTTATTCAGCCTCAGCTTGAGACTCAAGCCATTCCAAACCTTCCTCTAAGCTATCGAACTGCTCCAGCGGCTCACTGAACTTGCGCTGATAGCTAACCAGATAAAATACGCCCTCTCTTTCAATAAAATAGGCTCGGTCGCTGCCCATAAATGGCTCGTCACGCACTTCGATTCCATCATATTCATCCGAACCAATGAAAAAGTCTGTCGCATGTTCGGCCGTCATGTTTGCGTAAAACTTTTCCGCTGCGCCTGTTACTTCGCTGGTATCGAATCCGTATACCTCTGCGCATGTATCACCGCCTGAATCCCAAGTTGTTATCCAGCATCCAAGGTCACTTCGGAACTCTCCGTCAGTCAATTGCACTTGAAAAGTGACACTGGAATTAGTTTTCAAGTGTGTTGCTTCAACTTCGATATGAAAAGAATTGTCGCACGGCTCTTCATACTCGCATGAATATTCAATTTCGCCTTCAAAAAGAAGCTCTTGTGCGTCATGAGAGTCAAATGCGTCTCTCAAGTGCAAATATATATCAGCATCTGCGTTTTCATCTGATTCACCCGCTTCAAAAGCGCCCTCGATACGCTCACACAATGCTTCATCATCAGCAATAATGCTGCCAATAAACAAGTCATAATCGCCCCGTTTACCCGTCTCTGGATGCACGTTATTCCATTCAGCAATTACTGTAGCACCGTGAATTTCGTGTGTTGCTAACACGCTGTTCACGCTTTGTCTTTCCGCTTTAATAAATTTCATAATTTCACCTTTTTAGTTAGTTAGTTTCATGAGCCACACCGTGTAGCCCATATTTGTTATTATACAGATAACGCGCGTTATTGAAACCCCTGTTAGCAATTGTTTTTAATTTTTTTGTTTGCATATTTTGGCTGTTGCGCTAAATTAACACTGTCGCCTAGGGGCGTGGATTGAAACAGTACTACTGTGTTAGTAGAAAGAATAAAAGGGTGGCTCTTAGGGACTGCCCTTTTTTTTTGCTTATCTATAAGAAGTTCTTGACTGATCGATCAAGTTTTAGTACAATCTCCCCATGCTGGAAGAAGTATGTTCTTCAGCGTTAGTTTTATGTTTTAGGCGCTAATTTGCGCTGTTTTTAAGCCCTGGTCTTTGCGGGGTTTGCATAAACATTTTAACAACACCCCTCCCGCTTCCCGCCAGATCAGCGCACCGCGAGGGGTTACTCTATTTGCCCCGTCTTTGAGCGGGGCTTTTTTGTTTTAGCGCTACGGAGAATTTAGGCGGTCGTATCATGAGAAATTTAACAAACAAACAATTGATTTTTGTTAAAGAGTATCTTGCTAACGGCTGGAACGCGACACAGGCGGCGATCAAAGCTGGTTACAGCGAAAAAACGGCATACTCGCAAGGCCAGAGGCTGTTGAAGCATGTTGAAATCAAGAAAGAGCTTGAAAAGCAACAGAAAAAGACAAAAGAGAGCTACATGATTAGCGCTGAAAAGAAGAAGAAATGGCTCGAAGATATTATCGAGACAAGCTTGCAGGCTGATGATGGCGGAAAAATTGACGGACGCACAGCCATTGCCGCTATTGCGGAATTAAACAAGATGGACGGTGACTTGGCTGCGATTAAAACGCAAGAAATCGGAGAGCCGCCAAAGATTATTATCAACAGATCAAATGGAGATTAACCCTACTAAGCCGCAGGATAAATTTATATTTAGTGAGGCGCAGTATCCAGCGTTTGTTGGCGGTTTTGGCAGCGGAAAAACAGAAGCGCTACTTGTTCGCAGTATTATCAACAAGATACGCTATCCGAGTAATGATCGGGCGTTTTACGAGCCGACTTACGACTTGATCAGAATGATTGCTTGGCCCCGATTTGAGGAAATGCTATCAAGTCTCAACGTACCATATCGGCTGGTTAAGAGCCCTCACAATGTGCTTGAGATTGAGGGGTGCGGAAAGATAATCTTTCGCAGCATGGACAATCCGCAGCGCATTATCGGCTATCAAGTTGCTGATAGTGATGTTGATGAATTGGATACGTTAAAAAAGGCAGATGCAGAGGAAGTTTGGAGGCGCGTTCTTTCGCGCAATAGGCAGTTAAAGCCCGATGGCAGTTTAAACACGGTAGGGGTTGCAACAACCCCCGAGGGCTTTCGGTTCGTTTATGACGCATGGGAGCTTAATCCGCGAGACGGTTACGAGATTATACGAGCGCCAACCAGCAGCAACCCGCACTTGCCGAAAGGTTATATCAAGTCGCTTGAGGATATGTATCCAAAGCAGCTGTTACAGGCGTATGTTGAGGGGCAGTTTGTCAACTTGACCAGCGGGCAGGTTTACACGTCATTTGATAGAGTTAAGTGCAATGCTGATATTTTGCCTAGCGAGCATGAGCCTTTGTTTATTGGCATGGATTTTAACGTTGGTAATATGAGCGCAGTTATACACGTTAAGCGACAAGGCAAGCCCATTGCGGTTGGAGAAATTGCTGGCGCCTATGATACGCCTGACATTTGCCGCATTATTAAAGCGCGTTATCCAAACAATCAGATACAAATTTATCCTGATGCAAGTGGTGGCTCTAGAGATTCAAACAACGCAGCGCAAACAGATTTAGCCGTACTTCGGCAGCATGGATTTAACGTGCGCGCAAAAAAGAGAAACCCGTTTGTAAAGGACAGGGTGAACTCGATGAATGCCGCGTTTGAGAGCGGGTATCTTGTCAGCGTGGACGCCTGTCCAGAGTACACAAGATGTTTAGAGCAGCAAGCGTATAACAAGAATAATGAGCCTGATAAAACACAGAATAACGACCACTTGAACGATGCGGCTGGCTATTTTATCGAGCACGAATACGGCATCAACAAAGCAAAAATTACAGAGATACAGCAGCGATGGTAAAAATACTTGACTCAAGACGCCTCGTGCGTGACGCAATGTCAGCAACGGCAATCAAGTCGGCAGGCGAGTTGTATCTACCGAAGTTGCCCGGGCAAGAAGATACAGCGTATGAAAAATACTACCATTTCAACGCTGATTTTCCGCTCATCATGCCCGAAGCGGTTAACGCTATGCTGGGCATGGCGTTTAGAAAAGAGCCAGATGCTGAGCTTGGGGCGCTGAATGAAGATCTTTTGACGGGTTCTAACTTAACCGATTTTAGCCGTGGCATTTTGCGCGATGTGTTGCTTGCGGGCTGTGGCGTGCTGGTCGATTATTCGGGCGATCACGCGCGATTTGTTAAATACGATCAGCAAGATGTTCAAAAGCTAGTCACAGTCGGCAGTGAGGTCGCTTATGTCAAGCTGGCAGATACACGCATGGAGCGAAAAGGTCGCGGTGAGTGGGAGTCGGTAACAGAGTATTTACACTACGAAATGGTTGATGGTGTGCTTGAGTGTTGGCGCACTGATTCAGAAGACAAACTGATTGAAGAGATAGAGATTCGCGGCGTAGGTGGCGTAAAGCTTGATCAAGTGCCGTTTGTTTTCTTTTCGTCTACTCAATTAAACAAGCTTGATGATTTATTGCCGTTGGAAGAATTGGCAATGGCGGCTCGCAAGTGGTATTTCTGGGATGCGGAATTGACGTGGGATCTGTTTATGCAGAAAGCCCAGGCGTTTGTTACCAATGTCGAAGAAGCCCCTAGCACGATTGGGGGCGGCACGATCTGGAGCTTGCAAGGTCATGAAGTGCAAGTGGGCTACATACAGCCCGACCCCGAGGGTTTTGAGGTGCTCGCTGCTGAAAAGGCGGTTTGTCTTGAGCGTATGCATAATGCAGCGGCTAAAGTGCTTGATGTTGCGGGTGCTGAAAGCGGCAAGTCGCGACAAGCTAGACAATCAGATCAACGCGCTACGCTAGCAATTATGTGTGAGACCACAAGCCAAGGCATTACTCGCTTACTCAAGCTGGCGGCTAAATTTGAGGCTAAAACTGAAGAAGTATATTTCGATATTTCAAAAGAGTTTGAAGTCACGCAAGTTGATGCCCAAATGCTAGCTAAATTGCTTGATGCAGCCGTGGCGCGGCAACTGCCTCAACAAATGCTATTCGAGGCGGCTCGAAAAGCAGGCATCACAGACTTAACTGATGATGAAATTATTGAAAAACTAACAGAAGAACAAACACGCAAAGAGGCTTTCAGTGAGCGCGAACGATCAGATACTGAATCTGACGATACGTCACCAGTTTTATCTCAGTAGATTAGGCAGCGGCAACGCCTCAAAAGCGGTAGAGCTGATACAGTCAGCTATTGAAGACATTGAAGCTGAGCTGGGCAGGCGCTGGAATAAAATACAGCGCACGAATAGCCTGAGCGCGAAAGAGCAACAGATGAACGAGCTTGTGCTTGCTCTTGTTGCTTTGCGTAATGATATTCTGGGTGTTGTTGAAAAAGACCTAAAGAAAGACTTAAAAGCAGTCGCTTTGTTTGAGTCTGAATTTGCAGTATCAAGCTTTGAAGCGGTTGCGGCTGGCATAGCGTATAAACAACCGAGTATCGACAAGATTAAGGCGCTGGTGACAGAGGTGCTGGTCGATGGTCGCACGATTAAGTCGCACTTTAAAACATTCAGGCGTTCAGAGCGCGACACAATCGAGAGGCTGGTTAAGCTTGGCGTTGTCCGCAATCAGTCTTATGACGAGATCACACAAGAAGTCGTCAAACATGTAGACAAATCAGCGCGTGACATTAAAGCGCTGGTAACGACAGCGACAAGCGATATGGCAACACGCGCAAGGGTTGCAAGCTTGCGGCAAATGGATGTCGTGAAGGGCTGGAAGATTGTTGCTACGTTGGACACCAAGACAAGCCCAGAGTGCATGAGGCGTGATAATACTGTCTTGCCGTATGATTCAACAGATTTTCCGCCTTATCACTACAACTGCCGAACAACGGTAGTAGCTGTGACTAAGAGCTGGCGTGAAATGGGTATTGATCGGGATGAGCTGGACGCAGGTACAAGGGCAAGCATGAGCGGCCAAGTGCCGCAGGATTTATCGTACGGTGACTGGCTGAAAACTCAGCCTTATCGCGTACAAGTGGATGCACTGGGGAGGACAAGGGCAGCGCTCTTTAGACAAGGCGAACTGGCGATCGATAAGCTGATAGATAAGAGTGATTATAGCTTTTTCACAGTCAAAGAGTTAAAGTCTAGATATCAATCCCGATTCCCTGAGATTTTTGAAAAAGCTGCTTGATTTTGAAGAAAAGCGATACCTTGAGCGCTGTCACAAATGTGGCTGTGAGCGCTTTACGGTTGATTACTTAGTCGCAAACGTTAAGGGCGAGCGCAAGCTTGAGGCTCCTGTCTATCGCTGTGCAGATTGTAAAGAGCCGCTGAAATAAACAGTTAGAAACAACAGATTCCATCGAGAACCCCGCAGGTTAGGCCTGACGGGGTTTTTTATTATCTACAAAACCTAAGGGGTTGATATGAACAAAGAGGCACTTGAGGCGCTAGACGTCGATGCATCGTTAGTAGAAAAAATCATTGGCTTGCACGAGGCTGGCGTTAAAGCGTCAGTAGAGAGTGAGGTCAACGGACTAAAGGCCAAGAATCAAGAGCTACTGGGCAAGAACCAAGAGTTCAAAGCCTTTCGACAGGAAGTTGAGCCGATTTTGAATTTTGTCTCAACGCTCAAAGCAAGCGAGCAAGATGCTCAACAAGCTGAGCTGGCGAAACAAGGCAAGTTTGACGAGCTGTTCGAGCTGAAAAGCAAACCCTTGCAGCACAAGAACGCTGAGCTAGAGAAAGCGCTAGCAGATGCGCAGGCCGCGAAAGAACAAGCGGTCGCTAAATACAACGAAACACTGATTGTGAACGCTATGAATGCCGCGATCAGTGAAGCAAAAGTTTTTATTCCCGAAGCCGCGAACATTGCCAAACTGCACGCAAATCACTTTGAAGTAGTCGATGGCGCAGTAATCACGAAAGAGGGAAAACCAGTCGCTGATTGGATTAACAGCGATTTCAAGCAAAGCAATCCATTCTTGATCGCGCAAGGGCAAGGCTCAGGCGCGAACGGTTCAGGCGGCAAGGCGGCTAGTAAACCATTTAAACAAATGAACGAGCAGGAGCGCATTGACCTATATCGAAGCAATCCTGTTGAATTTGAAAAAC
>JAXHSS010000008.1:0-17318 GCA_034190675.1 Pseudomonadota bacterium
AGGTGAAAACAATGAGGTGTTTGATGCTGGGCATTCCCTCAGCTGCTAGCCAAAGCGCTAGCCAAGTGGGCGCTAATAGCAAAAAACTACCGATCGGCTTTTCCATGCGCATTAAGCGCATATAGTCACGAAACTTAGTCATCCCCAGCGTTTTCATTTTGATGATCAACCCACCTCTACCTGAAATATATTCAGCAAACTCGTTAATTCAAATACTTGCACTGGCATTTATCAAACCGCCTCAACCATCGGCCTGAGGTAGTTTTCGTAAATCAAAATCGGCCTTCCTGCCAATAAAAAAATGGACTCACGCTGCAAAGCCAACGCCTCACCTTGGCCTGAAGGCAATGACAGCACCACCTCCCCATTCACACTTAAGCAACTACGAACCACTCGTGGGTTGGTAAATAAGTAGTGACCTAACGGCTTGGTATCCCAATAACGCATGTGGCGATTTTCACCCACTAAGGTGGTCATTGGCATAAATGTTTTGGCATAAACCAAGGACAAGCCCTGATGCTGCAAAAAAACTTCACGCCCAATGCCCATTTGTCGGCTTCGCAGCCCCATTTTAATGCAGTCTTGAAATGGCAGTAATGAGCACTGCTGTTGAAGCTTTTCGACTTGTATACCGCCAAACTGATCACGTAATGCCTGAGTTAATGAGCCTGAGTGATATAACCATTGCCTGATTCCTCTCGGCTGCTTCAAGCGATGTAGCCGCCTTGGCGCACCTGCCAACATATTGCCCTTAAAATATTCAATAACACGCGTATCTTGTCACCAAATAAAAAGGATGTCACCTTAAGAAGCAACGTTTTACAGGTTAGAGACAAATTTACTTAAAAACTTGATGAATCCAGCCAATTCAGGTTAACTAAGCCCCTTTGCGAATTTTATAACCTGAGGGCAAATATATGAGCTATAAGAAGTGGGAATGTGTCGTGTGCGGCTGGATCTATGATGAAGAGCAAGGCTGGCCTGAAGACGGCATTGAGCCAGGCACAAAGTGGGAAGACATTCCAGATGACTGGGTCTGCCCAGACTGCGGCGTTGGTAAAGAAGACTTCGAAATGATCGAAATTTAAGGAGAAGATAGATGAACCCCATTATCATCATCGGTACAGGTCTTGCAGGATTCAACCTGCTTAAAGAGCTACGTAAAATCGATGCAGATCGCCCGATCACGCTGATCACCTCTGATGATGGGATGATCTACTCCAAGCCGATGCTATCGGCAGGCTTCGGCAAAGAAAAAACCGCTGAAGATTTAGTTATGGCTACGCCTGAAAAACTGGAAGAGCAATACAATATTACCGTATTGACTCATGCCAAAGTGGAACATATCGACGAAGTGAATCAGCAAATCGAGACCGCTGACCAAACCTTTACTTATGACAGCCTGGTTCTTGCTTTGGGCGCGAACACCGTCAAGCTGCCACTTTCAGGCGATGCTCTTGACCGCGTCTATTCTGTTAATGACCTACTGGATTACCGCCGTTTCCGCGAAGCGCTCAACGATGGCGTTAAAGACGTCGCTATTATCGGCGGCGGCTTGATCGGCTGTGAATTTGCCAATGACTTATCTAATGGCGGGTTCAACGCAACAGTTATCGAGCCCCAGGGCCGTGTCATGCCACTATTATTGCCAGAAGCCGTTTCAGAAGTACTTGAAAGCGGCCTAAAAGCACTAGGTACGGAGTTTAAATACGGCCATTTTGCTATAGCCGTCAATAAAACCGAAAACGGCCGCTGCGAAGTGGTAATGGAAGACGGCTCAACTGTAGAAGCCGACCTTGTTGTATCAGCGGTTGGTCTTCGCCCTCGCATTGCCATTGCAGAATCTACTGGTCTTAATGTGAATCGCGGTATTCTAGTTGATCGCCATTTACAAACCAGCGACGCCAATATTTACGCGCTTGGTGACTGCGTTGAGCTTGAGCAAATGATTCTGCCATACGTCATGCCGATTATGGCAAGTGCACGCGCTCTAGCCAAAACACTCACTGGTACACCAACGGCGGTGAGCTATGGCGTGATGCCTGTGACTGTTAAGACACCAGCATGCCCGCTCGTCGTTAACCCTGTTTTGCACACTCGCGCTGGTGAATGGGAAGTTGAGATTGATGGCCTGAACAGCAAAGCGGTTTTTGTCGCTGAAAATGGCGAAAAGCTTGGCTACGCGCTAACAGGCGACTGCGTAAAAGAAAAAATGGCATTAAACAAAGAGATGCCTGCTATACTGGACTAGACTCAGTTCAGCCTTTGAGGTGTTCACTATGAAAAAGCGTTTTAATTCCTTTAGTGAATTTTATCCGTTTTATCTCAGTGAACACCAAAACCCAACAAGCCGTCGACTGCACTTTGTCGGTACAGCCGTCGTGATTAGTATCATCGCATACGCTCTATTGAGCCAGCAATGGTTAGCCTTAATCGCCCTTCCTATTATTGGCTACGGCTTTGCTTGGGTCGGTCATTTCTTTTTTGAAAAAAACAAACCCGCCACATTTCAGCACCCACTCTACAGCTTAATGGGCGACTTCCGCTTATTTTTTGATATTCTTACTGGCAAACAATCACTGTAACGCTCATGCTGACCAAAATCGGTTTTGAGGCCCTGCGTCTCGTCTATTCTCTACTGCTATTGATCGCACTGCCGGCTTTATTTATTCGGCTATTGATTAAAAGCCTAAAACTACCCGCCTATCGACAGCGCTGGCTAGAGCGTATCGGCATCAACCCGCTGCCTCAATTAGAGCGTAGCTTGTGGATCCATGCTGTATCAGTTGGAGAAGTTGAGGTAGCCAAAACACTCATACCTCACCTTAAAATTCAGCACCCCGGCCTACCCATTGTCGTCACCACCACAACGCCAACAGGCTCAGCCGCTATCCGCCAGTCTAAAATGGCTGACTTCCACTGCTATTTGCCTTTTGATCTGAGCGGTTTTATCAAACGTTTAATCGACAAAATACAGCCGCAGGCATTGATTGTCATAGAAACAGAGCTGTGGCCTAACCTGGTCAGTTGCGCCAGCGCTAACGGCCCTGTCATATTGGCCAATGCGCGCTTATCCGAAAAATCACAGGCCGGTTACGCCAAGCTCGGCTTTATCATGCCATTTTGGCTTAACCAGATTTCACTGCTTTGCTGCGCTGATACGTTCAGTAAGCACCGTTTTAGCGAGCTAGGTTATACACAAACTCTTGAAACCACGGGCAATATTAAGTTCGACAGCATCCCTGTTCAGGAGCGACAGCATAATGATTCTCCTAGCACATGGATAGCTGCAAGCACCCATGCCGAGGAAGAAGCCATCGCCATACGCGTTCATCAGGCGCTGCTTCAACAACAACCGCAAACTCAGCTATTATTAGCGCCGCGCCATCCTGATCGTTTTGACGAGGTCTTTCAACTAATCAAAGTCAGCGGATTAAGCCACCAAAAAACCAGTCAGTCCAATGGCGCTATTGCACCGTCATATGAAGCCAGCATTGTGCTTTTGGATGAGATGGGACAACTAAAACAGCGTTATCGTGAAGCCGATATCGCTTTTATTGGTGGCAGCTTGGCTCCTTTAGGCGGCCACAATGTGCTCGAGCCTATTGCCGCAGGAACGCCGACCATAACCGGCCCTAATGTTCGTAACTTCCAAGCAATTGTCGATACATTACAGCAAGAACAGGTATTAACGATTGTTGAAAATGAGCAGGCATTGCTTCACGCGCTTCAATCATTTTTTGAGCGACCGGCTCCATTTCAGGTTCAGGTTGAGTCCGCTCAGGACCGCTTATTATCTATGCAAGGCAGCGCTCGCAAAACAGCCGAAGCGATTCAAGCCATCCTTGGCGAGTCATAATTCAAAAGGCTAAAGCTTTAACTGATCGCCAAGGCTTCAGAGGCCACTTTAAGACTATCTTCTGATAGCAAGCCATGCAAGGCAAGCACCTGCATCCAAGCACGAAGTACGTTGAACTTGGTTAAGGCTTGCTGATATTCAGATTGCAGCAAATTTGATTTTGATCTTGAAACATCAATTTTTGACGCGCTTCCGAGTCGCAACTTCTCTTGCTCGGCCTCTAAATCCTTCTTGGCAAACTGGTAACTTGTTAACTGAGCCTCGAGAAGCTTTTTGCTCTGCGCGTACTGCATTTCTGCTATAGCTAGCTGGCGTTGAACTTCATATTTGACATCGATCAATTCCAGCTGTGCGGCTTCTTTTCGGTACGCCGCCGCTTTAACCCGAGTTAGATTGGAGCCTCCCAAAAATAATGGCCAAGTCATCTCTAGTCCCACTTCGAAGAGCTCGGCTTCGAGATCAATTAGAGTTAAACCGTTGCCAGTAATAAAAAATTGCGATGAATCTCTCTTACCATAATTAGCATAAGCATTTACTTGAGGTAAAAAACCACTGAATGCTTGGCTGTATTGCGCATCAGAAATCGCTTTGTTTCCAGCCGTTTGCAGCTCTTGCAAGCTCACTAATTTTTTCTGTTTTTGTGCTTCGAGATACTGATCCAAACACGATATACACAACGGGTTATAAACATCCTGCAGCTGAGTGAGCGGCATATATTCCCCAACGATTTGAAAATAGCGCTCTTGCTCTAGCTCAGAAAGCTGCTTAGTGGCTAAGGTTTCTGCCTCCGAAGCTGACTCGTTAGAAAGCGCCAAGTTGATTCGGTTACTATCAATGACACCCAAATCTTGCTGAACGCGTGCAAGCTCAGTGAATAAGCTATTCATTGTGGTGTTTTTATCAGAGAACTGCCAACGCAGATGGCTTTCCTGAACATTAAAATACTGATCCACCACTTTTTGGATCAACATCTGTTCAGCCGCAATTTTCTGGATATCATACAGCTCATCTTGTTTGACAGACGTTAAATAATTAAACCATTGATCTGGGCGAAATATCGATTGCTCGGCTCGAATACCCAGCTCTTTGACATCATAATCAGAGTTGCCATAAATAATGTCATTATCCACTTCGACCTGACCGATTCTTCCTTGCATAGCAATCTGAGGCAACAAGTCATTAAACGCGGTTTGGTTCAAGGTTTGCAGGGAGTTAATATTGGCTATGTTAGCGCGAAAACCAGGGTCATTTTTTTTGGCTTTGAGGTAAGCTTCCTCAAGTGTAATTGCTTGAGCTAGAAAGGGAACGAACGACAAGCTCGCTATCAGTAATGCCTTTATTATTCTCATTTTAAAACCATATCACTAAAAAACTGTAAAAATATAAGCTTGAGCTTAACTTTCGTTTAATTTCTTCTGCGCAATAGTATAGCATAGGCGACTTTGAAAAAAGCCCATTCATTTAGGTACTTACACATGGCCAATACTATTCGCAACATAGCAATCATTGCTCACGTTGACCACGGCAAAACCACCTTGGTTGATAAACTGCTGACACAATCAGGCACACTCGAAAGCCGAAACGAGATCGAAGATCGCGTTATGGATTCAAACGACATCGAGAAAGAGCGCGGCATCACCATTTTGGCCAAAAACACGGCAATCACGTGGAATGACTACCGTATCAACATTATCGACACCCCTGGCCACGCCGACTTCGGCGGTGAAGTTGAGCGCGTTATGTCGATGGCCGACTGCGTACTTCTGGTGGTAGATGCCTTTGACGGCCCAATGCCACAGACTCGCTTTGTTACACAAAAAGCATTTAATCACGGCCTAAAGCCGATTCTTGTTGTTAACAAAATCGACCGTGATGGTGCACGTCCTGACTGGGTTGTTGATCAAGTATTTGACCTATTTGACCAATTGGGTGCGACAGACGAACAGCTTGATTTCCCTATCGTTTATGCCTCAGCGTTAAACGGTATCGCAGGTCATGAGCCCGATGAGCTGCAAGACGATATGACACCGCTATTTGAAACCATCATCAAGCACGTTGAACCACCCCAGCTTGACGAGACACGTCCACTGCAGTTGCAAATTAGCTCATTGGATTACTCAACCTATGTTGGCGTTATCGGTGTTGGTCGTGTACACCGTGGTAAGATCCGCCCAGGTCAGCAGGTTTTCGTCATCGATAACGAGGGTAACCAACGCAAAGCCAAAGTGCTTCAAGTTATGGGCTACCTTGGTCTGGATAAAATCCAGCTAGATGAGGCAGATGCTGGCGAGATCGTATGTATTACCGGTATCGAAGGTTTGAATATCTCTGACACGATTTGTGACCTTGAGCAGCCAGAAGCATTGCCACCTTTGACCGTAGACGAGCCGACAATCAGCATGACCTTCCAGGTGAATACTTCACCATTTGCTGGCCAAGACGGCAAGCTGCTCACCTCGCGTAATATTAAAGACCGTCTTGATGAAGAGTTGATCCACAACGTCGCGCTACGTGTAGAGCAAGGCGATTCAGCTGATAAATTTATTGTTTCAGGCCGTGGTGAACTTCACTTGTCAGTTTTGATCGAAAACATGCGTCGCGAAGGCTTTGAGCTAGGTATTTCCAAACCTGAAGTGATCGTTAAAACCAACGAAGCAGGCGAAAAAGAAGAGCCTTATGAGCTTGTTACTATTGATGTCGACGAACAACACCAAGGTGCCATCATGGAGGCAATGGGGCAACGTCGTGCAGAAATCAAGAATCTGCAATCTGATGGCAAAGGCCGTATTCGCCTTGAAGCTGTTTGCCCATCCAGCGGCCTGATTGGTTTCCGCTCTGAGTTCCTTACAATGACTGCAGGTTCAGGCATCTTGACGCATATCTTTTCACATTATGGCCCATACCAGCCTGACAATGTCGTTACGCGTAAAAACGGCGTGTTGGTTTCTATGGTTAAAGGCAAGACACTGGCTTATTCGTTATTCAACTTGCAAGAACGTGGTCGCTTGATGATCGAGCCGAATGTAGACGTATACGAAGGCCAAATTATCGGCATTCACTCACGTAATAATGATTTGGTAGTAAACCCAACTAAGGGCAAGCAGTTAACCAACGTTCGCGCCTCAGGTACTGATGACGCCTTACTACTGACTCCACCGATTTTAATGCGTCTTGAGCAAGCGCTTGAGTTCATTGAAGACGATGAGTTAGTTGAAGTGACTCCGGAATCTATCCGCGTCCGTAAAAAACTACTTACAGAAAACGAGCGTAAACGTGCAAAAAATAAGTAGCCCTATACAAGGGATCCCCTGTATGGGGGACACCCCCTTGTGATGGCAACTCACATTCGAGATGATGTACTCAATGGTAGTGAGTTGCCATTTTACGGAAACATTGCAAAGGATTGCACTTATGAAATTTATACGACTAAAGACCATCATTTTTTTTGCTTCTGCGGCCGCCTCTGTGTCGAGTTTAGCAGCGACGGATTGTAAAACACTAAGCAAAGACCAGTGTGTCAAAGAAACCGCACAATGCACGTGGATTAAAAGCTACGAGCGCAAAGATGGGAAGATTGTCGATGCTTATTGTCGCGCGAAACCCAAAAAATCAGCAGCTAGCGGTAACTAACGCAGCCAACGCTCTCGGTTTTCGAAAAAACGATTATTGCTTCTCGAACAATCAGGGTTTTATTTGTTTACTAAAACGATCAGCGGATTCCTTTTCAGCAACTGTTGGCGACAAAAGCACCGTATTTAGCGCTGAGTCATCGAGTAAAAAGATCCCTCGTGCTCGTTATTTTATTGATAACAGCAGGCCAAGCGCGTCGCTGCATTTCGCTCAATAGCTAACTTCTTTTTTTGAAGTTCTCAGGGAGTTGACCTACCCAGCCTTTAAAAATCAATCAATGCCGCTGACGGAGGTCCGCCTTCTTCCATTCATGGCGGCACGGCCCATAACACTATAAAGTGATTGATGCGATGAAAAACGAAGGCCCTGAACATCAAATGCAGCGAATTAAACGCAGCGAAGTCATCCTGCCCAAAACCGCCACCCTGGGAACCTCAGACCGGGGCAGTGAAAAAGCGGATCAGCCACTACGAAAACCACTACACCTACACAGATATGCCGACCAATTCTCGAATGAGGAGCTTCAAGACTTCACTAACCCCCAAAAGCCAACCGACGCGGCTCAAACTTAAGCCAATCTGGTCCCAATATACCCGCTTACAAATTAATTTTAACACCGTCTTCATCGCCCTTCACGAACAAGCCTCGCCAAATTCATCTGGCAACTTGATCAAACAATATTCGCATAAAGCTATTAAGTTTTTGCTTATGCAAAGCCTATCATCAGTTTTGTTTTTTCACGTGAACAGCCTTTGGATCCAGTAGAGGACTGACAGAATTTACTTTACACTCTGATTTTTAATCAAGAGTCCTAGCATGCGACGCTCGCGCACAGGTCAGCTTTTAACGCTGCGAAACATTATCTGGCTCGGCATTATTTCTTTGTTGACCGTTTATGGCATTCTAGCCTTTAATTCAGGCCTAACGCTGTCGCCTACGACCAACTCAAACCCAAGCGCAGAATACGAAGTCTCCCAAATTACTCAGGATACCAAAAGTATCGGTCAGGCGGACAGCCAATCTGTTGAGCGCGTTTTACCTGAATGGATTGAGTGGGTTGCTAGCGCCAAAGATGAGAGCTACGCCTACAGTGAAGACAGTTTATTACAAACTCAGGCTCACTTTTTTAGCATGTCGGACACCAAGCGTCAGGTATTGAGTTTCCATATGATCTTGGGGCTCATCTTGATGACCGCAGGTATTTTACAGTTCTGGCCTCGTTTTCGCCGTCGCCACCGAAAATGGCACCGCGCCTCAGGCAGCATTTATATTGTTGCTGCTTTTTTCTCGATGTCATCGAGCGCCTATCATCTAGCAACATCCCAGATTGATGATGTTTACAGCCAATATGTATTTTATATGGGACTCTGGTTTCTCATTCTATTGTCCTTGAGCAGCATTGTTTTAGCTATGTTTGAAATCAAACGTAAACACATCGCTTTACATCTTGGCTGGCAAGCGCTGGCCTTTGGCTGCTTTTTAACCGCGCCAATACAACGCTTCTTGTGGATTTCACTGGCACCGCTCGCAGGTGAGCGCAGCTTCAATGAAATGAATATTGTCGTCAATATTTCGCTCATTGCTCTAGCCTTATTTTGCGGATACCTTCTGTTCATCTACAACCGAGCCGTCAGTCCGATAAAGCGCAGTGCCATTACCGCAGATCCTGCTTTGGCATTACACCCTGCGACACTGCCGATCACCTTTGGAGCAACGGTAATTAGCTGGGCCTTTATGCTGGTTTATTATGGCATTTCAGCGGGCTTTCACCAGAGCAGTGCGGCCCAACACTTAGTGCCCTCATTAGCGCAAACACAGCATGACCACATCGTCACTCCAGTTTTTGGTGCAGGCTTACTCTTGCTCACGTCCCTAGCGTTAATCTTTTATTTCTGGAGCCTCAGTCAGCTTCGACAAGCACGCTTTTCAAAACGCACCTTCGCGGGCCTCACCATCAGCACCTTGATGACGATCGGCTGCTTACTTTACCTAGGCAGCAATCTGGGCTGGCCTACTCATGAAGCTCCCGTTGGTGGCGTTTTCTATGTGTTAACCGCATCCTTCTTGTTGTTCTTCTTATTTCGCTACTTGCTGCAATGGCGAAACAAAGCCTACGGAAAACTTCAAGAAACACTGGTCTTTCTTGGCTTATTTACCGTGGCGCCCGGCTTGATGCAGCTGCTATTGAGCACAATTAGCGTCAGCAACTTAATTCCAGCGACCTATGCCGCACAAGGCCACGGCTATCAAATTGCCGCCGCCGCCGCGCTTGTGATCCCGATGCTCATCGGCCATCTAAGCAGTATGTTTTCTGGTGAAACCCAGCGTCACAGCGTTCAATAGCCCTAGATCCAAACGCTAAACTTGATGCCAAGCGATTAATGATTCAACATAGCTAAACATGACTTAAACCTAAGTCCCCGTAGCTCAGCTGGATAGAGCAAGCGCCTCCTAAGCACAAGATCAATCTTATAAACATTTGATTTATAACAACTTTGTATTTTTAGTGACGCATTTAGAGGTCACCAAAATATCATCAACTCCTTGATTTACCGTTAGCCACTCGCCTATAATTTCACTAAAGTGTCACCAATGTACGGCTGGTAGAGCATGGCAAAACGGGATAAATATTCAATTCGAAGAGGCAAAATTTAACTTTTTCGGCGTGACGCTGAAGGTGCAGATAGAACACCTTCAGACAACTGGTTTGAGTAACAAGTTAGCTTTATTCTGAGGGATATTTTCCGATACAAATCCATTACCGTATTTCCCTTTGGGTTCTTTAACGGTTAAGGTCGGTAGAACGGTAGTTCGCTTTTTTAATGCAGATATTGCGTAAGCCTGTTTTAACCCCTGGCGGCTGTATATGGCTTCGTTCGACATTATGATTGCATGGTGTTGTTTCTCTATTTTGTTCACACTCTGTTCTCATTGCTGTTCTCAGTGTTTCATTGTCTTGTCTGTATTAGGTGTGAGTAGACATAGCTTCGCCATCAAGGCAATCGTGCAGTCCTGTTTGGCGAAGGGGGGGGGGGATTACCCACAGCAGTGGAACCCCAGTCGATTCAACAACCCCAATAGTATATATCTGTAATAGTTGCCAATTTTGGCAAAAAATATCGATTGATATATTTCAATGAAAAAAAACAAATATCAATCAATTTTGACAAAAAGGGTTACTCATATCCTTCTAAAGTACCACTGATGCGCCCCAAAATCCGATCTAATTTTCTAATATCCCTTCCTGTTCAAAGCGATGCAGTTAAGCCCAAAGCGCCTTCATGAGCATATTGGACTGGCTGAAATGTGTCACCATAGGGTAGGTATTTATACAAAATTGTAGCAAAAGGTATTGCCGCGACTGCTTAACCAATAAATATCATGAAATATCAGCTTTTATCGCCAAACTATCAATTTGCATAAGTTACAACTTTGATAGCATAACCTCTGGCATTAACTAACCAAAGAGGTAATAATCATGTCGAAGCAAAAAAACCACAATTCAAACATCAGCAACGCCAACAAGGGTACTGCTGGTACAAATAAAACTTATTCGAAAAATCAGGGCAACCGTGGTGCGCAATTGAACCCAAACAATCCTGCCAATCGCGGTAAAAGTAAATAAGGTGGTCGGGCGGGATTACCCGCCCTTTACTCAACTGGAAGTGTATGGAAACGAAACCGAAAGGCAAAAATGCCAAAAAGAAAAAATTTAGTCAGACCCGGCAGTTAGTTAACTTAGCCCTAAATGACGAATGGAAACAAATTGATATAGCCAAGGCTTGCCGAGTTCAACAGTCAGTTGTCAGTGGTTGGAAAAATGGGGCATCCAAAGCCACGGAAAGCCAATTGACGCCACTACTTGAAATCTATGGGCACAAGCTACGGCGCAACTCTTTCCGTCTGTATTGGGCAATGGATTCTAAAACGTCTAAACCAACTTTCTATAAAGTGGAAGGAAAGGTCATCCTGTCACAAAGCTTTTCTGACCCAAGGCGGGAGTACCGTAAACTTATAAAGAAAATTCCTGAATTTAAGTTAGTAGTTCATGACCAGGGCAAAGGCAAGTTTAGGGTCATTGAACAAAATCGGATAAAATTCGAACCATCAAATCAAGAACTTGAATGCAGCCAAGAAGATGCTATTTGGAATTCAATTATCGGTGAACAAATGGATACGGTAGAACTGATTGATTTTATTGATGCTTACTGCAAAAAACAGCTTAACCATTACCCAAGCGATGCTAATACGCTACCCTATTTAATCCGCAAGGCATTGCTGAACCACGGCTACCATCTGGATGGCATTGAAGAATACCCGGCAGTTTGGTAAGTTTGTATCACCCCCATAGGTAAAGGGCACCTTAACGCCCCTAGTGCGGTATGACCGCGTTTATAGTTTGAATACCTTCGGGTTAACCCCATGAATAGCCAGCTCGCTACCATGGCGTGAATCAAGCACATTTTGGTGTACAGTATTATTGCCCCGAATGGGGATAGGCGAACGGGTTACTTATTAGCTGAACCGTAGTGCTGTCTAAAGGGAAAGGGTGGGCTAATATCCAAGCCGTTGGCAACAACCGCTTGGGTATTTTTTGTCTGAAACCTTACAATGCGACCACCGGCACCAACGTGACACCTCTCCAAGTAAACTGTCAAGATAGCACCTGATCAGCAGTCATCCCTATAACTGCAAGAAATTGTTCAAGCACTGCACCTTCTTAAGGCGAAAATTTTCCATTATTGACAACCACAAATGCCGTTTTCATGCTGTCGTTCAGCACACCAGGTGTCAAATAGGCTTTACAGCGTTGGGCTATCGTTTCTACCGTTGAGTCGCTTTGATACAGATTCATAGATTGCCCCATTAACATCTAAACCTGATTAGGTTGCCATCCCTTACCTACCAAGTCAGCAAAGATAATTTCCATTGCCGATTTACTCCATGTACAGGAATTGCCCAAGGCGGCAGGACTAAATCAGGAAGATGCTGCCCACAATATGGATGCCTTGGATCGTGGCTATTTGTCGGGCATTGAGAACGGAAAACGCAACCCTTCAACCTCTCAACTTTTTAAGATTGCCAAGGGGCTGGGTGTCAGACCAAAAGATTTATTCAATTACGCAGAAGCCAATGAAGGCGCTGAAGCTGATTATCTTGAAAAGATTTTTTGGGGAATAATGAAGTTAAGCGAATCAGACAAGCGGAAGATATTGAAGATAATTGACGAAGCTGAAGAGGGTTAGTGGATTCTGGAATATGTTTTTCCCGCTAACACACGTTCAACCTGTAGCCGATTCTTTGCCCCCACCATTTCGGTTATTTTCTCGACAGGAATTGAGTTTTCATTCAGGTCACGAATTTTTCTGACCTGTTCAGCCGAAAGCCTACCTTCCGCCCCGCAAATAATCCTTTGTGCATATTCTTCATCTTTCCATAATTCGCTAATGATGAGATTGGGGATGCCCAAGCGTGGGTTTGTTTTTTGATACTCCCGTATCGCTTTTTCACGCTCATCCAGCGAAATATTCTGGTCACTAATCAGGCGATGCTTGTGCAAGAACTTTAGCCCTTTTTTACCACCGGGAATCATATTCAAGGACGTTCCCGCTTCCATCTGCGCGTCAACAGCCCATTCTTCCCAATCCATAATTTGGTCATAGGTGTGATTCAAAGTGATTAGTTCAGACGAAAGTAATACATCCTTCCTTCCTGCAAAGTCCCGCCATGCTTTGTGGAAGGTTTTATTACTTCCCTTGCGGATTTCGTTGAAGTGTTCGCCCATGCGTTTCAACCAATTGCGCTTAGTGATTCCAATGTAATGATGTTGCGGGTCAGTAGGGTTTCCATCTTTATCAAGTAAACTAATGCTATGGCTATACCCATAGTGGCAATCAGGAATGGTCTTGAAACCTTTCATGACGACTTGAACAGGGAATGAAATCGACCATTCAGTTCCTTGGTAAGTGTTGTATTTCAAATGGAATACAACCCTATGTTCATCCTTGGGACGGGAAAATTCTTTAAAATAAAAATATGAATTGACATAGGTTCGGACAGACCGACCATCCTTAAGTGCCTGATCCCCGGACTCATGAACCAAATCAACATCTAAACCACTGTAGAAATCCCAAGGATGTTCCTTCTTTCCTTCAAGGTTATGCTTTAACAATTTATCAGCGATCCCAACTAGCATGTTGGAAATCGCTGGATCATCACTTTTCTTTCGCCCTATACGGGGTTCGGTATGAACATAGCCTTGGTTGGTATTATCCAAGGCTTCGTCAATTATGTGGGCAAATATTTTAGGAGAAACGGGCGCGTATTCTCCTAACATTTGATAGACCGCTTTAAGGTTGACATATTTCAACGGTTTGAGTTTGATTTTCTTACTCATTTTTCCGTGCAACCCCTGTATATTTTATGATCAAAAGCCGTAGTGTTTCTCCAACTTTCCTACAACCTTCCGATGATTGTCTTCTAGTTGTTTTGGTGTCCATTGATCATTCTTCAATACACGCAAAGAATTCGGGCAAGTGCTGATGCGTTTTTCAAAATATTGTGAACGCTTATCTTTGTAGTCCTTATTTCCTTGGGAAGTATTCTTCTTGGTGGTGATAAGGACTAAATTCCCTAACCTGTGCGTCCACTCTTCTCGCTGCTCATCAGTAAAATCTTTGCGCCACTGACTTTCAGGTTTCGGGTTTTGTGGCAAGACATGCTCAACAGACAAGAACTCTAGCGACATACGCTGGCTGTGATCCGCATAAAGGTAATCAAGTTTCAGCAACAAGTAGCGGGTAAATCTACGTCCATAAACTGCCGCATTAACCGCACGGGTAAACCCTTCATTATCGAAGTTGAAAGGACTGGCACTTGAAAACAACTCACTGACGGAATCAACAGATTCAATAGCGCGAATGACATCATTCATCCGTTCAATTCTTTTAGTTGGGGAGTATTGTGCTATCCAGTCTGACGACAACTGGTTATCCAAATTAACAAGAAACTCTAACAATCTATCATGGTGGAAGCGGTCAAAGTATCGCAGCAATGGCGGCAACCAATCAGTAGATGGTAATCCTGTCAGCATGACCTTGATTAGATTGTCAAACTCAAAACTTCCGCCAGTTTGATCGTAGTTTTGACCACCTAATAATTGATCGTAATGTTTTAAATATCGGTCAACCAGCTCAAAGGTCTCTTTACCTTTGGAAAGCAAGGAAGGCTTAGGTTTTCCCGTTGATTTTTCCTTTTCTCTTGGGTGATAGATTTTGTGTTCAAATTCGTCAAGCAAGTTTAAGCGTGCTTTGTCCTTTAGCAATATAGTCCGAATATGATTCAAGAAACGGTCGAAGTCATCACCCAATTCGCCTTCAGCTTCTTCCCATAACTTCGCATATCGTGCTTTATCATGTTCATCGTTCAAAGCCCCCAAATTGGTTGACTTCAAAATATCACTGTTTCTTAACGGGACCCCGCGCTCATTCAGAATTGTGAACAGGCGAAAGGCATCGTCCAAGTCTTCAGTAGCCACATAAATCAGTAAGACATTCTTGCGAATAAATCCATAGAAGCCGGGAAGATCAAAGGTTGAATCTTCATCTTCAGATAAACGATTTAAGTCATCACGTATTTTCAATACAGCTTTTGCCATATTGCGAACGGATGGGTCATTTGTGGTTTTAATAAGTCCTTGTAAATCTGATACTTGATCAGTGCCACCATCCTTAATAATGAAAGCATCTACAAAGTCTTGTACTTCTTGGCGAATGGCAAATGTAATTCGTGTGCGTTCAGGTATGTCGTCATATTCGTCGCCTTCTTGATAAATAGAACGCTGACACCCTTTCTTTAACTGCGGAACATCCACTAGATCACGAATGCAAGCGAATAGCATGAACAGGGTTGTCATGCGCTGCTGACCATCTAACAGATCGTTTTCATCGAACAGTAAACCCGGTGCGCTACCAGCTTTTTTAGACTGGTAGACGAAGGAACCTAAGAAATAATCTTGATCAGGTTTTTCTGTGTGGGCGAAGACCAGATCATCAAGCAGGTCGTCAATTTCGTCGTTACCCCAAACATAAGGACGCTGGTATTCAGGAATGCGAAACCACATATTGGAGAAAATGTCTTTGACGTGAATTTTCTCGCTTTTAATCTCATGTTTGTTAGGCATTACTTAAATACTCCTTATTGAATAGTCCAATGCAACCTAGATAGTTTCATTTTGTGACCATGATTCTATAGCCTTTCGGACAAAATCCGTCTTGCTGATACCTTCGGTTTTGCAAATCTTGTCCAGCGTTTCAGCATCTTGGCGGTCAAGAACCACTTGAAGGCGTTTTTTATCGCCTTTGGTGATTTGGTTCCGGTATCTCTGTTGCCGTTCAGCGGAAGTCTTGTCCATGGTGAACACCCCGTTAGCAGCTTCATCGTTATACTGTAACGCATGTTTCGGTTGAGGTCGAAGGCATTGTATGAAAGCGGGCATATTAAATGGTTGATATTTGACCGACCAGCTTCTTCCTTAACCTTCTCAATACAACCAAAAATCAAGTTGGCAGAATTCAACTTGAAAAGGGTTGCTGGTAGAATACTTAATGCTATGTCCCCGTAGCTCAGCTGGATAGAGCAAGCGCCTCCTAAGCGCTAGGTTGGACGTTCAAATCGTCTCGGGGACGCCACCTTTTTAACCTAGAAAATAAGCACCTGTTATGAAACCAGAAGCCCCGCAGAAAAGAAAAAGCCAATGGCGCTGGACCATCGGCTTATGGGTTGGCGGCTTGCTCATCGCCGGCTCATTATCCTACGCCACACGCATCCTGATGCAGTGGCTATTAGGGATTTAGTTTAGTAATAAGCGTTTTCCTTCACGGTGTGATCGGTTTGGTCACGAACACCTTGTAGCTCAGGGACTTTCTCTAGTAGTGTTTTTTCAACACCATCTTTCAACGTCATATCAACAGCTGAGCAGCCTTGGCAGCCCCCACCAAATTTTAAAATGGCGTAATTATCATCGGTTAACTCAACCAACTGAACATTACCACCATGCGACGCCAATTGCGGGTTTACCTCAGCATAAAGAATATGATTGATTCGTTCCTCAACCGTGCTGTCAGGGCCTAAATCAGGCACTTTCGACTTCGGCGCACGAAACGTTAGCTGCCCACCCATGCTATCTTTCTTAAAATCGACTACGGCGTCTTCAAGATACTTCTCGCTATGACCCTCGATAAAGGCGTGAAAACCCTCGAACTCAAAGCGCAAATCACCTTCTTCTTCTTCACCTGGCATGCTGTAGGCCATGCAGCATTCAGCATACGGTGTACCTGGGCGCTCAACGAAAATGCGAATACCAACACCTTCTTTGTCTTGGTTGCTCAATAACTCACGCAAATAAGCCTGCGCGGGTTCAGTAATCGTTACCAATTGTTTTTCTGTCATGATTGTCACCTCGTGTTGATCAGTATAACAAAATCAGGCGTTATCTTGCAGATTTAGCCAGCCTTTCTGAGCAGAATTTTGCTCATCATGGACCATTAACATGGTCCAATCTTCTGTCGGTGCTTGTAATTGTAACGTGACGGATATCACGCGCTGGCGGCGCACAGCCTGAATCGACAAGCTTTCACCGGGCGCACTTCTTTTACATAAGGCTTCCAGCTGTTGCAAACTCATGCGCTGGCCATTAATACTGAGCAGCTCATCACCCGCCGACAGTCCAGCCTCCATCGCCGCTTCGCCTTCATAGCAAAAGCGAATTTTCACTTTGCCTGCCTCTTCGTATAAATCCACACCTAGCTGCACTGGCATAGCAGGCAAC
>JAXHSS010000008.1:17418-27333 GCA_034190675.1 Pseudomonadota bacterium
CTCATCACCCGCCGACAGTCCAGCCTCCATCGCCGCTTCGCCTTCATAGCAAAAGCGAATTTTCACTTTGCCTGCCTCTTCGTATAAATCCACACCTAGCTGCACTGGCATAGCAGGCAACGGCGTACGCCCCCCTTTGTCAGAAAAACTGACGGCTCCGCGCGCCTTCATTGCTAGACCGACTACTGACACCAAATCATCAATCTCTAAACGCTCAGCCTGAAAAAGCGCACGGCTCAGACGATCCGCCACCTCAGGTCCCGCGATATTATTCACAGCTTCAATCACATCGCCAGTATCCACAGCATCGCCGTTTAGGTAACGCTGCCACATGGTCTGCATAACATCATCCAAACTCGACTGCGAACCCGTTGCCTTTCGGATACTCAGATCCAACATCAAGGCTATCATCGCACCTTTAGCATAGTACGAGACCACGGCATTGGGTGCGTTTTCATCCTGCTGATAAAACTTACTCCATGCCTCAAAGCTCGACTCGGTCACGCTCTGCTTTTCCTGAGCCAAGGTTCGGTTGACTCGGCTGATATTCTTCGCCAATAAGTCCAAATACTTGTTAACTGAAATCGTGCCTGTTTTCACCAAGGACAAATCATCGTAATACGAGGTCATGCCCTCAAAAAACCATAACGCATCGGTATAATTTGCTCGGCTTAAATCATAAGGGATAAAGGCGCTAGGACGCATCCGTTTAACATTCCAAAGATGGAAATACTCGTGGCTGCACAAGCCTAAAAAATTAATATAGCTATCTTTAAGTTCAGTGGAATTCATTGACTCGCCAATCAGCGCCAAATCTTCTGGGCTACATAACAACATGGTAGAATCCATATGCTCCAGCCCGCCATAACCGCCATGCTCTACACGCGTGATGAACAAATATTTATCCGCAGGAAAACCGCCAAACAAATCACAATGCCATTGGCAGATCGGCGTTAAGTCTTTTGCTATGCGCTCAACATCAACACCTTTGATGCCAGTAAAGACAATCTCATGGGGCTTACCATCCACCACAAACTGCGCTCTTTCCATTTCAGCCATTTCAACCGGAAAATCAATCAACGAAAGATAATTTTTCGTCTGATAAAGGCCAAAACCCTGATCATCCACCTGCATTGCGGGCAACGTAGTAGCCACCTGCCAGTTTTTTGCAAATTCAGCCTCAGGCTTTAGCAGCTCAACGCTGTGAGGTTGATCAGATTGACCCACCACCTCCAAGCACAAACTCGTACCATTAAAAAAACCACGAGCCTGATCAAGATAAGCCGTGCGCACCGATGTGTCATAAGCATATACCGTATACTCGCAGAACAGCTCGCCCTCAACAGGTTCAAGCTGCCAAGAGGTTTTGTCCAAACGCTCATAAGCCACGCGCTTGCCGTCGGCTGCTTTGGCCTCAAAGTGCATAATATGACGAGCAAAATCGCGGATTAGGTAACTTCCCGGAATCCACAGGGGTAAGCGAAGCACCTGCCCACTAGGATCAGGCTGTTTAATGCGCAGCTGGACTTGAAAAACGTGACCGAACGCAGAGCTAGAATCAATGCGATAATGGATGTTGGCGTGCATAGAAATAAATCCAAGAAAACTTCGATTATCTTGGGGCTTTTGATGGCTAAATTCAAGCAATCAAAATTCACTCAAACACGAAAATGCGCTATTATAGCGCCCCATTTTCAATGATTTACTAAGCTTATGGAACTCTCAGCACTTACCGCAATTTCACCTATCGACGGGCGTTATGGCTCAAAAACTCAAGCGCTTCGTGATTTTTTTAGCGAATATGGTTTGATGCATGCTCGCGTGGAAGTCGAGGTTCGCTGGTTGCAGCACCTTGCCGCGCAAAGCGAAATTGCTGAAGTCCCTGCGTTTAGCGAGGCTACTCAAGCTTTATTGAACAGCATTGTGGATGATTTTTCGATCGACGATGCACAGGCAATCAAAGACATCGAAGCAACGACTAACCACGATGTCAAAGCCGTTGAGTATTTCATTAAGCAAAAATTTGCCGATAACCAAGAGCTACAAGCCGTTAACGAATTCGTTCACTTTGCCTGTACCTCAGAAGATATCAACAATCTCTCGCACGCTTTGATGTTGCGCAAAGGTCTCACTGTGATCATCCCAACACAAGAGGCCATTTTGAAGCAAATCTCAGAGTTAGCTCAAGAGTTTGCCGACATCCCGATGTTATCTCGAACTCACGGCCAAACAGCCTCACCGACCACGGTTGGTAAAGAGCTGGCCAATGTTGCTGCTCGTCTTGCTCGTCAGATCAAACAAATCGAAGCACAGGAGCTGCTCGGTAAGATCAATGGTGCAGTTGGTAATTTTAACGCACATATCAGCGCCTATCCTGACTTGAACTGGCCTGATATTTCAGCGCGCTTTATCGAATCCTTGGGTCTGACACCTAACCCGTTCACAACGCAAATCGAACCGCATGACTACATGGCTGAGCTTTTCCAAGCCATCATGCGTTATAACACGATCTTAATCGACTTTGATCGTGATATTTGGGGCTATATTTCTCTTGGCTACTTCAAGCAAAAGCAAATCGAAGGTGAAGTTGGCTCTTCGACCATGCCTCATAAAGTTAACCCGATCGACTTTGAAAACTCTGAAGGCAACCTAGGCCTCGCCAATGCCGTTTTTGACCATTTGGCGAACAAACTGCCTATTTCTCGCTGGCAGCGCGACCTTACCGATTCAACGGTGCTGCGCAATATGGGCGTGGGCATGGCCTACAGCTTATTGGCCTATGCTTCAACACTCAAAGGCATTGGCAAGCTAGATCTAAACCAACAGCGTTTAAGCGAGGACCTGGATAACGCATGGGAAGTTCTTGCTGAGCCAATACAAACGGTTATGCGCCGCTACGGTATTGAACAGCCTTATGAGAAACTCAAAGCGTTTACTCGTGGCAAAGCGATGACGCAAGAAGCCATCCAAGGCTTTATCGACAGCTTGGAGCTGCCGCAAAGTGCCAAGCAAGAACTTGCGAGCATGAAGCCCGCTAGCTATATTGGCGTTGCAAGCCAATTAACTCGCGAGCTATAAGATGACGGTCACGATTTATCATAATCCGCGTTGTAGCAAATCGCGCGAAACGCTCGCCATGCTTGAAGAGCGTGGCTACACCCCAGATGTTGTTCGTTATATGGATACGCTGCTTGAGCCAAGTATCATTGAAGAGCTGCTTCAAAAGCTTGGCTTTAACAGCGCTCGTGAACTCATGCGCACTAAAGAAGCTATTTATAAAGAACTAGCGCTTGAAACCACTGATGACGAGTCAACGTTGCTCAAGGCGATGTCAGAACATCCAAAGTTGATTGAGCGCCCAATCGTCGTTAACGGCCAAAAAGCCGCCCTTGGCCGACCACCTGAACAGGTCTTGGCTATTTTATAATGACACTTAGAATCGACTGGCAAGGTCTATCTGCCGAGCAATTTCTCAGTGAGTATTGGCAAAAAAAGCCGCTCTTCATCAAACAAGCTGTCCCTGATATTGAGCACTTACTCACCGGCGATGATCTAGCTGGACTAGCGATTGATGAAGACATCGAGTCTCGCGTTATCTTGCAACAACCCGTCGGCGAATTTCATCTAAAGCGCGGCCCCTTTGAAGAAGATTATTTTTTTTCTTTGAATGACAGTCACTGGACACTCCTCGTACAGGCGGTTGATCAGTTTCTTCCAGAGCTCAGTCAGTTAATGAGCGAGGTTCATTTTCTGCCGAATTGGCGTTTGGATGATGTGATGGTGAGCTTTGCCACTCCAGGAGGAAGCGTTGGCCCGCATTTTGACCAATATGATGTTTTTTTAATTCAAGGCTCAGGCAGTCGACGCTGGGCAACTGGCCAACAGTGCGATGATAAAACGGCCTTGATTCCTCATCCTGAGATTAAGCTACTTGCCAACTTTGCCGAGCAAGCCGCCTATGATTGTGAACCTGGTGATTTACTGTATTTGCCACCTGGTTTGGCGCATCATGGTGTAGCCACCTCTAACCATTGTATGACCTACTCCATTGGCGCTCGTGCACCTAGTTGGCGATATATGCTGGAAATCCTGATGGATGATTTCCTGCAAAACATCGCGCCCAATGACTTGTACAGTGACCCCAAGCTTAAGCAAGCCGCAGCTGGGCAGTTTAACCCTGAGCTGATCATGCCTGAACTGCGCAAGCGCGCAAGTGAGTACTTACAAAGTGAGCAAGCCTCTGATACCCTGAGCCGCCTGCTGAGCGAGCCTAAATACGATGGTTATCAAACACAGGCCACGCATCAACCGCTCCCAGTTGCCGACCTGCAATGGGATTTAGGCAGCCGTGCACTTTATACAACTGAGCCATTTGCCTTGCATATCAATGGTGAAAACATTAGCACTGATGAGGTTGATCTTGCCAAAGCACTGTGCGACCAGAAGCAGTTTTCTGCTCAGTGGGTTGCTCAACATCAAGACAGCACTTTGCTTCAAACGCTTTGGGCAAAGGGTTTACTGTTCGAAATTGAGCCCTTTGAGTAAGAGGGCTACGCCTTAAAAAGCCCATGTGTTCGCGCATTGATTAGCCCTAAGCGAAGCCGCAACTAGTTTCCAAAAATCACTCATTTCTCGTTATGATGTGAGTCGTCGATTATGAAGAGAGTACGCCCATGCAAGTGATTAAACGCTTATTACCCATTCTAGTGGTTGCAATTTTCTTTGCTCTTGGGCTCTGGGCGAAGATTTTTTGGCTGGCAGGCCTCAGCGGTTTTTTCGTTCTAGTTGGTATTTATAACCTGATTCAAAAAAAGCATGCCATCTTGCGTAATTATCCGATTGTTGGATACATCCGCTATTTTCTTGAGAGCTTCCGTCCTGAGATTCGACAATACTTTCTTGAAGGCAATGAAGAAGAAGTGCCCTTCTCCCGCGAACAACGGGCTGTGGTTTACGACCGCGCGAAAAATTTAAGCAATATCAAAAGCTTTGGCTCCTTGGTTAACTTTAATCAGCCTGGGGCTGAATGGTTTCTACAATCAGGTGCCGTCAAAGAGCTTAAAAACTCAGATTTTCGCATCATGATTGGCGAAGGTCAGTGCAAAAAGCCCTATAACGCCTCGATCTTAAATTCCTCAGCGATGAGCTTTGGTAGCTTGTCTGGCAAGGCAATTGAATCCATCAATAAAGGCGCGAAAAAAGGAGGGTTTGCTCAAAATACGGGTGAAGGCTCGATCAGCAAATACCATCGTCGTCATGGTGGCGACCTAATTTGGCAAATTGGCACGGGCTATTTCGGTTGCCGTAATGCTGATGCTGGGTTTGATGAGTCACAGTTTATTGAAAGCGCGCAGCTCGATTGCGTTAAAATGATTGAGCTAAAACTTTCCCAAGGTGCCAAACCCGGTAAAGGCGGCGTTTTGCCAGCAGCTAAAGTCACGCCAGCGATTGCAGAGGCCAGACGTATTCCCGTCCACCAAGATTGTATTTCGCCCCCAGTGCATTCAGCATTTAACTCACCTCGCGAGATGATCCGCTTTATCGCCAAGCTGCGCGAGCTTTCAGGCGGCAAACCTGTCGGTATTAAGCTTTGTGTCGGCCAGCCTTGGGAGTTTATGGCTATTGCAAAAGCCATGATCGAAGAACAATCGCACCCCGATTATATTGTCATCGATGGCACAGAAGGCGGAACAGGCGCAGCGCCAACTGAATATCTCAACCATATTGGCATGCCTCTATTGGACGGCTTTTTATTTGTTCAGAATGTACTTCGTGGCGCGGGGCTTAGAGACAAAGTCAAATTATGTGTCAGCGGCAAGCTGATTGATGCCTTTGATATCGGCAAGATACTCGCCCTAGGCGCAGATTTATGTAACTCAGCCCGTGGTTTTATGTTCTCTGTTGGCTGTATTCAATCTCGAAGTTGTCACACCGGCGAGTGCCCAACGGGCGTGGCGACTCAAGACCCCGTTCGCCAACACGCTATTAATGTGGACAATAAAGCTGAGCGTGCCTTTCACTTCCACAAAAATACGCTGAAAGCGCTGGCCAGCATTGTCGGCACGGTCGGATATACTCACCCAAAAAGCCTGCAGCCCCACCATATTGCTCGAAGAGAGCAAGATGGTCATATTCAGCTGCTTAGCCATCATTTTTACTGGACGGATATTGGCGCTTTATTGCAAGGAAAAGGCCGCGAGCATTACCAAATCATGTGGGATGCCGCTGATGCGGATCATTTTGACTTCCCTGAACTTCCTGACTTGCACAGCAAGGACTACTCCATGCGCCAGCGTAATGAGGTCAGTATTTTTTCCAACAGTATCTAAAGAAAGGGTAACGAGGGTTAGGGCATCATCACCACGCCATCTTCAACCTGACCCTCAAATATATCTTGTTGGCGCAGTGAAAGACCTCGAACATGCTCAATCGGCAATGAGAACACCACACCGTCCTCGCCACTGTTGATCCGCAAACGTAGCACGATATTATCAATGACAGATTCAACCATCGGCTCTGGCAGAATAAACAAAAGCAAAATATCACTGGCCTCATTATTAAAGCGGTACATATTCTCAAACTTTTCTAGCCCCATACCTTCCGCATCCAGCATGGTAACGCCTGAAGCCCCTTTTTCTTTTGCTGCATCCACCGCATCCTTGCACTTATCTTTTGGGACAATCGCCACCACAATATGCAGTGAAAGCTGCCCAACTAGCCCGCCTAGTGGAGCTGAGCTTGGCGTAATGACATCGCCTGCGCTTAGGCTTGGCTGCTCCTGAACACTAGGCTTCTCACGAGCCAGCCAGCGACGCAGTCGATTGGTCGCTCGCACCTCTTCATCTGATTTAACGCCTATCCATTGCGTTACAAGCCCAAAGAGCATGACCGAGATAATCGGAAATAAGGAGGCAAAAGCAATTAAACCAAAACCGTCCACCAATGGGCTTCTACCCTCGATATTACTCGCCAACCCTAGCCCTAAAGCCGCAACCAAGGGAACCGTCACGGTTGAAGTCGTGACCCCGCCACTGTCATAGGCCACAGGAATAATATATTTAGGCGTAATAAAGGTTAGAGCGATGACCACCAAATAACCTGCCATAATGAAATAATGCAGCTGCCCACCCTCGACAATGCGATAAGCCCCCAAGGTAATCCCGACGGCCACTCCCAAAGCAACAAAAACACGCAAAATGCCATCATGTATTCGACCATTACTGATTTCTTTGGCTTTTTTGGCAATAGCCATTAATGAGGGCTCAGCCATCGTTGTCGAAAACCCGATCGCAAAGGCAAAGGCATAAATCACCCAGAGCGAATCCATTTGGGTTAGCTGAAACGCCATCAGCTCGCCCAAACTAAACAGGCCAAGCTCCAAACCTAAAATAAAGGCTTCAAGCCCAATAATGACCCAGACAAAGCCCAAAACCACCTGCTTAAGGTTTTTTATGGGCTTTTTTAATACCGCGTATTGAAAGAAAAAAATAATACCGAGAATCGGCAATACATCAGTGGTGACATTAACCAAGCCAAGCAATACCGTTTCTAGTGTAATATCGGCTGGCTTTGAAGGGATCATCTCCGGCATTAAGCTAGAGCCTTGTTGTGCATCCACTAAGGTGTACACCACAATGCCGTACAGCTGGACAAGGATCATCGGGGTTAATGAGGCAAAAGCGATAAGACCAAAGCCATCAATCACTGGGTTTCGCCCTTTAATACTACTTGCCAGCCCGATCCCAAGCGCGGCCACTAATGGCACGGTTACCGTTGAAGTGGTCACTCCGCCCAAATCATAGGCCAAACCGACGATTTCGTTAGGTGCAAAAAAGGTGGTTGCCACGACCAAGACATAACCAGCGATGATGTAATAATGAATCGGGTGACCTTTGACAATTCGGTACACACCTAAGGCAATCGCCAGCCCTACGGACACCGCCACCACATATCGCAAAGTGCTTGCATTAATTCGGTGATGACTGATGATCTCGGCTTTTTCAGCAATAACCAGCAAAGCGGGCTCGGCTATCGTTGTGCCAAAGCCAATCATAAAACCAAAAAATAAGAGCCAAGGCAGGGAGCTATGTGCAGAAAAGTCTCGGGCGAGTTTATCACCAACAGGGAAAATACCCTCTTCCAAGCCGAGCAAGAAGATCGCCAGCCCGAAGCCAACAATGACAAGACCAATAGCGGTTGCCTGCCAGTTATCAGGCACCGATTGGATAATAAAAAACTGGAACACCACGATGACCACCACAATCGGGATCAGGTCGCGGAATGACTCTTTGAGTAATTTGATGAAAAAATCCATGATCTGAACAGATTACGTCAAAACAAAAACGCCTGTCCAGATCCTAGATTAATTCCTTGAGAAAAAAGCGGGTTTAGCCACAAAAAAAGCGAATACGCAATGCTTATTCGTTAGATGGTATCAATACGCTTAACTTCATCTCGCATGGCATTGATGGTCGCCGCATAATCCTCTGCGCCAAAAATCGCCGAGCCTGCAACAAACGTATCGGCGCCAGCCGCATAGATTTCACCAATATTATTAATCTTCACCCCGCCATCAATTTCGAGACGAATAGGACGACCCGAGGCATCAATACGCTGACGAACCTCTTTTAGTTTTCTTAGCGTATCAGGGATAAAAGATTGACCGCCAAAACCTGGGTTAACCGACATCAACAGCACCATGTCTAGCTTGTCTAATACATAATCAAGGCAGTGCGTTGGTGTTGCTGGGTTCAAAACCAAACCTGCCTGACAGCCGCTTGATTTGATCAGCTGGATCGTTCGGTCAACATGCTCACTTGCCTCTGGATGAAAACTAATCATCGTCGCGCCAGCCTCAACAAAATCACCAACGATTCGATCAACAGGCTTGACCATCAAATGCACATCCAAAGGTGCAGTGATACCGTAATCTCGAAGTGCTTTTGCAATGCTTGAGCCAAACGTTAAGTTCGGCACGTAGTGGTTATCCATCACATCAAAATGAACCCAGTCGGCACCCGCCTCTAAAACGTGTTCGACATCTTCTCCCAGACACGCTAAATCCGCTGACAAAATAGACGGGGAAATAATGGGGGGCTGCTTCATGGATAAACTCCTACTCTTTCGCTTCCGATTCAGCCACAGCTAAATCAACATTTTGGTAACCGCGTGGCAGCTTTTTACCACGCTGTGCTCGCTGGCCAAAATACTCTTCCAGCTCTTTGTATTTTAAACTCATATGGCGCTTACCCGCATGAATCACAAGCTTGTCTTGTTCACTCACCACAGCAACTGCGCAAACACGCTCCTCACCGCTTTTCACATCCGCCGTCGGAATGCCAATCAACTTATTACCCTTGCCCTTTGCCAACTCTGGCAGCTCGCTCACATGGAAGCACAGCATGCGGCCCTGTGTTGTTATCACGGCCAAACGCGGACCTGCTGGATAATCGTCAAACAACGGCGAGGAAGATTCAACCGCCTCAAACTGCGGCACAAAAATCGGCGCTAATATCGTTGCACCCTCTGGTACGCTGAGCAAAGACTTGCCCGCTTTGTATTGGGTATTTAGGTTTTCAGCCTCGGTGATAAAGCCGTAGCCAAAATCGGTGGTCAGTAAAATCTTTTGCTTATCTTCTGCCATCACAACGGTTTTAAATTGCGCCTCTGGCGAAGGGTTTAAACGTCCTGTTAATGGCTCACCCTGACCTCGGGCCGAGGGTAAACTATGGGCGGGCAAACTATAACTCTTTCCTTGCGAATCAAGAAAATACACCGGCTGATTTGAACGCCCCGGCGCATGCGCCAGATATTCATCGCCCGCTTTATAACTTAAATTCTCAGGCGCAATATCATGCCCTTTTGCCGCTCGCACCCAACCCATCTGGGATAAGACAACCGTGATCGGCTCAGATG
>JAXHSS010000080.1:0-8648 GCA_034190675.1 Pseudomonadota bacterium
CTGCGCTAAACGTTCAGTTTAACAAAACTAGCGCAAGAGTGCCTTTAACCATAAATCCTGTTCAGCGGCTTTTTGCACTGCCTGCAGCGACGTGTGGCCTTGTTCAGCCTGCTGGGTTAGCCAAGTTTTAACTTCTCGACGAAAAGGATAAGTGCGTCTTAATGTATCAAAATGATCACTCATGGCTCGGTCAGAGGCTTGATCATAGTCACGCAGATTGGCGTCATCATGGCGGGGCTGATAGCAGGCAGCTAATAGCTCACGACCAGAAGCCATAGAAAGCTTTAGTGGGGGTAATAATGAAGCGGGTGATTGATGCGACTTAATTCCACGCCACTTGCAAAACGCTTGGAACGCCTGCCAGCTGCCATTGACCTTGCCTTCCATGCTATAACCAGCAATGTGAGGTGTGGCTAACCAGCATTTATCCAATACGGTAGGCGAAATATTCGGCTCATTTTCCCAAACATCAAGCGCGATTTTCCAGCTAACTTGTCCAAGACTGGCTAATAAGGCTTGATGATCAATAACGGCGCCTCGGCCACTATTGATAACAAGTTGACCAGAAAATTCCGCCATCGCTTTTGCATCGAATAAATGATGCGTCGGATGTTCACCCGATCGAGTCAGTGGTGTATGAAAGCTTAAAATATCTGAAGATAGCGCCTGCTCAAATTCAACTTGAGGCCACGGCAATTGGCTTTTAAATGGATCAACCACACGCACTTCTAAACCCAGGGCTTCGCAGGCCTGCGCGACTTTACTACCAACATGGCCGCAACCAATAATCGCGATAGATCGCCCAGTTAACAGCTCATTGGCTTCATGTTGCCATAAGCTCAAAACCGAGAGCACATACTCTTTAACCGCATTAGCATTGCAACCGGGTGCACTCGAAAAACAAATCTCTCTATCGTTTAGCAAGGCTTGATCGACATGGTCAACACCAATGGTCGCACTGCCTACAAAACCTAATTTAGGCGCCTGCGAAATCAGCGCTTGATCGACCTGAGTGGTCGATCGAATGAGCAATGCATCGGCTGTAGCAAGCAATTGTTCACTGGGTTGGCGACCAGTGAATAACGTGAGCTCACCAAATTCAGAAAACAGGGTTTCTGCATGCGCAAAGTTGGCATCAGCGAGGATATGCATCAGAGTTGACTATCGTCGCTGGCCGCTGAAGAAGGCGTATTGGGTGTAAGGAACTGAGTGATCTCTTGGGTCAAAATTTGGCAGGCTCCGCCAGACAAAACCCCCGTAAGATACGCCTGCTCAATATTCTTTTCAGGATGCTTTAAAACAAACGTATTAGGACTTAATCGACCCATAAACTGCCATTTCTTGAAGCGGTTGACCTCTTCTCGGGCGGCAATACATGGCGTGTCTACAATGAATACTTGCTCAACTGTTATCTGGCAAGCATCACTAGGCTCTGAAGCGTCAGCCGCCGCTAACTTAACAGGAACGGCTGCAAACATTAGCTGAACATCACGATCCATATAGGCCTGATAGCCCGTCACTTGAACGATTTCATTGTCAAGTTCGCCAACCGCGACAAGGCGATGTTCACGAAACTCAATATAACGCTCAGCGGCATCAATTAAGCCCGTTTTACAGGTTGTATCAGGTTGCTTAGCCAGTACTTTGCTCATTGAGGTTTCAGCTTGAACGGTTACTGACATGACCATGAAAAGCACGCCCGCCAATAAAATGGCGCCGTGCTTGATGAGTCGTGATAGCAACTGTTTAGCTAAATGAAGCATCATTTCGCGATAAGCTCCATCGGAATTTCTAAGGTATCTGGAGCATCCTCAGAATCTGCTGCAAGCTGCAAGGTGATCAGTACCGTTTGCCCTGGAATAATTGGCTCTGCTAAATCAAGCAGCATGATATGGTCGCTACCCGACTGAAAAATCGCACAATGCCCCGCCTTAACTAGCAACTCTTCAAGCTGACGCATGATCATCGTTTCACCCGACATATCCATCGTGTGCAGCTCTGCTTTAGCGGTGACATCAGAGCTAACGCCAGTAATGCGATAGTCATTCATCGAGGTATTACACCATTCAAAATAGGCGGATGATGCACTCATGCCCGGTATGGTAGCTTTAACATAGCTGACTTTGTTATGTTGATCGTTAGAGCCTTCATGCTCGTGTTCGTGATGATGCTCATTGCCGTGATTATGGTGATCGTGATGATCAGAATGCGAAGAATCAGAGCAGGCCACCAGCGCGCTTAATGAGGCAGCTATTAGTAAACGAATCCAGCCATTGTGTTGATGTTTCATGGAATTTCTCACCTACAGTAATTGTTCAATTTGAGCACGAAGCTCATTTGCTGTCGTTGTATGGCTCATTGTTTTAATCAATTTACCTTGTTGGTCAATCAAATAAAATTGTGATGTATGGTCAACGGTATAACCCAGCGCTGAGCCTTCAAGATCCACCAGATCAAATAATACATTATACTGCTCGCTGATTTGGTCAATCACGGCTTGATTATCGGTCAATCCAATAACAGGGCCATTTTCATAATAATCAGCGAATTTCGTTAAATTCGCTAGGCTATCACGCTCAGGATCCACACTGATAAATAAGACCTGCAGCTGAGCTTTTTGTTCATCACTCAAACGTCTGAACACGCTATTAATTTTCCCCATAGACTCAGGGCATGCCTCAGTACAACTCAAAAAGCCAAAGTAAATGACAACCAGCTTGCCTTCAAAATCACTCAAGCTCACTGGCCCATCGGCCGACTGCAGAGTAAACTCGCCGCCATATTCACTCGCAGGCTTAGATGCTCCGATGTCCGCAAAAAAAATAAAGCTCGCCGCGCCAAGCGTGATCGAAACCAAGACTAAAATAGCCGCAATTAGTAAAGGTTTTTTCATAACCACCTCATTGTTGATGTCAGCTCATAATCCAGACTGATTAGCGCACTTAAGGCCATGACGATGATCAAAGAATGGCCAAACAACTTTCCTGCCCAAGCAGTTTCATTATCAAACTTAGCACGCTGAAACGTTAACAGAAGCCAATAGAGGCTTAATCCCAACATAATAATGAAATAAAAATAACCCGCGGCACCAACAATAAACAGCGCCGCAATAGCAAACACAAACATCACTTGATAAAACGCAATACGGATGCGTATTACGTCGAAGGATCGAACCACTGAAAAAACAGGAATGTTAGCGCGGATAAAATCTTCTTTGCGCATCATGCCTATGGCGTAGGTATGTGGCATTTGCCAGATAGCCATGATGAGAAATAGCACAATAGGCGCGGCGCTGACTTCAGAACTGACAGCAAAATAACCCGCTAGCGGTGGGCAAGCACCTGACAAGCTGCCAACTTCGGTAGACCATATCGTGTGGCGCTTTGTCCACATGGTATAAGCGAATACATAAAGCAAGAATCCCGCTAAAGCGGCATAGAAAGCCCAAAGCGTGACCAGAAAATAAAAACCTGAAAGGCCTAAACCCAAAAGAGCTAAGCCGAAAAGAAAAGCGGATGCAGTCGAGATTTCCCCCGTAACCAATGGTCTGGTTGACGTTCTCGCCATACGTTGATCGATATCTCGATCATAGATATTGTTCATTACGCAGGCTGCAGCGATGACCAAAATCATGCTTACCCATGTAAAAACAAGAAGGGGGAAATGAATTCCCCCCTTCGCCGCCAAAAAGAAACCACCCGTACAGGAAATAATATTCCCGATGATGATCCCTGGCTTCGTTAAGTCAACGAAGTCTTTGATCATTCCATCAATGACCCATCAACATGTTGTGGTTCAAGTGCATAAAGATCCACAAAGAACCGCCAACAACAAAGAATACAATCATTAATGAATATAATGCCGTAGCAATATTCCAAGTATTCTTTTCATCTGCTTTGATGTGAAGGAACAAGATCATTTGTACAAGTAGCTGAGCTACCGCACAAATCACGATAATAAACATCGTAATTTTAACGTCGAGCGCCTTAGTAATGGCAAGATAAAAAGGAATCGCTGTTAGGACGATCGAAAGAATTAGACCCAATACGTATTCTTTAATGCTGCCATGTGAATGATTTTCTGCAGAATGGCTCATGAGTACACTCCAAATAGGTAAACAAAGCTAAATACACAAATCCAGATAATATCTAGGAAGTGCCAGAACAAGCTTAAGCAGGAAAGACGGATCAAGTTTGATTCTGTGATGCCGTCACGCGCAAAGTGCACGAACATAGCAATCATCCAGATCATACCCCAGAACACGTGCATACCGTGCGTACCAACTAGGGCATAGAACGCTGACCAATAGCCATTGCTAAAAGGTGTCGCACCTTCGTGGCTGAAGTGATAGAACTCATATAGCTCCATCACCAAGAAGCCTGCACCCAAAAGGAACGTTACGATCAACCAGGCTTTCATCGCAAATTCATTCTTTTGGTAGGCATATAGCATCGCCATACCAAACGTGAAACTACTAAAAAGTAGTAATGCGGTTTCGCCTAAAACGAAGTTTAAATCAATCAATGATTTTGGATCGACACCACCTGCGTAGAAACCATTACTTAGAACCGCATATACCGCAAATAGCGTAGCGAATAATAAGCAATCGCTCATGATGTAAATCCAGAAACCGAAAATGACTTTTTCTGACTCATCGTGATGATGGTCATCGTGAGCTGCGTGGTGCAGCTCACTGTGTGTTGTATTACTCATAATATAACCTTAATAAAAAAATGCCAATTATACTTTCTTGCGAGCAAGCCATTCAGACTCAACCGCTTCAACTTCATCGATTTCAACATAGTAATCTTTGTTACGTTCAAAGTTATACATAACAAATGACCCTACCATGCCAACGAAGCCGATAATAGCAAGCCACCAAAGGTGCCATACCATGGCAAAACCAAAGGCCATACTGAATACACCAATCACAACACCCGCCCAAGTGTTTTTAGGCATGTGAATTCGGCTGTATTTCGCAGGCTTTTTGAAAGCCATGCCATTTTTCTTACGGTAGCGCAATTCTTCCAAGTCATGGATATGTGGCGTTACAGCAAAGTTATAGAACTGTGGTGGTGAATCAGTCATCCACTCAAGTGTTGGTGCATCCCAAGGATCGCCGTCAACATCTTTGTAAGCTGGATCATTACGCTTCAGCATGCTCCACGCAATATTTAGTACGATCAAGCCAAGACCGGCTGCAATAACCAATACACCAGCAAATGCGATATATAAGTAGATTGCCCACTCTGGGTTATCAACGTAGTTCAAACGACGTGTCATACCATCGAAACCTGCTAAGTACATTGGTACCCAAGCTAAGAAGAAGCCAACAAACCAAAGTGCACATGACATTTTGCCCATTGCCTCATTCAGCTTAAAGCCTGTGAATTTAGGGAACCAGTAGAACAAGCCGGCCATGAAACCGTAGAACGCACCACCAATCAAAACGTTATGGAAGTGAGCAACTAGGAACATGCTGTTATGCAGTACGAAATCATTTGAAGGAATCGACAACATAACACCCGTCATACCACCTACGGTAAAGGTCACTAGCATAGCGATAACCCACCACATAGCGGCGTTCATCTCTACACGACCTTTGTACATAGTGAAAATCCAGTTGAACAGCTTCACACCGGTAGGAATCGCAATAACCATGGTCATCACACCGAAGAATGAGTTTACGGCAGCGCCTGAACCCATGGTGAAGAAGTGGTGCAACCAAACTAAGAATGACAATACCGCAATAGCTAATATCGCCCAGATCAATGTTTTATAACCGAAGATACGCTTCTTAGAGAATGTAGCCACAACCTCAGAGATCACACCAAAAATTGGTAAGATCAAGAAATAAACTTCTGGGTGGCCCCATGCCCAAATCAAGTTAACGTACATCATCTGGTTACCGCCCAACTCATTTGTGAAGAAGTGGGTGCCGAAATAACGGTCAAACGTTAATAAGAAGATGGTTACCGTAAGGATCGGGAAAATCACCAATGCTAGTGCGTTTGCCACAAGAGCTGTCCACGTAAATACTGGCATTTTCCAGAGGCCCATACCTGGTGCACGTAGCTTGATGATCGTTGCGATAAAGTTAACCGCCGTCAATGTGGTACCAATACCTGAAATCTGAAGCGACCATATCCAGTAATCCACACCCACACCCGGGCTATATTCAATACCGGATAGCGGAACATAAGCCAACCAGCCCATTGATGCAAATTCACCAATAAATAATGATGCATTAATGAGTACAACACCTGCCATAAAGAACCAGAAGCTCAATGAGTTCAGGAACGGGAAGGCAACGTCGCGGGCACCAATTTGCAGCGGTGTGATTAAGTTAAACAAACCAGCAACGATAGGCGTAATCACGAAGAAAATCATGATCACACCATGAGCCGTAAAGATTTGGTCGTAGTGCTCAGGCGGCAGATAACCCGTATCAAACGAGGTCGCAAGGGCCTGGTGTGAGCGCATCAAAAATGCGTCAGCAAAACCACGCAGCAACATCACAATCGCCACGATGATATACATAATACCAATTTTTTTGTGGTCAACCGAGGTTAGCCATTCATTCCACAAATAGCCCCACCAACCTTTATAAGTAATTAAACCTGTCATGAAAATACCACCCAAGATGACCATAATCATCACGGGTAGAACAACAGGATCGTGATATGGAATAACTTCCAGCGATAATTTGCCGAAAATCGGATCTGGATTTTCTACAACAGTATTAACGGCCATCTTGTACCCCTGTGTATTTCTCAATAATATTTTTAAACAATAATGGATTCACCGAGCTAAAGTATTCAACTGGGTGATTACGTGACTTCTCAAGCAAAGCATCGTAAGTCGGCTTATCCAATACATTACCTTCAGCTTTTACCTTAGCGACCCAAGCGTCAAAATCTTGTTCAGTACCAACAATGGCGTCAAAGTTCATACCAGTAAAACCATAGCCACTGTATTGAACTGAACGACCTGGATAAACACCTTCTTGATCTGCAATGAGGTTCATACGGTTTTCCATACCACCCATGGCATAAAGCTGGCCACCGATGCGAGGAATAAAGAAGGAGTTCATCACTGTCTCAGAGGTCAGCAAGAACTGAACTGGCTGATCTACTGGGAACGAAACCTCATTAACCACCGCGATTTCTTCTTCTGGGTAGATAAACAACCATTTCCAATCCATTGCAACAACTTGAATGGTCATCGGCTCTTTGTCGCTAAGTAGTGGCTCACGTGGATCTAATGCATATGTTTGGATCACAGTAATAACCGCCAAAACCACGATTAATACAAGAGGAACACCCCATACAACAACTTCAACCTTGCTTGAATGATCCCAATCAGGTTCATATTCAGCTTGAGTATTTTCTTTACGATAGGACCATGGAATCCAGAAAGATAAGAAGATCGTTGGAATAACAACAATCAACATCAAGCCAGCTGTTAGCAAAATCGTATCACCCATGCTTTTAGCAATGGGGCTAGCCGTATTAAAAATCGCTAGATCGCAGCCCGAAAGCAACATGCTCGTAGCAACCAATGAACACACAGACAGAAGTCTGGCAATGGTTTTTTTCATCAATAGCACCTCATAGATACCCAAAAAAAAGTGACGAGATCTTAACAAATAATAACTCAAGCCGCTAGACTCAAGTGTACTTAAATCTTTTTGTATTTTCAATAATTACTGAAAATTAAAACATAAAACCCCACCATTATTTTCCACTTCGCGTCTAATGCCAATCTGCTTTATAGTAGAACAATGAAGGTTTCACGTCTTTTTCTAAACACGGCTATCGTATTGCTCATTATTTTGCTGTTACCACTGGTATTGATTGGCATTTCTGTGATGTGGACCGCCGAAAAAAGCTATGACCCAAAAACCACACTTTCTCCGCCCTGTACTGCTGTTGTTCTAGGTGCTGCTGTATGGAAAAGCCAGCCCTCGCCCGTCTTGCAAGAACGAGTCAATGAAGCCGTCAGACTTTATCAATCCGGTTATATCAACAATATTATTTTCACTGGAGGATTGGCCGAGGGTGACACCCTAAGCGAAGCCACCGCAGCAGGAGTACATGCCCAATCATTGAGCATTCCGCCTGAGCATATTATTCTTGAAATGCGCTCACACACCACCGAGCAAAACTTGCGCTTTGCTAAACCGCTCATAAAGGCAACAAAGAATGACTGCGTTGTTGTCATTACCGATCCCTATCATCTTCGCCGCGCTTTGGTTTTAGCAGATCACATTAATTTTAACGTTATTGGTTATCCGACCCGCTCAAGCCGCTACCAATCGGTCACCGAAAAGGCCAAGTTTTTGGCCCGAGAGACATTCCAGCTTTACAAGCTACGTTTTAATGCGCTTTTTTGACCATAATTTTTAGAAAGCCATCAAGAAAGCGTGGACATTAATGCCTAGTAACCAGCTCATCCAGATAAAAACGTAGCATCATTTCGCGCTCTGATCGCTTGTGAGGATGCGCAATTAATCCTTCAATCACATAGACCAACAGCTTTGAAGCTAGAGTCAACTTATCCTCTGCAGCGCCATATCGAGCTAATTTTTCCCCTATGCCAAGCTCAAGCACCTGATGAAACTGCTGATGCCAACGTTCAAGCTCCGC
>JAXHSS010000081.1:0-8629 GCA_034190675.1 Pseudomonadota bacterium
GCAGGGCGAATTGATAACACGCTAGACGGCATTGGCTGGACTGTGGCGCCTACGGAGTTCGGCACGCAGCGAATGCATAATATCCCGCCGATCGATTTGCCTGTAGAGATGCCGAGTATCGTGATTAATACGGAATATGGTAGCCAAAGCAGTATCCCGATTGATTTGGATAGCCAGCGTTTTTATGACGTGGAGTACGTTTCACCCGAGTCGCTAACTGTCGAGAGGCATGGTACACAAAGCGCGACTTTTACGCCCGGCGTGTTGTATGTGGATAAGCAAAATCGGGTGATCCAGCTGAACGGAGATGCCGTGTCACAGTATTCGGATACGGGCTTTGGCTTTGAGGTCAATGATGTGTCGATTCAGCTCTTGGGCAAGATTAAAGACATTAAGATTCATACCTCGATTGATCAGGACTTGCGGTTTATTCATAAGGCGGATTTGCGCGGTGATCGTGCTGGTGGGTTTAATATTAGCTTGCAGTCAAGGCGTGTGCATTGGCCTATGGCTGCGGCGGCGGCCAGAAAAGGCTATTGGTTGGCGATAGAAAAGCCAATCGAGCTAGGTGAGGGTGGCAGTTTGGGTGAATTACCTAAAACGGTTTATGTGGACTTTCAGGGCTATCGCCAGCTAGAAGTGGCTTTAGAGCGCGGTTTGATGACGCAGGTATTTGAGAATATGCTGCTGGCTTTGTTTGCCCCCGTGCATATCGGTGATGTGTATTTAACCAGCGATGTTTCGGTGAAACTGGATAATATTCCCCTTGGTAAGGCTCAGGAGCAGCCCATTACGGATTGATCGTTTGTCTGTCGGGAGTTGGGGCGATAAAATAGTCCTTTTTTTGGAGAAAAATGACCATGAGACCTAGCCAACGACAATTAGATCAATTACGTCAAATTAAGATCACTCGCGATTTTACCTGCCACGCTGAAGGCTCTGTGCTGGTGGAGTTTGGCAATACAAAGGTGATTTGCACGGCTTCGGTGGTTGAGGGTGTACCGCGTTTCTTGAAGGGCAAAGGTCAGGGCTGGTTAACCGCTGAGTATGGTATGTTGCCTCGTTCAACGGGTTCGCGTATGGACCGTGAGGCGTCGCGTGGCAAGCAAAGTGGTCGAACGCAGGAGATTCAGCGTTTAATTGGCCGCTCACTTCGTGCGGCGGTGAATATGAAGCAACTAGGTGAAAATACGATCCATATGGACTGCGATGTGATTCAGGCTGATGGCGGTACTCGCACAGCGGCGATCACAGGTGCAAGCGTGGCATTGGTTGATGCGCTGACGTGGTTAATGAATAAAGGCAAGCTGAAGCTTGATCCGTTGAATTTCTTGATCGCAGCGGTTTCAGTAGGTATGTATAAAGGCCAACCTGTGCTTGATTTGGACTATGCCGAGGACTCTGAGGCTGAAACGGATATGAACGTGGTCATGACCCAGCACGGGGGGTTTGTCGAGATTCAGGGGACAGCTGAGGCGGCCCCGTTCACTCGTGAGCAGCGCGATGCAATGTTGGATTTGGCTGAAAAAGGCATTGCCGAGATTATTACGCTGCAGAAGCAAGCGCTTTGCTGGTGAGGGATCATGCCGTTGCATAAAGAGCAGTTACCGCATTTTTTGAAAACAGCTATCATTGTGGTGGATCATGAGCTGCATATTCAGTACATGAATGCATCGGCTGAGTATTTATTAGGTGAGGGCTTGTCGACTTATCTCGACAAGCCGTTGCCGCCGATCTTTTATGAGGATGAGGCAACACGTCAAGCGTTTGATCAGGCGATTCATGAGCACGGCTCTTTTACCAAACGAGAAACCCTGTTAATTACGCCAACGGGTCGTCGTTGGGTGGATTTTTCGGTAAGCCAAGGGCTTGAGGAGTCCTTGGTTATTGAGGTGGTCGATATTGACCATGCGCACCGAATTACTCAGGAAGAGAAAACCATTCATAATCATCAGGCGATTCGTCATTTGATTCGCAGTATCGCCCACGAGATCAAAACGCCACTGTTTGGTGTGCGCGGCGCGGCTCAGCTATTGGCTAAAGATGTCAAAGATGATGAGAACCTAACCTGCTATACGAACATTATTATCCGTGAGGTGGATCGTTTGAAAGGCCTAACAGACTCGTTTCTTGGCGGTAATAAGCTGCCTGAAAAACGAATGGTCAATATTCATGAAGTCATTGAGCATGTTGCGGGACTAGTTAATAACCAAATGGAAGACGATGCAGTGCGTTTGAAAAAGGATTATGACCCCAGTTTGCCGGATATATTTGCTGATTTTTCTCAGCTGGTACAGGTGATTTTGAACTTGGTCACCAACGCTGAGCAGGCATTGCGCGAACATGGAACGAAAAATGCTTGTGTATCAATCAAAACCCGCTGTCGGAGTCATATGATGATTGGTGAGCATCGCCATCGTCTGGTTTTGGTCATCACAATCGAAGACAACGGGCCTGGTATTGATCCAGAGATTAGAGAAAGATTGTTTTTTCCAGCTGTCACGACAAAAAAGGACGGAAATGGCCTGGGTTTATCAATCTCTCAAGATATCGTGAGCCATTATCAGGGAATCATTAAGTTTTTTAGTGAGCCGGGACATACAGTGTTTGAGGTGAATCTACCTTATGTGGAGTGAGTAAATGGCCAATACCATCTGGATTATCGATGATGACAGTTCGATTCGTTTTGTTTTACAACGTGCGTTAGAACAGTCAGGGTTTAAGGTGAAAGCGTTTGAAGACGCTGAAAAGTTGTTAGACACCTTAGGTGATGAGGCGCCAGATGTATTGGTGAGCGATATTTCGATGCCAGGGATGGATGGACATGCGCTGTTGAAGGAAGTGAAGTTTGATTTTCCTGATCTGCCGGTGATTATTATGACGGCGCATTCGGATATTGCGAATGCGGTAGAGTCCTTCCAGCTGGGCGCTTTTGAGTATTTGCCGAAGCCGTTTGATCTTGATGAGGCCGTTGCTCTCGTTCAGCGTGCCATTCGGGTGAGCGAGACGCAGATCGCCTCGAAGCCCAAAGAGCAGCCAACGGAGAACCAGTTATCCACGGGTGCTAACTCCAGTGAAATCATTGGTAATGCTCCTGCGATGCAAGAGGTGTTTCGATTGATCGGGCGTTTATCGCAGACCAGTATTAATGTGCTGGTTACGGGCGAGTCAGGCACAGGTAAAGAGCTGGTGGCCCGTGCGATTCATAACCATAGCCCCCGCAAAGAAAAGCCATTTGTGGCGCTTAATATGGCGGCTATTCCAAAAGATTTGATTGAGTCTGAGCTATTTGGTCATGAAAAGGGTGCTTTTACAGGAGCGAATACTAAGCGCATGGGACGATTTGAGCAGGCCAATAATGGCACGCTGTTTTTGGATGAAATCGGTGATATGCCGCTGGATGCGCAAACGCGTTTATTACGTGTGCTACAGGAGCACGAGTTTTATCGCGTTGGCGGCCATGAGTCAATCGCGGTGGATGTTCGTGTGTTGGCTGCAACGCACCAAAACTTGAAAAAGCTGGTGGAAGAAGGCCGATTCCGCGAGGACTTGTATCATCGATTGCATGTGATTTCGATTCGTATTCCGCCGCTTCGTGTGCGTAAAGAAGACATACCACAGTTGATGGAGCATTTTATGGCTTATGCTTCATCGACTCATAAGGTACCAGTGAAAAAGCTGCACCCAGACCTGCTTGAGCAATTAGTCCGCTATGATTGGCCGGGCAATGTTCGCCAGTTAAATAATGTCTGTCAGTGGTTATTATTAATGTCGGTGGGTAATGAGGTTTTGCCTGCTGATTTGCCTGATGAAGTGAAAACGGAGCTGAAAAAAGACAAGCAGTTAGCCCGACATGCGTTGAGTTCAGCGGTCGCTATTGCCCAACAACATGAGGATGCAACCACTTCTGCTATCGAGGAAACTGCGGCTTCTAATGGGTCTGATTTGAGCCATGAGCTTGACCCTCCGTTGTTATGGGGTGATTCGCTGAAGCAGCATGTTAAAGCACTGCTGGCGCAGGGCGAGAGCGATATTTTGAATGAGACCTTGCCGGAGTTTGAGAAAATTCATATTGAGGCCGCTTTAGAGTTAACTCATGGCAAGCGAAGTGAGGCGGCTAAACTATTGGGCTGGGGAAGAAATACATTGACTCGCAAGGTCAATGAGCTTGGGCTGGATGTTTAGATAACACCCAGCTTGCCGCTCAGAAAAGCCTAATTAAGAAGTGCTAGGAAGCGTTCTTCTTGTTTTTCTTGGCAGCTACTTTCGCCTGTACACGAGACCACCACAACACCATATTCAAGTATTGCGACGGGAACAGTCGGGTTAGCATGCGCAAGAAGTGTGCATCAATGCCGATTAAGATATGACGTTTACGCTTTTTCAAGCCTTTGAAAATTACCTTAGCGGCAGCTTCTGACGAAGTTGAGGCAATCTTGTCAAAGTTTTTAGCAAACTCTTCTTGGTCGAATGATAAGGTGCGATCAAGAATCTTGCCATTACGGATGATATTGGTGCGAATACCGCCTGGTGCAATGGTGGTAATGCCGACTTTAGGGTGGCTGAGTTTGAGCTCTTGGTATAAAGACTCAGTAAAGCCACGGATGGCGAACTTGCTGGCATGGTACGTGCACTGCGTTGGTGTCGCAAAATAGCCGAAGATACTTGAGACGTTGGCAATCTGACCATTGGTCGCTTTGATTTGGTCTAGAAAGGCTAATGTGCCATAAACCATACCCCAGAAGTTAATGTTCATGATCCACTCGAAGTCTTTCATGCTGACTTCATCGGCGCGAGAGGCTACGGTTACACCTGCGTTGTTGATAATTAGCGTGGCAGGGCCTAGCGTGCTTTCTACGGTTTGTGCATAGGTCTTCCAAGCGTCTTCATCGGCGACATCAAGCGTTTGCGAGTGAATTTGCTTGGCGCCAAGTGCTTCACACTGGGCAACAGTTTCAGCGAGTGTGGTTTCGTTGATATCGCTGATTGCAAGAGCGGCGCCATCTTCAGCGTATTTTTTAGCTAGTGCTTGGCCAATTCCAGAGCCTGCACCAGTGATAACTACAATTGGTGACCCCATAATAATCCTCGTTTTTATTCTTGTTATTGATTAATAAATTGTGCGCAGAACTGCTCGGCTGTGCGCGCATTTCTCGTTCCTTTTTGAGTCGCAAACTGAATGGCTAAGCGCCGCTTCTCATGGTCTGACTCAAGGGAAAGATTAAGGTATTTCTCTATGAGAAGGAAATATTCAGATTGTGAAATAGTGTAAAATGATAACTCAAGGTCAAAGCGGTCAGCCAGTGCTAGCTTGTCCTCAACGACTTCGCTGTGGTTTAAGGTATCACGAGCTACGTCACTTTGTAAGTTATGCTGCATGCTTTCGTTAATAAAACGTCGATGGTTCGAGGTTACGTAGTAGCGAATATTTTCAGCGGGCGCCTCAATGGTGCCATCTATCATGCTCTTAAGCATTTGAAAGTCGTCGTTGACGTCGCTGAAGCTCAAGTCATCGAAAAACACAATAAACCGATACGGCTCATTTCTTAAGGCATCGACCACATCAGGCAGCATGATTAAGTCCGCTTTGCATAGCTGAACAATACGCAGACCAGAGCGGGTGTAGGCTTTGGCTATGGCTCGAACTAAAGAAGATTTACCCGTGCCTTTTGCACCCCAGAGTTTTGCGTGTTGAGCGGGTAGTTTTTTTAGGAAGCGTTCGGTGTTTTGGCGCAGGGCACGCTTTTGCGGCTCAATATTTAAAAGTTGGTCTAGACTAGGAGCTGATATGCGCTGAACGGCATGCCAGCGTTTGCTGTACGGGCGCCAGACGGCGCCGTGATGATTTTCCCAGTCGATCGACAACATGGGTTATTCGTTAACGATAGCGACGTATTTTGCTTGCAATCCGCGTGAGCTTTTAACAATAAGGTATTCAACGATCTGGCCTTCAGCGAGGGTTTTGTGCCCGTCACCTTCGATACCACGATAATGAACAAATAAATCATCCCCGTTAGGGCGTGAAATGAAGCCGTAGCCTTTTTTAGAGTGGAACCACTTAACTGTGCCTTGTTCGCGCTGACTTGAGACTGTTTTCTGTGGCAGAGGCACCCATAAAATAGCGTTTAGCAATAAGAACAAGCCGATCAATGCGACAAGCCAGAATGAGGATTCGATGCCGCTGATGAGTGAACCTGCAAGGGCGAGAAAGAAAAATGCCGTCAAGCTTGGCAATAACCATTTGCGAAGCGAGCGCTTTCTAAAAGCGATTAGGGTAGAGGCGGCTAAAGCCAGCATGGCAGAGCCTGCAAGTATTTCGCTTAAGCCAATAACAGCAGCTTGTGAGATGACAGTAAACGTAAGGCAAGCCAATAACAGGGCGCTTAGAATAAAAACCACGCCAGCAAATTTAGAATTGATCATAACTATCCAAAAAGAAATAAAACAAATAGTTTACTTGAAATTAAAGCCTATGCAAGCGGCTCAGAGCCGCTAGCGACAGCGCTGCACTTTGACTTCGGTCAGCGCTTGTTGGCCTTGGCACTGGGTTTGCCATAAACCTGACTCACCACAGCGTGGGATAATGCCTTTATACCAGCCGGGCTGTCCAGCGCATTGGCCGGGAGAGGTGTATTCTAACTCCTGCGAACCATCGCAGTTATAGTCAAAGCTTGTTAGCTCTTCGCTCGTGTCGTAAGGGGCTTGATGCCAGCCTTGCGCATCAGGGGAGATGTCTGGGTGTCGGTCATTGCAGTCATCGGCATTATCGACATAGCCTTCTATAGCTGAATCTGATTTTTTGAATTCGGCGATATCACCATGACCATCGCCATCGTTGTCTAAGAACCATACGGTTCGAGTGTCTACGCGATCAAGTAAATAGGCAATGGCAAAAAGAATGCCGATTAGGCTAAGGAGTCCGACAAAGAGATTTTTCATGAGGTTCTATTACAGTGTTTTGCTTATTTTGACATAGAATTTAAAAAAAAGGAGGCATAATGCCTCCTTTTTCGATGTGTTGACGATTGGAATATCGTCTTACATTTGGCGCTGGTTTGGGATTAGTTACCCGCACACTCGGCTAATGTATTGTCCATTTTACAACGAACGATCTTCATGAACTTCAACGCTTTACCGTCGTAGTAACCTTCTTTCTCAAGGCGTGTACGCGCGTCTTTCATCATGGCGTTGTACTGAAGTACGTCAGCTTGAACCAATGGAATCCAATATTTGCTTGGAATCGCCGCTTCAGCATCAGTAACAATCTTCTCTACTTTATCGAAGTGCTTCTTCGAATAAGCACGAGCTTTCTGGCCAAAACTTTCAGGGAACTTAGAGCGACGGATCACGAACTGACCAGTAAGCTGAGTCACTGGAGTTTTAAGAACGCCACCGTTTTCACCAAGACCTTTGTAAAGCTCGAATGGCTCGTAAGCAAAAGCAGGAAGAATAACGATGTCAACACTGTTGTTGTTGAACTTACCGCCGATTGACATCAGGTCAACAGGTACAGGTGAAGCGCCAACTTGGTTGACCATTTTACGCTGCGTGTCATCATAATCTAGAACAGCAACTTTTTTACCGGCTGCTTTACCTAGCGTGCTGATGTTTTTGTCTTTAACGAACACAAGCGCGCCACCTAGTGGGAGTACGCCCGCTGTTTCGAAGTCGCCGTTTACCATAAATGGAGCCATTTTTGGCGTTGCTAGCTGCGAGATGGCGGCTTTCAAGTGTTCCATTGTTGGCATCGCGCCGATCGCATCAAGTGTACCTGTGAAAGGAACGAATGAGCGTGCACGGAAACCTGAGAACATAACGCCGTCACAACGACCTTGTTTGAATTCTTCCATTGCGAGTTTTTCACTCGTTAGAGCTTTAAGCTCAAGTTCAGCACCCCATTTAAGTGCTTCAATTTTGTACTCTTTCATGCGAGACATAATTGGGCCGTTTTCACCAATAATGTCGAAAACGCAGATTTTAGCTTTGGTGTTTTCTGCGTTAACTACACCTGAGAAAAGAACAGTCGCGCCCAAGGCTAGGATGGGTAAAAACTTCTTCATATTATGTATTAACTCCTGATTATTGCTAGGGTGGCTTTATATCGGATGGGGATTATACCCACAAGCGCCCATTACAAGCATTAAACAATTTGATGTACAAAAAGATCATACTCATCAGCGTCATCAATCATAACATTGACTAGACTGCTGGGAGAAAGTTCACTCGATGCGGATTTAATGACCACAATGCCATCAATTTCTGGTGCATCTCCCTGAGTCCGACCACTGTAATGATCACCATCGTGCCCGTCAATAATGACTTGCTGTTGAGTTCCGATCTTTTGTTGTATTTTTGTTGCACTGATTCGCGCCTGCGTCATCATAAAGCGCTCATGGCGCTCAGCTTTGATGTCATCGGGCACGTGTACGACAATATCATTGGCTTTTGCGCCATCAACTGGCGAGTATTGGAAGTGGCCCACTCGGTCGAGCTGTGCTTATTCTAAAAAGTCGAGCAACTCGTTAAAGCCGTCTTCCGTTTCACTTGAGAGCCAGACAATAAAGGTCGAACGTAAGGTGATGTCAGGACGAAATTCGCGCCATGCTTAAATACGTTTGAGCACGTTTTC
>JAXHSS010000082.1:0-8585 GCA_034190675.1 Pseudomonadota bacterium
CGCTGTCTTGGCCTGTGGCAAAGCGCGTGATTAACCCTGTCATGAAATAATGCCTAGCTTGGCGAAGCTGCTGTTTAACCTCGACATCAAAGCCTTGAGTGTCGTACTGCTCCTCGCTCGACTGTGCTTTTTGACGGGCCTGGAATTGATCGCGAATCGCTAAAAAGCGCTCTTCAATTTCGATCACGGATAACTCTCGAGCAAAATGCTGCTCACCGAGTTGCTGAGCCAATAATTCAGGGTTTTGCAGCCACTGAGTGGCGCAGTAATCGCTCAGCGCTAGACTTTGATTGATCACATCCTGCTGATTAGCCTGAGTGATCAGAGCATCCAGTGAGCCGCCATCAGGCAAGCTCGCCTCTTGAAGCGCTTGTCGATGAGCATCTACCTGGGCTTGTACGTCCTCAGGCAAGGTAGTCGATGACATCGTGTAATGGCTACTTACTGAGCGCTGGCGAAGCGCTAGCGTCTTGTGCTGGCAGGTTATCGATCAAGCGCGTACTGCCTAGCTTTGCTGCGACCGCCAACGTGCAGGGCAACTCGGTCTCAGTAAGCACGCTCAAGTCATCCGGGCGCACAAACTCGACATAATCAATCATGAAGCCAGTATGCTCAAGCGACTCGATGAGCTGCTCGCGAGCCATAGAAAGCGGCAGTCCAGCTTCAAGCTGCTCAATAGCGCGCTGCATAAAAATCTGAAGTTTTGGCGCAGTGTCTCGCTCGTCAGGATCAAGATATTGGTTACGCGAACTCAAGGCGAGGCCATCGTCGGCACGCGCAGTGGGCACCGCGACAACAGTCACATTCATGGCGAGGTCTTGAACCATTTTTTGCACGACGCGCAGCTGCTGGTAATCTTTTGCGCCAAAGCAGGCTAAATCAGGTTGTACGATATTAAATAATTTGGTGACGACCGAGCTTACGCCATTGAAATGGCCCGGACGCGAAGCCCCGCAAAGTGTTTCGGTTAGTTTGGGTACGATCACTTCCGTCAGGTTATCTTGACCATTAGGGTACATGGCTTCAACTGTTGGTAAAAACACCACATCTACACCTGCGGCTTCAAGCAAGGCTAAATCGTTCGCTTCTGTTCGCGGATACGCATCGAGATCTTCATTCGCGCCGAACTGTGTCGGGTTCACAAAAATGCTAACCACCACTTTTTCAGCTAACTCACGCGCTTTGGTTACTAACGAAAGATGTCCTGCATGTAAATTGCCCATGGTGGGCACAAAGCCAATGCTGCGATCCGCTAAACGCTCTTTTTTTAATACCGCTCGAATACTCGGAATATCTCGACAGATTTGCATCGTTTCACACTCCGTACTGATGCTCAGGGGCAGGGTATTCTCCTGATTTCACCGCGCTGTCAAAGCGCTCAATAGCCGCTTGAATGCCGTCTTGATGACCGGCTAAAAAGTCTTTCACAAAACGCGGTTTACGACCTGGGGTCATCCCTAGCATGTCTTGGATCACCAAGACCTGCGCATCCGTACTTGGCCCTGCGCCAATGCCAACGACGGGAACGCTGACGCTGCTCATCACCCCTTCGGCTGCCGCATTAGGCACACATTCCAATAGGATCATATCAGCGCCTGCCATCTCCACCGCTTTGGCCGCTTGTGCCATAGCGAGCGCTTGCTCTTCGGATTTACCCTGAATTTTGTAGCCGCCAAAGCTGTTGATAAATTGTGGCGTCAAACCTAAATGCACACAGACTGGAATACCGTTTTGCTTTAGCCGCGCAATTTGATCAGTGAGCCAGATACCGCCCTCAACTTTGACAATATTGGCGCCCGCTTGCATTAAGCGTCCAGCCTGCTCGATTAATACATCGGTGTTGCGCGCCCCTAAAAAAGGCACATCCGACATGATTAACGCACCTTGGTTGCCAGCTGCTACGGCCTGCGTGTGATAAACCAAGTCATCGATGGTAACAGGCAGAGTTGATTCTTTGCCTTGAATAACCATGCCAAGTGAATCACCTACTAGCATCACATCCACGCCTGCTGAGCTAATCACATGTGAAAACGAGCTGTCATATGCGGTTAGCATGGAAAATTTTTGTCCATCGCGCTTACGTTGTCTTAGCGTTTCTAACGTTATCATGGGCGTCTCCTAGGTTTAGATGTCGTTAATCGTGCTTTTCCGCGGCTCAAGCATAGCTCAGCGGGTTCAAAAAATGGCGACCTTTGGGATTTTGCGCAATAAAGTCGGCCAGTTGCACAAAGTCTGCCTCGTTTTGAACGATATTGATGGCTGTATTATTGATAATGATCAATGAGCTGTCATGATAATCATGAAAGAATTTTGAATATTGCTCATGCAAATGGCGTAAATAATCCACATCCATTGTTTGCTCATAATCACGGGCGCGATGTTGAATCCGCTGAATCAGCACATCGACAGGCGCCTGCAGATAAACCACTAAGTCGGGCTTGGGCAGTTGCGCCGTTAACGCCTCATAAAACGTGTTATAAAGCGCCAGCTCCTCTTTATCGAGCGTGAGCTTGGCGAAGATCTGCTCTTTGGCCAGCATATAATCGGACAAAATCAGGCCATCGGCTTTGATCATTCGCTTGATCTGCTCCACTCGCTGAACCAAAAAGGTCAGCTGCGTTTTAAAAGCATAGCGCTTCGGGTTTTGGTAAAACCTCGGCAAGAATGGGTTTTCACTGGGTGCTTCCAGCATCGTATCTGCACCAAAATGCTCAGCAAGGCGCTTACATAACGTGGTCTTACCAACACCAATGGCACCTTCTACGGCGATAAAACGTGGCAATGCTGTCATAATTTCTCCAGTTGGCACATCTCGTGCTCATCACAGGCATCAAGTAAATCTTTAATCCGCTGGCCTGTCGCTAAACGATGTTCAGGGTCAATGTCTGCCCAAGGCTGTAAAACAAAAAGGCGGCGGGCAATCTCGGGATGCGGCAACGTGAGCTTCGGGTCCAACTGCACGATTTGAGGATAATCTAGCAGATCGATGTCCAGCTCACGCGCTGCCCAGCGGGTACTGCGCACACGGCCATGTTCAGCTTCGCATTGCATAATGAGTGCTAATAGCTCATCCGCGCTGAGCAAGGTTTGCACGGCGATCACGGCATTAAAGTATTCATCTTGAGAGTCACTACCATCCAACGTCACGGCAGGGTTGCTGTAAATGCTTGAGGTGTTGATTACCTTAAGTAAAGGCTGGCGGCTTAACCATTGAACCGCGGAGCGCAGCTGCTCAATGGGCTCAGCCAAATTAGCCCCGAGGCCTAGATATACCGTTTGCGCTTGGCTTGGTCGCTTGCTGGGGCAGACGTGCGTTTGCGCTTCAGAGGCGGAGCGAGATGACGAGACGGCGTTGTGTTCTTGTTGCTGCATTAAAAGAAGCTCCTAGCTTGATTAACGTTTCGGGCGACGAGAACGTCGATGACTCGGCTTTTTGCGAGTTGCCGAATGGTCACCCTTTGTCTGCTTGTGTTTGCCGTCTTTTTTGATCGGATGTTTTTCTTGGTAGTCCGTCCAAAAAGCGGCCATACCCGGCTCGGATACTTTGTTCTGCTCCCATCGAATGAGGCCTGAGGACTCCCTCAAACACAAGAAATCATAGCCAGCACGGAATTTTGGGTGGCCTACCAGTTTTTCGACATATTTTTTCCGCGTATTGTTCAACCGAAATTGTAATTGCCAAATATCTTTTACTACCTGTTTTTGGAATCGATTCAGCTGCGTTTGATCGTTCTGCAAGTTCAATAACTCATGCATCAGCTCTTGAACTTCGGTGTAATTGGGCCGAGAAAGTAGCAAAAACTCACGCATTAATGTAGGCCACAGCATCACGGCATAGACAAAGGCCGCAATCACGGGTTTATCTTCTTGCACGCGGCGATCCGAGTTTTCCAGCGCTTGTTTTAAAAAAGGCTCGGCGCTTGAGGGAATATCGCCACAGCTGGGAAACAAAGCCGTCAGCAAGCCAAAGGCTTTAAGCCCCTGATAGTTTTGGTAACCATAGCCTTTCAAAAAGAGCTTGTTCACTTCAAGCGCGAGGCGCGAGGCGTTGATCATTGCCAGTCGATGACCATATTGCCCAATGACTCGCTCAAGCTCTTGGTCAAGCTCGAAGCTCAGCTGCTGCCTAAAACGCACAGCTCGAAGCATGCGTACAGGGTCTTCATCCACTCGCTCAACGCAGTCACCGATCATCACGATGCGTTTTTGCTGAATATCACTAAGCGCATCAAAAAAGTCGATCACTTGATGTGTCTGTGAGTCGTAATACAGCGCATTGATGGTAAAGTCTCGGCGCGTTGCATCCTGAGCAAGGTCACCGAAGGTATTATCACCTCGATGGTTTGGGTCCGGCTCTGATCGAAAAGTCGTCACCTCGAACAGCTGTCGATCTTGATATACATGAACGATTTTGAAACGTCGGCCAATGATCTGTGATTTACGACCAAAGATCTGTTTGATCTGCTCTGGCTTGGCTGATGTGGCAATATCAAAGTCTTTGGGTTTAAGCCCCACTAACAGATCTCGCATGCAGCCGCCCACTAAATAGGCTTCGTGGCCGCCATCGACCAGCGCTTGCACCACGGCCAATGCGCTGTGGTCAAAATCACTTCGCGCCATCCCTAGCGTGTCAGCATCGTAAAAGCGCTTTTCCTGAGTTGGTTGAGTAGTTCCCGTCTGGCTCAAATCGGTCTCGGTCTTTCAAAAGGCCATAGTATAGCACCTTTTATGCACAACTTATGTATAGCAAAATGTCGTAAAGATTTACCACTTGACAGGTTTTATAAGGCTTTCTAGCATGCTGTTTCACTAAAAATAAAGTCAATTATGGATTTCCAAAGCCTTATCCAACCCGTTGAAGCCGAACTAAAAAAGCTGGACGCTATTATTCTTGATCATTTGGACACGCAGCTGCCTTTTATTAAAGAAGTTTCTGAATATATTATCTCAGGTGGCGGCAAACGTTTGCGCCCACTGACAGCGATTTTGATGGCGCGAGCATTAGGCTATGACAAAGATGATCGAGCGATTTTGCTGGGTGGTATTATTGAGCTTTTACACACGGCGACACTGCTGCATGACGACGTGGTCGATAATTCGCAAATGCGCCGTAAAAAACCCACCGTCAACGAGGTTTGGGGCAATAGCGCCGCTGTGTTAGTGGGTGATTTTTTGATTTCTCGCACCTATCAAATGAGTGTTCGTACGCGCAATATTGATGTAATGCAAATCCTTGCAGACTCCTCCAACACGATTGCCGAAGGCGAAGTCATGCAGCTATTAAGCGTTCGTAATGCAGGCGTGACAGAAGATATGTATAACCGCATTATTTATTGCAAAACCGCTAAGCTTTTTGAATGCGCTAGTGAATCAGCCGCTGTATTGGCCGAGACGGATCAGCAAAAATATCAAGCCGCCGTCACTTATGGCGTTGAAATGGGTAGCGCCTTTCAGCTGGTCGACGATGTACTAGACTATGTTGGCTCCGCCGAAGAAATCGGCAAAAACTTAGGTGATGATCTTGCTGAAGGCAAGCCGACACTGCCGATTATTTATGCGCTTAACCACGGCGATGAAGCCGATCGAAAACGCCTTGGCGAAATCATCAAAGCAGGTGATGCCTCAGCCATTGATGAAGTCACACAAATTATCCATCGCTGTGATGCACTTAGCTACACTCGCGATCGCATTCAGCGCCATGTTGACGGAGCCAAAGCGGCACTTGAGATCATTGGCGACAATATCTATTCGCAAACATTAGCCAAATTGGCTGACTTTACGATGAGCCGCTCAAGCTAATCACGCGAGCTTTACCAATAAAAGGGCCAACTCACTGGACTGACTTTAGAACGAACTAGACTCAACTAGAGCAGGCAAAACTTAATCAGGCCAAACCTAATCAGTGCGCAACGGTTCTTCAACCGCTAAAAGCTTTGATTACTCTGCTGACGAAGCCGCCAAAACAACAAAACCCAGCCAATGGCTGGGTTTTGTTCGTCCTAGCTAATTAATGGACGAAATTAGTCATCGCCCAATTGGACTGGGATCGCATTACTAGTATGCGAGACCGCGTTTTGCTCATGCAAATAGATCAAGCGCGGCTTGTGGTTGATCAAATCTTTTTCTTCATATTGAGCATAACAACACAAGATCACGATATCACCTGGCTTGGCCAAATGTGCTGCCGCGCCGTTCATTGAGATCATGTTTGATCCGTGCTCACCACGAATGGCATACGTTGAAAAACGAGCACCAGTCGTTACATTATAAATATGCATGAGCTCATATTCGCGAATGCCTGACATATCCAATAAATCACCGTCAATGGCGCAAGAGCCCTCATAGTCCACTTCGGCATGAGTCACTTCGGCGCGATGTAATTTGGCTTTTAGCAGGGTGAGTTGCATTCAATAACCTCTGGCATAATTCGAGTGCGAATTATCTATGAAACTGTGTGATTTCTCAACTAAAACATAGGCTTGTAGACCAAGCACAGCGTTCAGGCATAAAAAAAGCCCGCCTAAGCGGGCTTTTTGGTCAGTGCGAGCACTAAAGTCACAAGAGTGTCACTTACGATGCTTTTGACTTACCTTTTTTAGCTGCTGTTGAGCCTTCGTTCAATACGATTGCCTTATTGAAGACCGTATCGAATTCATCAGCCTCAACCCAACCCGCTTTCGCGGCTTCGGGTGAGAAGCTATCAACAGCAATCACTTTACGCGAAGCTTCAGCCGCTTCACGAAGGATCTGACCTTCTTCAACCGTTAGCACGCCTTCTTCAATTGCTTGCTCAAGTTGAGTTGTATCAAGCACTGAGTTGTAGGCATTACCTGTCGCTTTCTTGTATTTTTTGATGATGGGTTCTGCTTTAACAACAGCATCACGTGCTGCGATGAATGCACCACCACCCGTTTGATCGTTTGGATCGTCTGTGATGTATGCGCCATCGGTTAAGCGACGAACTGTCTCATCCATTTCAGGATTCGCTAGAATGTCAGAAGCTTTGAACGTTACGTCATCACCAGGGTAAGTGAACTTCGTGCCGAATGGGAAACAAATCTTCTTCAATACGAAACCAACACCTGGCGTTGGGAAGTTGTCATACACTTCATTCAACGACTTTTGAATGCGGAAGCTACAGTAGTCAAGCGCCCATTGAGCGATCGGCCAATCTTCTTTACGGCTACCGTCATCACGCCATTTTTTAAGCACTGCAGAGCCGTAGTACAAGAAGCTCAAGCAGTCGCCAAGACGACCAGAAATTGCTTCTTTCTTCTTAAGCTCGCCGCCCAAGATGCCCATACATAGGTCAGCTGTGAACGTGAAGTTCGTGCTCAAACGCGTGAAGTCTTTGTAATACTTCGCTGATTGATCGTTAACTGGCGCTTTCAAGAATAAGTTTGAACTCAAACCAAGATATACGCTACGCGTCATGTTCTTGAAGATCAATGAAACGTGGCCAGAGAACGCTTTATCAAAGGCTGCTTCACCTTTTTTGTAGTCTTCTTCATACGCAGATTGCATTTCTGCCAAAACGTATGGATGACAACGAATCGCACCTTGACCGAAGATCATTAGGCTGCGAGTAAGGATGTTTGCACCTTCAACCGTAATTCCGATTGGCGCATATTGCCATGCACGTGCGAATGGGTTGTTGGGGCCCATACAGATCGCCTTACCACCTAGAATATCCATCGTGTCTTCAAGGATTGTACGCATGCTATCTGTGTTGTGCATTTTCAAAATAGCCGAGATAACCGTTGGGTTTTCACCACGGTCAATACAGTGTGCTGTCATGATACGACCAGCGTCGATCATGTACGTCAAACCAGCCACTCGGCCCATCGCTTCTTTGATACCTTCAAAGTTGCTGATCGACGTGTTGAACTGACGACGTGTACGCGTGTATAGACCCAAAATCGCTGAGCCCATTTTACCTGAAGCTGTACCCAAAGCTGGAAGCGAGATCGAACGACCTACACCCAAACAACTCATTAGCATACGCCAGCCTTTACCAACACCTTCTTCTTTACCGATAACCCAATCCATAGGGATAAATACGTCTTTACCCGCATTTGGACCATTCGGGAATGAAGCGTTAAGCGGCATATGACGGTGTCCAATGAAGACACCATCTGTATCAGTTGGAACAAGAGCACAGGTAATACCTAGATCTTCGTTATCACCCAAAATGCCGTCAGGGTCATACGCACGGAAAGCCAAACCTAGAACCGTACAGATAGGGCCTAGCGTGATATAACGCTTTTCCCAAGTTGTACGGAAACCGATCACTTCTTTACCGTCGATTTCTTTTTTACACACGATACCAAAATCTGGAACCGAACCCGCGTCAGAACCTGCGTTAGGACCAGTTAGACCGAATGCTGGGATTTCTTCCGCTGTCGCTAGTTTTGGTAAATATTGATCGCGCTGATCTTGTGTACCGAAGTGAAGCAATAGCTCACCTGGACCTAATGAGTTAGGTACCATAACCACAACGGCAACGTTGATCGAGCGAGTCGCAATTTTCATTACGATTTGAGACTGTGCATAAGCAGAGAAGTCATGACCGCCGTATTCTTTCG
>JAXHSS010000083.1:0-8511 GCA_034190675.1 Pseudomonadota bacterium
TTTTACAAAAAACTTGCGCACTTTGCTCGATACATTTCTAAAACTCACTCAAGGTTGAGAAAGCGCGCATGCGGTGGTTTAATGAGGTAATTATTTTTCTTGAGTTCACATTTGAAACGTTTGCATTTTTTCTCGCTAATTTGTGCCGCTTTTTTCATGGTTTCACTCTCGGGCTGTCAGACATTGATGAAGCCCAGCCCGGTTTCAGATAATGCGGCCTTTACACAACTCGCCAACACCTTATCGAGCGATGAAGAAATTTCTTTGATCAATGCGCATTATAAGGTTGCTAAAGAGACTCAAAACATTGCCGTTGCTGAACAAGGCCTGCAAATCGCACTCAGCCAAAACGAATTCCAGCAAGCCACCAAGATGAGTTTATTGGTTGATGATCTTCGCCAAGAAGGCCACCCTTCAACGACGCTTTATATTATCCATGCGCTACTCAACAGCAAAGAGTATCCAGCCGCCGTTAATGCCACCACTGCGCTGATCCGAAACTATCCGACAGCCAGCCTGCGCTCTATTGCCGAGCTTTATGTCACGCTGCCGATGGAGCGCGTCAACTATTTAGGGCAACTCAACCAGCGAGCGCCAGAAACAGCGCGCGCACAAAATCATTGGGCGATGATCACCCGCATTCAGCTTTTAGAACAACAGCTTAACGCGGCGCAAGATAGCCTTAATAAAGCCTTGCGAGTTTATCCCAATGCCTCCGAGCTAGAGATTCTGCACATTGATTTATTAGAGCAGCAGGGAAAAAACACCGAGTCTGAGGACGCACTTGAGCAGCTTATTGCCCAGCGCTCTAATGATCAGGATGTCGGTTTATACTACATTCAAAAGCGTCTACAACAAGAACGCATCGACGACGCCGATCGTTTTGCCCAGACGCAGACCAGCCATCCGGATGCGTATTACCAGCTTCAGCTGGCCGCGTTAATGAACCAAGCTGACCGCCCAAACACAGCAAAATCCTTAGCCGAATCGGCATTAGATGGTCTGCCTGATCGCGCTAATCTCGTGCTTGCTGAAATCGACAGCAACGAAAAGCAATATGAGTCGGCCATTGCCTATGCCGAGAAAGTGCCTGCGCAATCGGATTTTTTCTATGACGCTCAAGTTTTGCGTCTCAGTTATTTGGCGCAGCTGAAGCGCTTTGATGAAGCCGAGGCCCTGATCGAACAGCTATATAACGACTTTCCAATGGCGACCGATGATATTGCCACGATGGAAACTCGCCTGCTCATGAAACAGGAAAAAAATCTCGAGGCGATTGCGCTTTATTCATTGATGATGAAACGCCAGCCTCAAAATGTGGACCTGATTTATGAGCGTGGCGTGGTGGGCATTCTGGCTGAATACGACGAGCTCTTTATTCAAGACATGCAAAAAGTGATCGAGCTTAACCCCTATAATGCCGATGCGCTCAATTCCTTGGGATATTACTACGCCGACAAAAACATCAAGCTAGGTGAAGCTGAGCAGCTCATTAATGATGCTTTAGCTATTGAGCCAACCAGTCCAATGTATTTGGATAGCTTAGGCTGGCTTCGTTTTCGCCAAGGTCGAATCACTGAGGCCAAAGAGTTGATCGAAAACGTCTATGAGCAATTAAAATACGACCCTGAAGTGGCCGCGCATTTGGGCGAGATATACTGGGTAACAGGTGAGCCCGAGCGCGCTAAGCAGGTTTGGTCTGAGGCCTTGAAACAATCGGATGATCGAAAAACCTATTTGCTCGACACGCTTGAGCGCCTTGGCGTAACGCTTGAAGACAGTGAATAACATAATGATGCCAATCGTATCGACGAGAAGCATTACGTATTTCGCCTTAGCGGTGATGAGCCTACTGCTCAGCGGCTGTAGCAGTCTGGGCGTTGTGCTCGGGCTGAGCGACTTAAATGAGGAGCAACGAGCGGCTTTGGTTGCGCTAAACAGCTGGGAAGTTGATGGCAAAGTGGGCTACCAGTTTGAGGGAGAGGCTGGAAGTGCTTACTTGTTTTGGGAGCAGGCCGACAACGAGTATAAAGTGCGCCTTTCTGGGCCATTTTCTTTAGGCGCTTTTGAGATTCGCGGCAATGAGCGTCTTGCGCAAATTACCCACCAAAAAGAAACGCATATTACCGATAACCCAGAGCATCTGTTTGCCGACATCATCGGCTGGCCTCTGCCAATTCAAAGCTTAGCGTATTGGTCCAAAGGACTACCGGCTCCTGGCGACCATGAGGCGCAGTATTCCCGCGAGGGACTACTTGAGCGGCTAGAGCAAGAGGGCTGGACCTTGGGTTATACCCAGTACCAGTCAGCAGGCGGTTTGCCACTGCCGCGCAAAATTCGGGCGTCTAAAGGCGGGCTTAAGCTCGTGCTGCTATTTAACCGCTGGTCGATTTAAGCATCTGATCTGTCATGACTACAACGCCAACTGCTCCGTTATCACTTCGTATTGCAGCACCTGCAAAGCTTAACTTGTTTTTGCACATTACTGGACGGCGCGAAGATGGCTATCATGAATTGCAAACCGTGTTTCAAATGCTCGACATTTGTGACTACCTCAGTTTTACAGCGACAACAGATGGCCAGCTTTATTTAGAAGATGACACTGATATCCCTGCGCAGGACAACTTAATCCTCAAAGCAGCAAGCGAGCTAAAAAAACATGCACAGCCCACAGCTGGCGTGTCGATTCAATTAGAAAAGCACCTACCTATGGGTGGTGGCGTTGGCGGCGGCTCAAGCAATGCCGCTTCTACCCTGCTTGCGTTAAATCAACTCTGGGGCATAGATTTACCTGTGCAGCAATTGGCCGGCATTGGCTTAAAACTGGGTGCCGATGTTCCCATTTTCGTGCATGGACATAGTGCTTGGGCCGAGGGTATCGGCGAAATCATCACACCCGTCACACTGCCTAAACGCTGGTTTGTCGTAGTCTTTCCCAATCAATACATTTCAACTGCCGAAGTTTTTTGCTCAAAAACGTTGACACGAGATGCTAAAATTTGCAAAATAGCCGCCTTTCTTGAGCACAGCAATGAGTGTGAATTTACCAATCATTGCGAACCTGTGGTCAGAGACTTGTATCCAAATATGGAGCAAGCCTTTGAAACGCTCAATGCGTTTGGTCAACCCAAGCTCACAGGAACAGGCGCGTGCATTTTTCTCGCGTTTGAACGCCAAGAAGATGCGCTGTTGCAATATAGCGCAATCAGTGCGCTAGACAATGGTTGGACCGTTTTTCTTGCTGAAGGTCTCAATCAGTCACCCGCACTACAGTAATACAGGGGTATGGCCAAGCGGTTAAGGCACCGGGTTTTGATCCCGGCATCGTTGGTTCGAATCCAGCTACCCCTGCCATCTTTCGCTGCCAAGCTGTGTTTGGCGATGAACATGACTGCCAATGAGGATGCATCATGCCGAAACTGGTTCTGTTTAGCGGTAACGCAAATCCAAATCTCACTAAAGCCATTGCTAAATACCTCAATATTCCTGTGGGAAAAGCCGAGGTTGGTAAGTTTTCTGATGGCGAGATCACAACGGAAATTCAAGAAAATGTCCGTGGTAAGGATGTTTTTATCGTGCAATCCACTTGCGCTCCATCAAATGACAACTTGATGGAAATCATGGTGATGGCCGATGCATTGCGTCGCTCATCTGCAGGTCGTATTACTGCCGTGATTCCTTATTTTGGTTATGCTCGTCAGGACCGCCGTGTTCGCTCTGCACGCGTTGCTATTACGGCACGAGTTGTGGCAGATATGTTAGTTGGCGTCGGAATTAACCGTGTGTTAACGGTTGACCTGCATGCAGATCAAATCCAAGGCTTTTTCGATATTCCCGTAGATAACGTCTACAGCACTTCTATTTTCATGCGCGATATCGAATCAAAGAATTACGAAGATATTTGTATTGTTTCACCTGATATTGGTGGTGTTGTTCGTGCTCGTGCTGCCGCAAAAATGCTCGGTGATGATACTGATCTTGCCATTATTGATAAGCGTCGTCCTAAGGCTAATGAGTCTCAAGTGATGCACTTGATCGGTGACGTACAAGACCGCACCTGTATCATTGTTGATGATATTGTTGATACGGCAGGCACCATGTGTAAAGCTGCAGCAGCGCTAAAAGAGTTCGGTGCTAAGCGTGTACTTGCTTACTGTACTCACGCTGTTTTATCTGGCAAAGCCATTGAGAACATTAATAATTCTGAACTGGACGAGCTAGTGGTAACTGACTCTATTCCTGTTGAAGAGAAAATGGTCAAATGTCCGAAAATTCGCACATTGAGCCTATCAAAAATGTTAGCTGAGTCGATCCGTCGAACCAGCAACGAAGAATCGCTAAGCGCGATGTTTGAACCTGAATCAGAAACGTTCGGGATTTAATAAAACTCACCCACTTGGTCGCGATTGGGTGAACATTGGAGAAGACTATGTCTGAGAACTTTATTGTTAACGCCGAAGTGCGTACAGCAGAAGGGAAAGGTGCGAGCCGCCGCCTTCGTAAGCAAAACTTGGTACCTGCCATTGTTTACGGTGCGGATAAAGAGCCTGTATCTTTACAACTTAAACTTAATGAAACGGTTAAGCACCTTGAGAGCGAAGCATTTTACTCGCACGTTCTTGAACTTAACATCGATGGTAGCAGTGAAGGTGTTGTACTTCGTGATATTCAACGTCACCCAACATCGCAACTTCCTTTGCACATGGATTTCCAGCGCATTGTTAAAGGCGAAAAACTTAACGTTAACGTGCCTGTTCACTTCTTGAACGAGAAAACTTGTCCGGGCGTTAAAGCCGGCGGTATTGCACGTCACGCGTTGACTGACATTGAAGTAAGCTGTATTCCTTCGAAGATCCCTGACTTTATCGAAGTCGATATCGCCGCACTTGACATGGGTGACCAGCTTCACCTTTCTGACCTTACTTTCCCAGAAGGTGTTGAGTCAGTTCAGCTTTCGCATGAGCACGATCTTCTTGTAGTGAGCATCGATGAGCCACGCGCAGTTGCTGCTGAGTCTGAAGAAGACGAAGAAGACGATGCTGAGCCAGCGACAGAAGAATAATCCTGATTTGCAGGCCTAACGATGGCTAATGACACCATTGGACTCATCGTTGGCCTAGGCAATCCAGGAGACCAATACGCTAAAACCCGGCATAACGCTGGGTTTTGGTTTATTGACGCCCTAGCAAAACACTATGGCGGGCAACTCAGCTTTCAAAGCAAATACAAAGCAGAAACAGCGCAAATTCAAATCGGCGGTCAAACCGTTCATCTCCTAAAACCGCAAACCTTCATGAACAAGAGCGGCGAATCCGTTCAAGCACTGACACAGTTTTATAAAATCCCCATCGAATCGGTACTGGTGGCTCATGATGAGCTTGATATTCCAACGGGTGCTATCCGATTAAAACGCGGTGGTGGTCATGGCGGCCATAATGGCCTCCGCGACCTCATTGCTAAGTATGGTAATAATGCTAATTTCGCACGTTTGCGTATTGGCATTGATCATCCTGGGCATAAATCGATGGTGACTTCACACGTGCTAAATAAGGCGAGCATGGATGAGATGATTTTGATCGAACGCGCAATAGATGAAGCTGTCGTTTCCATAGAAAAAATTATTCACAATCAATGGTCAGATGTGCAGCAAACACTGCATCGACTACCAAACACCTGAGGACATCCTATGGGCTTTAAATGCGGAATCGTCGGCTTGCCGAACGTTGGTAAATCCACTCTTTTTAATGCACTCACCAAAGCGGGTATCGAGGCACAAAACTTCCCTTTTTGTACCATTGAGCCAAATTCAGGCGTTGTCCCTGTTCCTGACGCACGTATTGACCAACTAGCTGAGCTTGTTGATCCTGAACGCACGCTGCCAGCGACAATGGAGTTCGTCGATATTGCCGGCTTAGTTGAAGGTGCCTCAAAGGGCGAAGGCCTTGGCAATCAGTTCTTGGCTAATATCCGTGAAACCGATGCGATTGCACAAGTGGTTCGCTGCTTTGAGGATGATAATATTGTCCATGTGGCGGGCAAAGTTAGTCCCCTTGATGATATTGATGTCATCAACACTGAGCTTGCTCTGGCAGATCTAGAAACCTGCGAAAAAGGCTTATTGCGTCAACAAAAGCTTGCCAAAGGTGGCGATAAAACGGCGCAGTTATTAGTCAGCATTTTTGAAAAGCTAGTCACTCACCTAGGCGACGGCAAACCCGCTCGCTCAGCTGGCTTAAATGACGATGAACGTTTTGCATTGCGCTCGTATAACCTACTTACCCTGAAGCCAACATTATATGTTGCTAATGTTAATGAAGACGGCTTTGAGAACAACCCATTGCTAGATGAAGTACAGAAACTCGCTGATACTGAAGGCGCTGAGCTTGTTGCTATTTGTGCCAAAATCGAGAGCGAAATTGCTGAGCTAGAGGATGAAGACAAAGTTGAGTTTTTATCTGAGCTGGGCCTCGAAGAGCCAGGTCTAAACCGCCTAATTCGTGCAGGCTATACGCTGCTTGGGCTTCAAACATACTTCACAGCAGGTAAAAAAGAAGTGCGCGCTTGGACGGTTAAAGTCGGTGCCACGGCACCACAAGCAGCCGGCGTTATCCATACCGATTTTGAGAAAGGGTTTATCCGTGCAGAAATCGTTGGCTTTGATGACTATATCGAATACAAAGGCGAGTCAGGTGCTAAAGAAGCTGGCAAATGGCGTCTTGAAGGCAAAGACTACATCGTTAAAGATGGCGATGTGATTCACTTCCGCTTTAATGTGTAACGGCGCACGAGGTTTTTAAAACGCCCTTGCAAAACGGTTAATCATACTTAAAAAAAAGCGCCTAACTCATAGAGTTAAGCGCTTTTTCCGTTTTTAGCAACCCTTGGCCCAATAGACCAAGACTTACCGAATATAACCCTGCCCTGCATTAAATGAAGGCTCAGGGAGGTTTTGACGATACAAGTCATAACCTGCTACAGGTGTCGGCGATGTCTGCAAGTAGGTCGCACTAGCTGGATCATTATCGCGATAAAGCACTCCGTTAAACGTCGAAGCACTTGAGTTAATCGCACTGCTATCACCCACTGGCGTCGCTAGATCGGCCGTTGGTCCCGCAGGAAATAAGTTGATTGCGCCATCAATTTTTAAAGTCATGTCGACATCAATTCCCAGTATATTTACGAAGCCACAATCTGGATCAGAAGCATCTGCACAGAAAGCGGTTTCAACATCAAGTGCACCCAAATTCGATCCATCGGCTTCAAGGCCCTGCCCGGCTTGAATAACGTAATCTGTCGTGCTGCCATCAGGGTTTCGTTCTGTCACTGTTGAGCCAACTTCAGGCAGGTTATACAAACCATCCACTGATAAACGCTTAATGTCTACCACACCAGGGAAACTGATCTGGATCGCGTTTGCAGTACGAATGCCGTCTGTGATGTCCTCAAGGTTGATATCCACTTGCTCAAGTGACACAGCCAATCGAAGGTTATCTAACATTAGGCTAAATGGTGGCTCATCACCTGTCTTAGGAAGACGTATCGCTAGACGACGTGAGTTGTCAGCACTGGTAGTACTGCCAATTGCTATGCCTAAGTCTTTAGGTCGCGTAGTTCCCGCATCAAAGCCGTTACCAATGGCATCGTAGGCTAGGTCTTCTTCTAGAGGGTCAGAGCCCAAACCGAGGTCGAGTCGTAGTGAAAGACCATCTTCACCATGAATTTGGCTTAGCTGGTCATTACTCAAGTCTTTCAACTCGGCATAGCCTACAGAAGCAAAAAGAGCTGTGCTGGCAATCGCTGATGCTAATACTAATTTTTTCATCGTGTATTCTCCTAGGCCTAATTAGTTGCAGCTAGCAACGTCTGTTGCACTTGCACAGGTTGTTAGGTTGAGGTAATGAATACGTAGGTCATTAATTTCTGCCCCACCAATATACTCGCCATTCAAGTAGGCGTGATCCCATGAAACTTGAGACTTTGACAATGGGTCTGAATAGAAGTCTTTAGCCAATGCGTTAATAGGGTCATCAATGCTGACTGTATCAGCTGCAGTGCAGCTTGGATCTGTTGGCTGACAAACAAAGCCTCCAGGAATTTGCGCTAGCTCGACTTTTAAGTCACCTCGACGAGAAGCAATACCCAAAGTTAATGGCTGATAAAATACTCGACCCAATGCCAAGTCAGCTTTAAAGCCACGAATAGCGAGGCCCGTGTGGTTTGGCGCAGTCGTTGGATCATCGAAGTTGTAGTCAGCATCAGAGATTTCTACACCATCGGCATTAAGAATGGGGGCATAACCGACATCAGCAAACGCTGATTTTTTGTTAGGAGATACATTCGATTCTCCACCGATATAGTCCAAGCTGTAGGCAGGCACAATATCAAGGTCGGCTTCTAAATTAATACGGGCAACAATATTAAGGTCGCCATTTTTTGCCCATAAGTTTACGTTGGTAATGCGGTATTCATCATAGCCATCACCGTACTGAGCGCCATTAAGAATGACGTTCT
>JAXHSS010000084.1:0-8013 GCA_034190675.1 Pseudomonadota bacterium
TGCCTATTTCAAGCATGGAGGCATCTTGCATTACGTGTTGCGCCAAATCACGGGCAAATAAATTTTCTATACCCCTCGAAAAAGTGAAACTTTGCTAGAAATTGTAACACCATTGCTGAGTTAAGAGAGCAAATCGGCTTATGAGGGGGGGGGGGGGAGGAATGGAGCCGTAGATCGTACCGATCATTTTGACGGTATCATTACGGCTATCGCTATTGAGGTCTTTCAAGGCCAGTATCGAAAAAGAAAAAATAGTTGAGTAATCGAAAAGGCAAAATGATTATGATTGTAAATATTTTATTCGCACCAACTATTGTGAAACCTATCATTGAAGCCACCATGGGCCTGCTATAGATGATGATCACTCCCTCCTATGCAGGCGCTTGGGCAACTATTTGGGCAACTATTTGGGCAACTATTTGGGCAGCTATGGCCTTTATCCCTGCCTTTTTGATTTATTTCATCAGTGAGGATTTTGCCCCACACGTCGTTCACCGAATGAGGCAGGCGCCGTGAGTTTGTCTAGCGCTTTTAATGTTACTTTTAATTCTAAGTTACTCATGGTATGCTAACATTATGTTTGAATTCACTTTTTTCTTTATTTTATTCGTCATCGCTTTATTTATAAGCGGTTATGTTATTTATTTTTTGATTGAGTTCTTTGGACCAACCGAAGAATCTATTAATGATCTGGATAAAGTGCTCAAAGAAAATCAAGCGCTTCTTGAAAAGTACAAGAATCATTAAGCAGCAATTACATATAAAAGCCGCATTTTTTGGGGATTACATCGAACACATCACACGGCTCAACGCATGAACTCTGGTTTGTTGCTGCGAAAGAATGTCTATTGGGTGTTCTGCCTGCCTGAGACGATTCCAGCATTACCCGATCGTTATTAGTGAGGGTTCGCAGTAAGGTGGATGAAGTTCGATTAATGGTTGTACTTAAGCCTAAAAGCAGGCACAAAAAAGAGAGCCGAGGCTCTCTTTTTAGACAATCTGAAGATTGTGAATCAGTGCTTATGCAAGTGTTTTAACTTTTGCATTAAGGCGGCTTTTGATGCGTGCGGATTTGTTTTGGTGAATGATCCCTTTGCGTGCTGTTGTATCAACAACTGACACGGCTGTATCAAGCGCTTTTTGCGCTGTTTCTTTATCACCAGCTGCAATAGCAGCTTCTACTTTCTTAACATAAGTACGGTACATTGAGCGAAGACTCGCGTTGCGACGACGACGCACTTCAGCTTGACGCACACGTTTTTTTGCTTGAGGTGAATTTGCCACCGGGCATACTCCTAAATTTGATACGTTTGAAGGTCGCGAATTATTCTATTTTTTTGCTATGATGTCAACCGTTTATTGCGGTAATTTGATAAAGCTCAAATCCACAGCCTCATGTTGTATCGATTCAATGGTTGCATCGCGATACTGTGGCTCTTTTACCAGTGCATGAAGGTTGGTTAATGTGTATTCGGGAATGTCCGTAAGATTCAGATTAACCAGCCATTGAGGCACTATGCCACCAGGGTCGGCATGAGAGTAAAAATAGACGCGAGTTTGTGTTTTGTTGATTGGCGTGAGCTGCCAGTAGGTTTCAGCATTGAACATGCGCTGATGGTCTTCATCAGAAGGCAGAATCCCTGTGACGTCATAGCCTGAAATATGGATGCTGTAATCATCAGACTGAGTGATATTGGCGGTAAAAATAACGTCTCGTGGCTTAACGGGCCAAAACCCTTTGATCTGGGTATAGACATAGGGTGTATCGTCTTCCAGAACCAGCTTTGACTGTTTGCTATTGTGTAGTAGTCTAGGGTAGTCGTCTATATTAAGTAGCACGGCCAGAATGCTTTGCATTTTTGCTGGGATCACGGTCTCAGACTTAAAGGCTTTGATATCGCTGGTGGTGAGTTGTCGTGTGTAGACCTCTAAAGGAAAGCCATCCACATCGGTAGAAACGTCGTGCTGCCATGGTTGAGCGACACTATAATTGGTGAACAACAGGCTCAGGCTGAACATGAGTGTTTGAAAGCATCGTTTAGCGTTCATAGGCATTTAAAAAAACCATCCTAGAGAAAGATGAAAAATAGAGAATATTCTCAAAAAAACAGATGAATTTTACTCCGTGCTGAACAAAGAACAAAGTAAAGAATCTCGTTTCTGCTCTCTGGCTATTACCTGAGACAAGGCTTGGGGTTCACAGTTCATTATTAAGCTGCTTTTTGTCCGTGTGATCCCTGTATATACTAATGCTTTAGACAAAATAGGGCTGTTTAAATCTTCTGGTAACACCAGCAATACCCGCTGCATTTCACTGCCTTGGCTTTTGTGAATGGTTAGGGCATAAGCAAGCTCAAAATGGGGCAGCACACTAGGCGAAAAGCGATGGAAGCTGCCTTCTAGTGTTGGAAAATAGGCATAAAGCTCGCTATTTTGTGTGGCTAAAATCAGGCCGATATCGCCATTATATAGCCCAAGGTCATAATGATTTTGGGTAATGATGACGGCTTGGCCGTGATAATAAGGTTTAGCATGGGGGTTTAGCTCCCGTTCAATTTGCGCATTAAAATAGGCAACCCCAAGAGGGCCTTCGCGCAAGGCGCAGAGCACCCGAAATTGATCAAACGCGTGAAAAGCCTCAGCCACGGCACTCATTTCATCTTGCTCATTATGTGCACTATAGCGGCTGACCTGTTCGAGATAGTGTTGATAAGCGGCCATAGCGACAGCCAATAAGGCCGGACTGGGCAACGAGGTTAGGGCAATGTCGTGCGGGTGGTCGCCAACGGGTGATGTTTGCCAGTCGATCAATGTATTAAGCTTTTGGCTTCGCCAAAAATTGAGATTAGCGGGGTCGGTTTCTGGTGACTGTATCCATAGGCTGAGTTGATGAATGCCCGATTGTTCGGAAAAGCGCTGCACGACATCAAGCTCGACCCATGCGTTTGATAAAGCATGAGTCGGCTCATTTTTGCAAAACTGACATAAATCGGCCAAGACCTGACCTTGATCTACCGCAGGAAGCTGATGAGGATCGCCAGCAATGATAAGCTGAGTGTGAGCCGGCAGTGCCAATAACAAATGATAAAACAAGTTGGTGCTGATCATTGAGGCTTCATCGACAATCACGATATCGGCGTGAATAGGTCGGTTTTGATGATAGCTAAATTGTTGTTTTTGAGGATGATAGCCCAGTAAGCGGTGCAACGTTTGAGTGTGAACCTCATAATCATGATGTTCAACGGCATCCAGATTTAGTGCTTTACGTAATCTGGCACTGGCTTTGCCGGTTGGTGCAGCCAGCTGAATCGTTAATGGCTGGTCGCTGTCTTTAATACGCTGTTGTACGATTTTGCCTAGTGTGTAGGTTTTGCCCGTTCCAGGCCCGCCCGTCAGCAGCAAAAGCCGCGCTGATCGTGCGGTATCAAATGCCCGTTGTTGTTGTCGCGTTAGTCCATTAATTGCGCCGCTTAAAGCCGCGCTGTCTGTTTGCAGCAATGGCTGCGTCGCCAGTTGGAGCAGGGTTTGTGCAATAAACTGCTCCTGACGCGCATGACGTCGGATCGCTAAAAAGCCTTTATGTAACACCAATGGCGTGTGTTCATCCAAAGAGCCAACGGTATCGTAGGTCAGCAATGAAGCCTGCTGATGGTCTGCAATGGCAAGAGCAGTGTGACCGTCTTGAGATGCGCGTAATAACTGTTCAAGGTTCGCCTCAAAGGTACCTCGGTCGTGCTGCTGGCTTTCGCGTAGTAGTATATAGCGCTTAGCCGCTGAAAACAGTGGAGCAGATGACAAGGCCATTATGGTGACTCCTCTTGCCGCAGGGTTTTAAAGTTGGGAGAAATCAGCTTGCTCAAAGCCTCAATTAGCTGGCGGTCGGGTCGGTGAAAAAACACACCACTTTGCTGATTAGCCTGCATACCACGAAGAAAAACATAATAAGCACCGCCCATGTGCTGCTCGTAGTCATAATCAGGCAAACATTGCTGTAAGTGAAGGTGCATTGCCAACGTATAGATTAGTAGCTGTACATCGTAACGATGCTCTTGCATGGCGCGAAGCAACACACTGGATGCGTATTGCGTGGCAGAATGACCGAGGTGGTTAGATTTATAATCCATGATAAAAAATCGGCCTTGATGCTCAAAGGTTAAATCAATAGCGCCTGTTAAAAAGCCCTCCACATCAGCAAAGTTCAGCTCCCCATCGCTTGGTGCAATTGGGCTTTTGCGAAGCAGTTGATTGAGCTTGGCTTGTGTGATGGGTCTAAGCGCCAGTAAAAAGTTCATTTCAGGCAGGCACTGCGAAGGCGTTAATTGGCCAAGCTGCAAGGAGCTCATCGCTGTTGTGCCTTGATCTGCGCTTAAATCAGCCTGCAATATATCGTTTAACCAGTTAGGCAAGCAATCGGCAAAGGATTCGGCAATGGTGTATTGGCTTAACATCGAGGCGATTGGTGAGCGCCAGTCATGCGAGGTTATATCCTGTAGCTGAGCCAATTGCCAAAGCTTGCTATTTTCTACCAATGTTTCAAGCCATTGGTGCAGGAATAAGCCCGCTTGAGCGCCCGCTGGAAATTCAAAACGACTTTGTTCTGAAAATAAATCCAAAGTGGTCGGTGTGCTTGGCGCTGAAACTAAGCCGGTCGTATTAGCAGGTTGTTTGGCTTCGTTTGACAGCTCAGGCTCATCGATATGCTCTAACTTGTGCTTATTATCATAGCTAGTTGGATCCAGAGACGAGCTGTCCGTAGTCACATGGTCATGATGGCGAGTCAGCGCGGTATAACTAGTAATTTGCGCAGGTTGTTTTAATGACCGAGTGAAGTTCAGCGCCTCCAGCTGAGGTACTTGTTTGTTGGCAGTGGAATGCGCATCATGCCAATTCGATGTGTGCTCAAAAGAGTTGGGCGCAATAGCATCGTCATCGGTCACTAGGGTCTCGACTTGGCTGTAAGCCAATGCTTGAAGCTTGCTTAAGGCCTGCTCAAGGCAATTAGAATCATCGTCTTTTGAGCAAAGCAAGTGACCCAGCGGTGATGGCTTTAAGTCGTCCGAGGAGGGCAGATACAAAAAACAATGGGCAATCGCACGGGTTAATCCCACGTAAAGTAGGCGAGCGGCTTCTTGTTGGTGTTCATGATCAGAAAGTAGCTTGCCAGGATCAGTGGTGGTCTTTGTCGCCTTGGTTTCTATTTCCTTTCCTTTTGCCAGTTTGGCAATCAGGCGCTTTCGCTTCTGTGTGTTGTCTTTTTCTGGAGTTTGTTGGTGATAAAACCACAGCAAAGATCTGGGAGCAGATAGTTTAAGGCCTATAAATGGCATGAACACGAGTTTGAATTGTAGACCCTTGGATTTATGCAAGGTATAGATTGAGATTCGCTTTTGGGTATCCTCGATTTGCAAACGGATGTCGTCATCGTCTTCTTGCGCTGGATCATCGTTTTGATGCTGATCACGAAGATAGGTGTAAAACACATTAACACGGGTTTCACTTGGGAAGCGTTCATGCAAATGTTGGGTCAGTTGAAGCAAATTCGCTAGAAACTGACGTTTGCTCTTATCTGAGAGCAGTTGAGCTAGTAGCTCAAGATCATGGTAGAGCTGGTGCAATGCTTCAAACAATCCATGAGTTTGCAGTCGCTTTTTGGCCTTGATCAAGGCAACTTGAAGCGTGGCTAAGGTGTTGCTCTCGTTTTCAAGTTCACGAATGCGATCAAGTGACCAGCCAAATAGCTCAGTGGCTAAGACCGTTTTTAGCGGCTTGATGGCTCTGGGCTGCTCTATGGCATTCAGCAAAAACCTGAGTGAGTCGGCCGCACTGGTCTTGAAAATCTTTGTTTTATCACTGAAGTAACTGTAGCGCAGTTGCTGTTCATCCAGCGCCTCTTTAATAGCGGTGGCCTCTGTTGCATTACGCACTAAGATGGCTATGTCGTTAAGCTCGAGTTTTGTTGCTTTGCCTTGGGCGTCGATCAATTCACCGGCATTAAGATAATGACGAAGGGTATGAGCAACATGCGCGGCTAATCTTGAAATCATCGCCTCTTTGGTGACGGTTCGCCCATCGCTGCTGGCGGTCATGGAGGAGGCATCAAAGGTTGTTAAGGCCTGAAGTGGTTGTTTATCCACATGAAGTACTGGCTTTGGCTCTGGGCTTGCGCTGACGATTTCATATTCAATCTGATCACTGAGAAAGGGCTGATCCGCTGCTGTGTATAAGGCATTATAAGCGGCAATTAGCTCGGGTGATGATCGCCAGTTAGTGGCCAGCGTAAAGCATTGATCGGCTTGTGATCTGGCCATCAAGTAGGTTTCTAAATCCCCACCGCGAAATGTATAAATCGCCTGCTTCGGGTCGCCGATCATCATCAAACCTTGGTTCTCGCCTGAGAATAACTGACTAAAAATTTGGTATTGGCGCTGGTCGGTATCTTGAAACTCATCAATCAAACCCAAGCGAAATCGCTGAGCTAATCGTTGCTGCGTGGCGCTGTTGGTATGAACATGGCGCAGCGCTTGTTCCGTTTGTTGAATAACGGTATTAAACGTGAGCTGCTGGTCCTGCTCATAGAGCTGAGTCAGTTGAGCTCGATAGGATTTAATCTGATGGGCATAGTAGGCCACATAGAGCGCATTTTTTTCTTCAAATAGGCGGTCACCTAAAACGAAAATCTGCTTGGTCGGTGTGCTTAGCGACAGCTGCTCAAAGTGTGGCGTTTTACTGGAATCCATCAATTTGGTTTTCGTGAAATATTTCAAGCTTTCTACATTGGTGAGCGATTGACCTGATGTAATTGCGTCATTGACGGACTGAATAAATCTAGCATTGTTACCTTTTTTATAGGTGCTGTGTCCTATCTCAGTAGAGCTCGCTAAATACTCGGCTAATTCATCTTGTTGTTTATGCCAAAGCTCAGTAAATGCTTGCTCGGTGGCTCTTAATTGATCAAGCCAAGCTTCAAACGGCTGATCTGTTTGATCAGCAAGCTGAAATTCAGCGCGGCTCTTCCAGTTTTTCAGTTGCTTTTCGACATTATTTGGGCTTTGACCAAAAAGCGATGAGTCTTGATACAAACTGGCTTGCCAAGCATCGGCCTCATAGACATGCTGGCGCCAGAAATCTTGGGCAAAGCGTTGGTTAAGTTGGACTTCATCCTTGTTAAGCTGAGTTTTAAACCATTCCCCTGTCTCAAGGCTAAATTCTTTGATCAGCTGCAGGCAAAATGCGTGGATAGTGAAAATCGAGGCTTCATGAATGCTTTGCTGGGCGAGTTTAAAGGCTTTGGTCGCCTCTTTTCGCTTCGCAGCCAAGTGCTCAAGTAAGCTAGCAATGTAGGCATCTTCACTACGGCCTGATTCAAAGTCATCGACGGCTTGGTTAATTCGAAGTTGGATACGCTCTTTTAATTCGGCGGTGGCGTCTTTGGTAAAGGTCACCACCAAAATATCTTTTAGTTGATAGGCAGAGCTTGCTGGCGCACTTTCAGTGAGCGTATCGGGCAATAAGTGATCGACCAAAACGCGAAGAATAATCGAGGTAATGCTATAGGTTTTTCCTGTTCCAGCGCTCGCCTCGATTAATAACTTTCCTGTTAGCGGCAGAGTGAGGGGGTTAAGCGTCCTGCTTGAAAGCTTCAATGACACCACCTCCGAGACAGGTTTCACCTTGATAAAAAACCGCATACTGGCCTGGAGTGACAGCGCGTTGAGGCTGTTTGAAATAGACCCAATATCCGCCTTTTGGGTCAGCTTCAATATGACAGCTTTGGTCAGCCTGTCGATAGCGCGTTTTTGCCTTGCAGCTAAAGGGTAGCTCAGCTGGCGTCTCGGTGATCCAGTGAATATGATGGATCCAGAGTGCTTCAGAGTAAAGGCGATGATGCTCGCCTTGAGCGACAATGAGCTGGTTGTTTTTCACATCTTTATCGATGACATACCAAGGCTCCTCAGAAGCGCCTGCAACGCCGCCGATTCCTAAGCCTTGGCGCTGGCCGTAGGTATAATACAT
>JAXHSS010000085.1:0-7966 GCA_034190675.1 Pseudomonadota bacterium
GCCTTACTCTCCAGTTGTTTAAGTGCTGATTTCTCTAGCACCGCTTTGTCACCGTGTTGTGCGACCACCTTCTTTAGGTACTTGATCGCTTGATTCTTATCGCTGATGTGATTGCTCATACTTCGTCTCGTTTTGTTCGTCTAGCTCAGGGAAAAAGCCCACCATCAAAATAGCGCCCACAAATAAGAAGCTCTGAACAATGGCGATAACGTGCGCCTTCCATGCCTTACGCGCCTTTTGACGCGCTGGCAGTTTTGCAAAATCAATCATCATGGTTACACCTGCTCCCGAACCCATCGGCGGTAGTCGCTGAAAAATTCACAGTCATCCAAATGCACAAGGAAATGCATATCCAACAATGTAAGCTTGCTTGAGCGGCTGCGCTCTGTGAGAAATTCGTAGATGGCTTCAACATCGTACTTAGTCGCCATTTCAGACAAGATGTCCTTGCAATCCTGCGTTGTTAGAAAGGTGTCTTGCTCACTGTAGTTTTTTAGATACCCCACAAATTTCTGTTCAATCAGATTGAGCTTGCCATGATCACAGCTACCGATAGCCATCATGCTCACAATGCTTAAATGATCGCGTCGAGCCATTAGGTCGCTGAAAATCTCACTACATTCAGGCAGCGCGATAAACAGGTGACAATCTGGCTCATCTTCGATGAAGTCCAAGCAATCCTTCTCGGCATACTCAAGTAGAAGAAAAGATTCCAGTTCCTCCAATGCCTCTTCATGCAGTCGCTCGCTGCGGCACTCTAGCTCATCACGAAGCGATTCGTAGTAAGCACCTGCACATACATTGCGATAGTTTGTAGTTAGAGTCATGTTTCTCTCCATATCATTCGTTAGCTGATATGCGTATTCTTACACGTGTAAGATATTTAATCAAGCAATATTATTACATTTGTAAGAGTTTTTTGTAAACGTAGGCTATTGAGTGCTTAATATGTGCGATGGAATATGCAGGATGGTGAGCGGCTTCCGTGCCGCTGCTAGAATGGGTCTATTGAGTGTAAAAAGAGCCTGTCCAGACAGCTAGATCGGTGTCTGACAAAGATTTTAGGTCGTAGTAGGTCGTGTCTGAGCCGTCATACCATTGATACAGCGATTGCTTAAAGCGCAGCATGTGCATGACGGAATTGAGCGTGTCTTGCATTTGCTTAATGTTTCGATTGGCCGCAAAAGCGCCACCGACAAGCTTTATCTTGCGCATTCCTGTTCCGTATGTTTTCGCGGATAAGTCGTGCTCCCACAGTTCGCGCCTAAGAATCGGGCCATAATCATCACGCATTTTTGGAAAGGCTTTGGCTTGAATGCTTTTGACAGCTTGCTTGGCTTTATTGAGCCTTGTTGATTCTTCTGGGCTGAGTGACAGCGTTTCACCCTGCTGGATGATTTTCACCCAAGCCGAAAACAATGCTATATCTAAGCTTATCTCGAAAGGCTCATTGTATTTTTGCGGTACTTTATACTCCTTTATTGCCTTCTCAAGCCCTGTTAGCTCTCCTATAAAAGTCGCCTTGTTATCCGCTGGCGCTTCATCCAGTGCTGCGCTCATCTGTGCAAGCGGCATCTCTTTTGGTGTGCTGGTTGGTTCTTGGTGATACTTTGCGCCAAAGAACGCTAAGGCGATCAGTATCAGCAAATAAAGCCTCCATTTGCTCGGCTTCTTTTCTACTTGGCTCATGGTCTACTCCTTTATATTAAGACATCGATTTCTACTTTTCTAACAACGCCTACGATCGTGCATTCCTGCTCGATTGGCATAATAGGGTAGTCGGGGTTTAGCGGCTTGAGATAGCGCTTGTCTCCATCGATAACCAGCTTTTTCAGCGTGGATTCTACGCTATCCTCTAGCCTCGCCACAACAATAGAGCCATTAACAGGCTGGATTTCTGGATCAACAATCACAATCGCGCCCTCTGGAATGGATAGGCCGCCGTATGGATTTTGCATTGAATCATTAACAACTCGAAGCCCAAAAGAGCTATTCGAGACTCGCGCTGAGGTGTAAATCCACTCATCAGCATCACCAGGGGCAAAAGCGTCGATAATCTCCCTCCATTCTCCAGCTTGAACAAACGATATAACAGGGAGCTTGTTAAGTGGGATGCGCTCCGAAAGATCAACCGCACCTAAAGACCTCCCTGTAGCCTCATTGCCACGCAACACTTGCGGGTCAAGATGCAAGATTCTTGCCAAACCGAATATGTGATCGCCAGAAGGCTTTTGACGCCCAGAGCGCCACTGAGACACTAAACCAGAGGACACACCTAACTGCTGCTGAATATCAACGCCTTTGATTTTCAGCTCACGCATTTTGCGGGTAATGATCTCACTAACTTTTTCAGACATGGGAATAGCTCATCTTACAAGAGTAATAGATTAACAGTTGACGAACTTACAAGTGTAAGTATATAATTCTTACATCTGTAATAATTGGCAAACCAATGTATAAGAAGGATGTGTTGAATTACTTCGGCTCGGGTAAGGCTGTCCAAGAGGCTATGAACTATAGCAGCTCTGGAACGGTATCCCGCTGGAAAGCCATTATCCCGCGCAAGTGTGCAATTGAGCTTGCCATGATTACAGACAATCAACTCAAGTTTGACGACTCGCTTTATCAAAAAAGTAGTTCGGATGGTTCTCATGTGTAGTTTCAAATTCATCATGCTTACCAGCATATATTTTTTATTCAAAAACGTATGTCCGACTGTGTCCGACACAGCACTTCTTGCATCGGACAGCTTCGGAAACAGGGGGATTAGCTCATGCAACAAGACTTAATTATGTTCAACATTGAGGACGCTCTGCGCCTGTGTATTCAGGCCGCTGGGGGCATTAAAGAGGTGGGAAGCCATCTTTATCCAGAGAAAAGCATCGATGCCGCTGGTCGCTATCTAAATGATTGCCTTAATACAGAGAAGCGAGAAAAGCTTTCTCTTGAGCAAATCATTCTCATTGCGCGCTTGGGCAAGAAACAGGGCTGTAATGCCTTAATGGAGTTTCTATCTAGTGAACTTGGATACGAAAAGCCTAAGCCGATCAACCTAGAAACAGAAAAAGAGAAGCTTCAGCGCGAGTTTATCAATGCTCAGAAACAAATGGCAGAGCTAATGAGCCAAATGAAAGACCTGACAAAGTTGCAAGCATGAAACGATTAAAAAACCAAGGGTGCTCGCTAGTATTGGTCTCCTGACCTCCAAACGGGTGCTTGCAAGGCGCTCGATAAACGAACTGTGCTCAAACCAGCTGCCCTGAATTGACGGCTGGCGCGGGTTAAAAGAGTGGCGAGGTAAAGACATGGCTCAAACGGTTCGACTTGCACGATAGCCCCTTTATTGGGGCTTTTGCGGTAACACTACGCGATAAACCAACAAAAAGGTGAATACATGAAAACCGAAGTGCAAATAGGGACACAAAGATATACGAAAGTTAATGCGTGCGATGAGGTAGGTGTTGGCGGTGCCCACCATAATTACGAAATTGTTCCATCTGAGGGCGGAGGCGTATTTGCCGAAGTCAATTTCCAGACTGGTGGAGTAAATGAGTTAGGGGTAAACGGTTGTCATAATGAAGACCTGATCGCAATCGTAATCCACCGTTTGCAAGGCTTTCAGTCGGGAGATTTCTCCTGCAGGGAAAATGCCCTAGCCCTAACAAAGCTAGAAGAGGCTTTGCATTGGCTAAGACACCGAACAGACGCTCGAATCTCGCGCGGCGTTGAGGGAAAGAACGTAGTCTAATAAAAAAGACAAATGCGCCTGTAGCTCAATTGGATAGAGCAACGGTCTTCTACACCGTGGGCTGTAGGTTCGAGTCCTACTAGGCGCGCCAGTTTTAGTTATGCACCTATAGCTCAGCGGTAGAGCAGCCGACTCATAATCGGTAGGTCACGAGTTCGAGTCTCGTTGGGTGCACCAAGTTTGTAAACAGGAGAGGAAGCTATGAAAGTGACTAAGAAGCAACGAAAACAAGCATCGGGCGCAAATGCGTCATCCTATCGACCAATTTAGAGATAGAAACCATGATCAATTTTATCAAATATCTCATCTTATACGCTCCCCCTGTTGCAGTCAGCACTTATTTATTGACAGCCGTATTTTACGGTGACTTTAAGTGGATTCTCGGAAATGTAACTGGCGAGTATTTGTCGGGTTTTATTTACTTTTTCCTTGTGTCTGCTGCGCTCATGTGGATTGCGCATTATTTAAAAGAGCTTAGAGAATGAGTCCTGCCTACATTGCATTTGCTGAGTGGATCGAGAATCAAGATGGCTAAAATTAGAGGGTGTAAACAATGATGCTTTATTTCAAGGTCGCGTTGATCACGACGTTTTTGTTCGCGTTTTTACGTGAAATTTGGTTTATGGAAAATCCGCCTCATGTTGTGTATTCCATGCTTATTGGCCTTATCTGGCCGTTTGTTCTTGCCGCTATTGCAGCGGTATTGCTGGCTCATTTAGTTCGTCTTACAGCTGAGGCTATTGCTGATTTATGAGCATTCAATCAACAACAATCCTTGCCGTTGATGCTATTGCGCTAATAGTGGTAATGGTTGTTATCTGGCGAATGGTGAATGCTGCATGAGTGATACAGCCTATTTTTGGACGCGTGAGTACTGTAGAGCCATGAAACTCTCTAGTGCCTGTACGTCAGTTTTAAAGGAGCTTGCAGACTGTCACAACAAGAAGACAAAACGATGTGATCCTTCTGTTATCCGAATTAGTGAATATACGAATTTAAACAAAAAAACAGTGATGAATGCCATAGAAACTTTAGAAGAATTAGGCGCAATTTCCACCCGAAAGGAGAAAGGGAAAAGAACTAATTATGTCTTTAATTTTTCAAATTTTGATGCCGATTTTTATAAAGAAAATGGTTTTGTCGAGGAAGAAACCAGTACCAAAAACGGCACTGGTTTAAACGCTGAAAGCAGTACCAAAAATAACACCAGTACCAAAATTGGGAGTGGTACCAAAATTGGTATTACACCAGTACCAAAATCGGGAGTACCACCAGTACCAAAATTGGGACACGAACCTATAAATAAACCTATAAAGAACCTAGAAGAATATATATACCCCGATGTCTTAAATTTTATCGAGGAATCAAAAACAGAAATTCATGAGATATATCCTAGCCAGTCAATCGACGGTTCAAAGTGGTGGGATGATATTCGATTGATGATTGATAACGATGGATATTCATTCGACCAAATCAAACAGGCTTGGAAATGGGCAAGGAGCGATTCTTTCTGGAAGGGAAATATCAGATCAATTTCAAAACTCAGGATGCGAGACAAGCAAGGCACAAAATACATTGATGTATTCCTAAGCAAAATCAAAAAGCCTCCAAGCTTCAAGCCTTCACGCATCAACGATATTCCAACGCAAACAGAACATGAAAACGATGAATGCAAGGTGAGCTTATGAACAATGATTTTTCACTTGAAGACCTGATTCCAAAGCCCTATCAGGACACATGCCCAATTCATGGGATGACTGAGTTTCGAGCGGGTCGATGCGGCAAATGTCAGGAGGTCAAAATCAAAGAAGAACAGCATCAAAAATATTTAAACGAGTTAAACACCAAGATTGCCAATGCTGGCTTGGTGGGTCGTCTGGCGCGTGCCACGTTTGATAACGCTATCGCGTTAAGCGACGAGGATGAGAAGCAGATTAGCTTGATGAAACGCTATGCTGAAAATTTTCGCGTGAAGGCAAAACCGCAGAATATCAGCTTGATCCTATCTGGCGCTGTTGGCACGGGCAAAACGCATCTTGCTTGCGCTGTAGCGCATGAGCTTTTGGCGAACACTCAGGAATGGGTGAAATACACGCGCATTGCTGAAATGATCGACTGCGTGAAGTCTGGCTGGGATAACAAGATTGGAACGAATGAGAGTATTCAAAAGTTTGTTCAATACGATCTGTTGATCATTGACGAAATAGGTGTTTCTACAGGTTCAGAGTTCGAGCATCAAATTCTAACACGCATCATGGATGACCGATATATCCACGAGAAGCCGAGCATTTTAATCACCAACCTAGACTCCCGAGGTGCGCAAGAGTGGCTAGGGGAGCGCGTTTTTAGCCGTTTGATTGAAGGTATGGTGGATGACAAAGGGGTGGTGAAGAATTTCATCAAATTCAAGGGCAAAGACAAGCGTAAGAGCTACAAGATTGAGGCAAAGAAACAAGGGGGCATGGGTGATGTTTAACGAAAATCAGCTGGAAACTGTAAAGCAAATGAGAGCGGACAAGATTAAGTCTGGCTTAATTGCTCAGCACCTTGGCATGACCAGCAGCGTGTATACCGATTCGGTCAATGAGGCCATTGATATGGGCAGGCTTGAGCCTCACTGCAAGAAGCCTGAGCCGTGGAGCGAAAAGGATGTGCGCAAGGTTGTGGCAATGTTGAACGAGGGTCTGGCATCCAAGCAGATCGCAAAAAAGATGGGTATGAATGCTTCTACTTTTTCCAAGCGTCTCACCAAGCTGGTTCACGAAGGGGATATCCCGCTAATTACGCCGCAGGTGAGCGCTAAAGCAGGGCAGAGAAAAAAGCCATACGGCAAGTTAACCAAGGCAGAAATTCGCGTAATTGTGCGACCACTTGCCAAAGACAAGAACAAACCTTGGAGTATCAACATGGGTCAAATCAACCGCAATTACACGCGCTCAACGCGCTATCAGTGGGCGTAAATATGGATAAATGGAAATACATTGGCGAGTCGTTAGATCGCCTGAAAGCAGCAGATAACAAGCTTTATGAATTGTCAAATGAGATAGGTCTGGCGTACGAGTCACCCTTGGTTGCTTGCTCTAACGATGCGCTGGATGTGTCGCTAAAAACGTTGGCTATGTTTGCTGGTGATGAGAGTGGCTGGATCGAATGGTACTACTACGAATGCGAATGCGGGAAAAAGCCGATGGGAGCTGGCGCTGGTGAGGACATGCGCCTGATTGATTCTATCGATAGGTTGCGATGGGTGATTGAGGCAACCAGTGAGGAGGGCGGTGATGAACTTCGACATCACTAAAGTGCAACCACTCAAGCCTGAACAGGATGCGTATTTTATTCAAACAGCCAGCCAAATATTAACGTTTGTCTGCATTTTGGTTTGGTGCATTCGCAATGGCGGCATTGTGGTGCAGTTGAAAAAGCCAACTCGAACCGTGCAACAGAACAAGGCGCTGCATGTGTATTGCAAACAGCTCTCTAGCGCTCTCAATGACGGCGGTTATGACATGGTGACTTACTATCACAAGACCAACGGCAAGCTTGATCTTCAGTGGACGCCCGTATCCGTTAAGGAGCGCTTGTGGCGACCGACTATGAAAGCAATGACGGGCAAGGATAGCACGACGAAGTTAAGCACGGCAGAAGTATCAACTGTCTATCAGTCGCTGGATTTAGGCGTGTCTCAGCATACGCAAGTTAGTGTTCCGTTTCCAAAAAAGGAGGCGTTTTGAGCAAGATAACCAAATACGCCAGAGGGCAGGAGTGTTCATTGCGTCTTGAGTGTTGTAATTACAACACTGAAACAACGGTTTGGGCGCATATTTCGATTGGTTTTAACTCGGGTATGGGCATGAAGCCAGTCGATATTTTCGGTGTGTTTGCTTGCTCAGATTGTCACGATGCGCTGGACGGCAGAAGCCCTGTCAAAGTGGGTTATGACGATAAATTAAGGGCGTTAATCGAGAGCCAGAACAGGCTAATCAAAGCGGGGTTAGTGAGCTGTGCCTGAGGTGTTTATCAAGCCGATCAGCGTTAACCAAGCATGGCAGGGCAGGCGCTTCAAGACGCCACATTACAAAGCGTATGAACAAGAGCTATTGTTGAAGTTGCCGAAAAGCATAGACATTCCAGAGGGCGAGCTTGCTTTGCTGGCAACGTTTGGTCTCAGTAATTACAAAGCGAGTGATTACGATAACCCGATTAAGCCATTTCAAGATG
>JAXHSS010000086.1:0-7956 GCA_034190675.1 Pseudomonadota bacterium
ACAGCGATGTACCTCACGGTCTTCGTGGTTTAGGTATTACGTTTATTACCGTTGGCTTGATGTCGCTTGGCTTTATGTCATTCTCTGGCATCCAACTATAACCAGCTATAAGAGGTAACAACCTATGAGTATTGAAATATTGACCATTATCTCAGCCTTGGTGATGTTCCTGCTGGTGATTTTGTCTTTAGTGTTTGTGATTTTGTTTGCGCGCTCAAAGTTAGTCGCAAGTGGGCCGGTAACGGTTGAAGTCAACGAAGACCCTGATAAAAGTATGCAAGTGCAAGCAGGCGGTAAGCTGCTGAATGCTCTTGCTGATGAGGGTATTTTCCTTTCATCTGCCTGTGGTGGTGGCGGTAGCTGCGGCCAGTGTAAATGTATCGTTAAATCAGGAGGTGGTGATATTCTGCCAACTGAACAAACGCATTTCACTAAAGGTGAGCAACGTGAAGGCTATCGTCTGGCTTGTCAGGTTCCTGTTAAGCAAGACATGGAAATCGAAGTGGAAGAAAGCTTCTTCGATACTAAAAAATGGGAATGTACGGTTCGTTCAAACGATAACGTGGCAACCTTTATTAAAGAGCTGGTTCTTGAACTACCAGAAGGCGAGGACGTAAACTTCCGCGCAGGCGGCTATGTTCAGTTAGAAGCGCCACCTCATGTTGTTCACTATAAAGACTTCATTATTCAAGACGAATATCGTGAAGACTGGGATCGCTTTGACATGTTCCGCTATGTATCAAAAGTGGACGAGGAAGTGATTCGTGCCTACTCAATGGCAAACTATCCTGAAGAGAAAGGTATTGTTAAGTTCAATATCCGTATTGCTTCGCCACCACCTCGTGGCCCAGAAGGCATTCCTCCAGGGCAAATGTCTTCTTATGTGTTTAACCTCAAACCAGGTGACAAAGTTACTGTATCGGGCCCTTATGGTGAGTTCTTCGCTAAAGAAACCGATGCTGAGATGGTCTTTGTTGGTGGTGGCGCAGGTATGGCGCCGATGCGCTCTCACATTTTTGACCAGTTGAAGCGCTTAAACCCAGATCGTAAGATCTCGTTCTGGTATGGTGCGCGTTCACTGCGTGAAGCCTTCTATACGGAAGAGTTTGACCAGTTAGCAGCAGAAAACCCGAATTTTGAATGGCATTTGGCGCTTAGTGATCCATTGCCTGAAGATAACTGGGAAGGCCCAACCGGCTTTATTCACAATGTACTTTATGAAAACTACTTAAAAGATCATGAAGCACCTGAAGATTGTGAGTTCTACATGTGTGGTCCACCAATGATGAACAAAGCTGTCATTGATTTGTTGATCGACCTTGGTGTTGAAGAAGAAAACATTCTTCTTGATGACTTTGGTGGTTAACCCTATATCTTCAAAAAACCCTGCTTCTGCAGGGTTTTTTGTTAGCACTGTCTAATTAAACTCATCCTGCTCCATAAATAAATCTACGCTTGTTTAAAGCACTCGTAATTGCATACAGTTAATAGATTTATCCCTGTAAATTTCAGTTTTTATTCTGTACACGTTCTCAACTGTTGAGCTGTTAATAACGTGATCAGGTCGATCAGAAGCATGAATTTGACCGTCCTTAATTAGGGTGATGTGATCAGCAAAGCGTAATGCTAAATTGATATCATGAATAACAACGGCTATAGCTTTTCCTTCTTTTGCGCTTGCTTTTAATTGCTCAAGGACATGAAATTGATGAGCTAAATCTAATGCAGCAATAGGTTCGTCCAATAAAATGAGATCACAGTTTTGTGCAAAGACGCGTGCAAGATGCACCCGCTGCTTTTCTCCGCCAGAAAGTGTTAGATAGTCACGATCAAGTAAGTGGTTAACCATAAACTTCTCAGCAGCTGCTTGAACAGCATTATCAATGCTAAAGTTATTGGGTTTATCGTGATTAGTTTGCTGATATGCTGAACTGCGCCTACAAAGCCCTTGTGTTGAAAAACGATAAAGGCCAAGCTCAATAACTTCTCGAACATTAATTGAAAACGCGATTTGCTCAGCCTGCGGCAAGACAGCCCGATAGCTAGAAAGCTCAATAGGCGCCATTGATGCAATGTTCTTGTCATTAATGGTGACCAAGCCGCTGTCGGGAGTAATAGAGCCTGACAGAACGGCAAATAAGGTGCTCTTACCCGCGCCATTTGGGCCTAGAATGACATGAAGCTGACCCGGCAATATCTGAAGAGAAACTGATGACAGTAACGGCTGCGACTGATCGGCCACAGAGAGTTGGATATTTTTGGCGATGAGTTTCATAGCAGTAACTGTCTTCGTTGTTTAATTAACAAGTACAGAAAGAATGGCCCGCCTATTAACGCTGTAATAATGCCGATAGGAAGCTCAGCAGGCGCGATCACAGTTCTTGCCAGTGTGTCGGCTAATAGTAAAAGTATTGCCCCAAATAGCGCTGAAAATGGTAGTAAAAAATTATGGTTCGCGCCAACTAACAGGCGGATTAAGTGAGGAACAACCAACCCGATAAAGCCGATAATACCTGAAACTGATACAACTATACCGATCGTTAATGCTGTTAAAATGATGATAATGCGTTTTGTACGCTCTACACGAATCCCTAGATAAAAAGCGTTTTGCTCACCAATCATAAATGCATTTAACGCTTTAGACTGTGTGAGCAACAATAGCAAGCTTGGCACCACGCACAATGATGTGATTTTAACGGCTGTCCAATTTGCAGCATTAAAACTGCCCATACTCCAGAATGTTAAGTCGCGCAGTTCATTATTGTCAGCAAGATACGTTAAGAGTCCAATACCAGCGCCAGTTATGGCCTGAATCGCTACACCAGCGAGTAATAAGATAGCAATATTAGTTTTTCCTTTTTGGCTGGATAATTGATAAAGCACTAAGGTCACCAATAAGCCGACAAGAAAAGCCATTAAGGGAGTTAAGCTAAGTGATATTGCTTCTGGAAGCTCAATTATTGTACGCAAGTGTTGCGCAAATACGATGGTAGCACTGGCACCTAATGCGGCGCCAGACGAAATTCCAATAAGACTCGGGTCAGCTAATGGGTTTCGAAATAAACCCTGCATAGCAGCCCCACATACACCTAAGCTTGCACCAACAAGAATGGTTAATAGCGCGCGCGGAAGCCGAATAGACCAAAAGACTGCATGGTGACTGGTTTGATTATCTAAAATGCCCGACCATTGAATGGAGAACGCGCCTTGAGATAAGGCAAAGATGCTGGCAGCGAATAAACCTGCAACAAGTAATAAACTCTGTACTAGGCGCGTGGCAGTAGGTTTCATGCCATGCATTATACCTTCATGTATTCCCTTGTGATATGGAGTTCTTTGTAGAGGCTCATAACGTGTTGTTGGTTGTTATGACAAGGACAGGCCTGCGATAGGTCTTCAAGACACTCGTAAATTTCTTCTAAGCAGTAATAACGCCATACATCATCCACAAGCTCATCAGATATGACATCTAAAAGCAGGTAATATTGATAAAACAAATTGCGATGCTTATCTTTATTGCTTAGATCATGGTGATTTAGTGAGATTAATCGCCATTCACGAATTAACTCGGGTCGCGAGCCGCGTGAACCTGAGCGAATATTATGCTCAAGTATTTGGTGTAATACTTTTAGTTTTACGGGGATTTTCACAGGTTCTTGAAAAAAATTATGCGCTTTAAGTAATTGATGGTTAGGCATGCTAATTTCCTATTTTAAAGAGAGTGGGTTATTGTCTAAATGCAGCAAATAGATTATTTGATCAAATAATGACGAGGCGGCTTTAACGGTTCGAGGCCCGAAGTTCATTAAAAAACCTGCGTCCATTACAATAACGGTTGGCTGTGTTTCATCAGTGAACCCGATGGATTTTAACAGGGCGGCTTTAGAGCTCATGTGCTCAATACTTTGAGTAGTGGTAATAATCACGTCGGGTGAAATGACAGTAAGCGCCTCTCGGCTCAGCGGCTTATATCCGTGATAAGGACCTGAAACATTTTTTGCTCCAGCAAGTTTTATCATGGCATCGGCTGCGGTTCCTTGGCCAGCGCTAAGTACCATATGGCCTTCATGAGCGAGTAAAAAAACAGCACGTGGTTGACGTGACAATTTACTGAGCCGCTCATCACGATATTCGATAAACGATCGGTACTCTTTTGTGATTTTGGCCGCAAGCTGGGACGACCGTTCCTGGCTATCAAGTAGTGTACCAATTGTGGTGATTCTTTTAATCACGCCGTCAATCGTCTTGTCACTATTAACCTGATGAATTGGTACACCCGCTTGCTGGATTAATTCGAGCACAGGCTTGGGTCCAACATCACTTGTTGTTAGCAGCAAATCGGGACGCATTGATAACACCCCCTCTGGTGAAAGCGCACGCATGTAACCAATATTGGGCAATAATTTTGCCGGTTCGGGATAAAAGCTGGATGTATCTACAGCAACCAATCGGTTTTGCTCGCTCAACGCATAAATGACTTCTGTTAAACCACCAGCGGCTGAAATAACACGGCTTGGCGTGGCCTCAGCTTGTGCAGAGCAAAAGGGTGTAGCGTAAATTAGACAGGCTAAAATAAACCCAGCCGTTTTGATCCTTGGCATTATGTGTCTCATGGGCAGCTCAAGCTAGGCGCTAGGCAGCGTTTCGACTAAAGCTCGCCAGAATGGGTTTTCTTTCTGACCAGGTTTACGCTTGCCAAAGAATTGCACGATCATTTTGCCTTGGTGATCAAAGCACTCGACAGAGGTAACTTGCCCATCAACAGAAGGCTTTGCGACAGACCAGCATGAATAGATGTCACTCTCGCGAATATGCAAGTTGAACGATGGATCAAGGACATTAAGCCAGTCACCAGCGGTAATAATTCGTTTTATTTTGCCAGTATGGATTTGGATAACACCAGGGCTTGCCACAAAGACCATGACCTCAATTCCCGCTTGAGAGGCATGTCTCATCAATAAATTGATCGAAGCAGCAGTAAGTTCTCTTGAGCGCGATGGTCCGGCTAACTGAAGTGCTTGCTGACGATCTATTTTAAACTCTTTGAGTAAAGGCAGGAAATCGTGAGTGTCTTTAAGCTCGTCCCAAGCTTGTTGGAAGCCTTTAATATCCAACTTTTCCTCAGACGTATTGTATCTATGCTCCTCAACAAGAGAAAACTCCAGAGGTTGCATTTGCTCAACGGCAGCATGTTGATCGACTAGTTGGTCAAAGGCAGTTTTATCACTCTCCTGCGTTAGGTAGATTTTGTGGACAGCTTGGCCATCATGATCAAAAAACTGCAGACTGTAGCGATCTTCTCTATTATGGTTGGACTCTTTCACCGCAAAACCAAAGGCCCAGTGCGACAAAAAAATACGCAGATCAATATCATCATTAACGAATAATGCCATACCGTTATTGAGTAGCCTTGGTGCTTGGTAAATACCATGGCGCTCATGAACAACAGAATCGTTGCGAGTGAGTGCCATGACCACCCCAAGGGAAGAAAGTTGAGACAGTAATTTCGGCCAGTCGTCACTTAGGCGAACGGAATTTTTGCCGACGCCAGTAGCAACAAGTTCTGCTTCGCTAACGTTTAGCAGCTTCGCGCAATCACGAATTCGCTTCTTTGGGTTTTGCTTAATGAGCGCTTGCCATTGTTTTCTTAACCCTTTTGCGCCTGAAATCATCATGTTTTTTTCTCCTGTGGGCCTGATTTAACCGCTTTATAGCTGGTCAAACTCCACTAAATAATTGGCTGAATCGCCAGTTTCGTTGTAATAACTACGAACCTGAAGTTTGTAGTTATTATCACCTTTGTTGAGGATGTAGACTCGATAGTTAGGCCATAGTTTATGTCGCCTATTTAGGTTATAGGCATACCAAGAGTTTTCGACGAAAACGCCTGCCGTACTATCAGCAATCCATTGAAATTCTTCGGTATCGTCTGCAGACGAAAAACTGTCAACAGAAGCTTGATCTAAGGCGCCAAACAAAACAGCACCATCACCGCCACCGTAAATATTACTGTTGAGCCAGATTTTATAATCGGAATCAAAGCGGAGGTCCCAATTATCTGAGGTTTCACAATCAACGTTTTCGTCATTTTCGAAGCTGTAACAGATCGAGCCTGTGGCAATATTCGTGATCGTTTTTGTAATGACCTCACCCGAGAAACTGTTGGCAAAGCGTGACTGAATGTCAAAAGTTGCTGTCAATGTGTTTAAAGCGAACTCTGAATTCTCGAGATCAACTAAATTTTCGATATCGACAATATTAAATTTTGCATAACTTCGGCCATTGCCTGAACGAACAATCCAATGCTGTTCACTGTCAGCCTCAAAACTTATGGTTTGGGTGTTCAGTTGGTACCAATCATCAATAGCGGGCTGAATCTTATCCTCAATAAAAGTCAGTGTTGAGGTTTCAAAGTCTTGGTTAAATGCTTCTTCACCGTTGATTTCAGGTGTCGCATTAATAAAAACGTCAACTATAGGCTCTCCGTTTTCATCGTAAAACTCTTCTTGTGCATCAGCTAAAGCGCCAGTGATAAAGCTTGGGCCTGAGTCTCCACCATTAAGAATAATACGGGTTCGACGAAAAGCGATGTCCCAAGCAAAGCTATTTTGAGCTTCTGCTTCACTCAGTCCCAGAGGGGCGTCTAAATTGCTAAAGTTTAAGTAGGTAAACACGTCTGAGTCGCTTGCATCAATGCGGTAACTCGTTGGCGAACTGGGGGCGCCATCATCTCCTGTTCCGCCACCGCTGACACTGCTGCTTCCTGATGACCCGCCATTACAAGCCGCTAAGACGGATATCATTGCGGTTATTGCTGTTAGTTTTGTAATTGTTATAAGCTTCATATACACCTCATTTCGCTTAAAAAGTAGCCGAAAGGCCTGCGTAGTAAGTTCGCCCAGGAACAGGGCGTTGGTCTCCCTCAAGAGCAGCACGTTTGGGGCTGCGATGCTCATCAAAGGCATTGTCTAATCCGGCATAAAAGTTCAGCATGCTGCTGATCTTCTGATTCAACTTGATGTCAAAAACAGCAAATCCGGGTGATGTTTTTGAGTTTTCACTGTCAAGGTATTCCTTGGACTGATAGGTGCCTAACAAAGAGAGTTGGGTTTGTTGATTAAAAAAGCCGAGCTCAATTCCTGCTTTGATCACATGCTCGGGGCGATTAACTAGGGTTTTCCCTGTGTTGATATTTTTTGATTGTAAGGAAGTATAGGATGCATTCAGACCCATCTGCGTATTGAGTTGAAGCTGCCCCGATAGCTCTACTCCATACGTTTGTGCTTGGTCAATATTTTGATAGCTGTAGATGGCGATACCATCTTGTCTTTCACTCAATTCAGTGACGATTAAATCGTTAATATCGTGATAAAAAATAGCCGCATTGGCTTCCCAACCTCGACTAAATAATTGATAACTGGCTTGTGCACTCCATGAGCTTTCAGGCTCTAAATTCGGGTTGCCAACAACTTTGTAACCTAGATTGCTGTGGTCGAATAGAAAATAACTCTCTTTTAAGTTGGGTGTTCTATAGCCATTGCCCAAGCTCAGGCGCAAACGCCCTTCAATTGCGTTGTTGGTTTTTTTCTCGAGCAATTGATGGCTAAACATGGCGCTAATCTTGGGGGAAATATGCCCTCCATAAGCGCTATTGTGCTCTATGCGAACACCAGAAACGACTTCTACGGACGGGCTCAACATGGCATCCCACTGCATAAAGCCTTCAACACTCTCTCGGCGCGGGCGGTTAACTTGAAGTTCGGACTGATCATTGCGTGTTTGCTTGAGCTCCGACAGCTCGTATGCCAAACCATGAGTCAATAAGTGAGAGGTGTTAATACTCCAGTCATGCTGTAATTCTTGGGACAGAAATTCGATCTCGTTTTTTCGATGAATATCAGCTTGAGTCTGACCTTGATATTGTTCTACATAGCTTGAGGTTTTGAGCGCATGCGC
>JAXHSS010000087.1:0-7917 GCA_034190675.1 Pseudomonadota bacterium
CTTTTGGCTCTGTCAATGTCACGTGATAAAGCATTAGATCAATGGACAGCTCCATAGTCTTGGATCGACCTGTCATCAAGTTAGCTTCTGTTTTAAGGTGCACCCTGCGAGGCTGGTGATAACCGCCTGTTGTTAATTCTTGTGTGTTCATCGTACCGCCCACGTGATTGATTGAGTTGTGTACTCATCGGGGTTAACGTTAAAGTCTGCAATGATTTTCTTGGAATCCACGTTATTGCGAACCATTGGGTACACGTTGACATCACAACCTTTTGTGCGCTTGCCGTTGGCTAGCTCGATTAAGCGCTGCTTCGCCTCTTTTTCCTTTTCGGCATAGATCGCCTTTTGCTCTTTAGCCGCTTTAAATGCAGCGCTAGCTTCCTTCCACGCATCGTCTGTTCGCTCTTGGCGTGTTTCGTAATCCTCTACATCAAAAGACTCCAGATCAGCCGCGAACTGCTCCCATCCATCAAGAAGCGCTGAACGTCTTTGTGGATGCACTTTGTAGATCATTTGCTCGCTCTGGTCATTGCCATCTGAGCATTGAAAGTGGATTTCGCTCAAGTCCGCAACTAGACACTGCTGCTCAAGTTGCCAGTAATAATGAGGTTCTAAATTGCCAGACCGAATCTGCTCTGCTAGAGATTCGTTATATAGCTTGTGTTCCCACGCAGCATCCTCGAACATTGTTAGCCCGTCGAATGAAGCTAATAGAGGCAGTCCTTCAACTTCACGAGTTGCAACAACTGGAAATAATTCTTCCAGCGCATTGTTTTGCGCGTAAGAGTCTCGCGCCAATTCTTCTGCTGTGTGACCCTTGTCGAATATAGCTTGTTTATGTTGTGTTATTTCCTGAGTCACGCCAGTTTTTTTAAGGTATAACAATTCCTCGCGAGTCATGTATTTTGACACGCCCATCATGGCTGATGCTTCACTGGCAGTGAAGTGAGAAAGTCTTAATTTCAACCACCCTGGCGTGCCTTGTTTTAAGGTGTGAATATTCATCTTCATTTTGCCGACTCGGTTAACTTGATGTTGTTGATTTTTTTCATCTGCTCATCTGAGAGCGCGTATTTTGTTTCGATGCTGGCGATAATCCCGTTATGGTCTTTCTTGCCCGACTGTATCAGATGTTCCCATTTGCTAAAGTTCTCATCGAATTTTGATTGTTCATAAAGCGGTAGCTGTGGCGCTTCTGGCTCAACGATTTGCGCTTCGCCCATGTTCTTTGGTTCTGGTTCACTGTCGCGTGCCTCTTCTGCTGAAATGAGACCGTTCAGGGCGTCTGCAAATTGATCGCGTAGAGCAAAGCCTCGCGCTCGCATTTGCAGCATACGCTTTGGATACTGTTTCCAAGTATTGCGCCCCCAAAGACCTGCAAGCACTGCGTCCTCTTGAGAAAAGGTGCAGGTGTGAGGCTTGCCGCCTTTGCGAACCACCGTGCATGAGGCGGTCATTGTGTCTGGGTTGAATGTTTCTTCAATGCTTACAAAAGCAGGGTGATTCTGCACAAGCGCAAGCATTGCATCACCCCACAAAGACGGTCGGCCATTGATAACCGCAATGTTTTGCAATGCCTGAATTGGGTTCAGCCCCATTTCGCTTCCAAGCATCATAGCAACTAGCGCGTCTCCGCTTTTGCCGATGTAATCCTTCGGACAAATGCTAGTTGATGTGATGATGTGCGCCATCTGTTGCGCTTCTTCAAGCGACTTAACTTCAACGTTAAATCCTGTTTTACTGACCATGTTAGACATTTTGATTCTCCAGTTGTTTAAGTGCCGATTTCTCTAGCACTGCTTTATCACCATGCAATGCGACCACCTTGTTCAGGTACTTGATCGCTTCGTTCTTATCGTTGATGTGATTGCTCATAATTCGTCTCTTGTAGTTCGTCTAGCTCAGGGAAAAAGCCAACCATTAAGATAGCGCCAACAAATAAGAAGCTTTGAATAATGGCGATAATGTGCGCCTTCCATGCCTTGCGCGCCTTTTGACGCGCTGGCAGTTTTGCAAAATCAATCATCATGGCTACACCTGCTTATCAAGCCAATGGCGGTAATCACTGAAAAAGTCGCAATTATCCAAGTGCCCAAGAAAGAGAAAATCCAACGCTGAAAGCTTGCTTGAACGATGGCCTTCAATGAGAAATTCATAGATGGCTTCAATGTCGTGCTTATCTGCCATTTCTGACAAGATGTCCTTGCAATCTTTCGTTTTCAGAAAGAGGTATTGCTCTCTGTAGCTTTTCAAATAATCCACAAATCGCTGTTCCAGTAGACTTAGCCCAAAGTTGCTACTCCCCATGATGATTTGGTTAACAATGCCTTTATGATTGCGTCGGGCTACCAAGTCGCTGAAAATCTCGTGGCATTCTCTGAGATCAAAAACTAGACGACAATCTGGCTCATCTTCAATAAAGTCCAAGCAGTCGCGCTCTGCATACTCAAGCAACAGGAATGACTCCAGTTGTTCTAATGCCTCTTTGCGAAGCTTTTCGCTGTGAGCCTCTTGTTCAAGTCGAAGTGACTCGTAGTAGACGCTTGCACATACATTTCGCGTTGCGCTGGTTAGTGGCATGTTGTTCTCCATATCATTGGTTAGCTGATATGTGTATTCTTACACGTGTAAGATATTTAATCAAGCAATATTATTACATTTGTAAGAGTTTTTTGTAAACGTAGTCTATTGAGTGCTTAATGTGTGCGAGGGGATATGTAGGATGGTGAGCGGCTTCCGTGCCGCTTCTAGGTTTGGTCTATTGAGTGTAAAAAGAGCCTGTCCAGACAGCTAGATCGGTGTCTGACAAAGATTTTAAGTCGTAGTAGGTCGTGTCTGAGCCGTCATACCATTGATACAGTGATTGCTTAAAGCGAAGCATGTGCATGACAGAATTGAGCGTGTCTTGCATTTTCTTAATGTTTCGATTGGCCGCAAAAGCGCCGCCGACAAGCTTAATCTTGCGCATGCCTGTTCCGTATGTTTTCGCGGATAAGTCGTGCTCCCACAGTTCGCGCCTAAGAATTGGGCCATAATCATCACGCATTTTGCGGGTAATGATCTCACTAACTTTTTCAGACATGACATAACTCATCTTACAAGAGTAACAGGATAACAGTTGACTAACTTACAAGTGTAAGTATATAATTCTTACATCTGTAATATTTGGCAAACCAATGTATAAGAAGGATGTGTTGAATTACTTCGGTTCGGGTAAAGCTGTTCAAGAGGCTATGAACTATCGCAGCTCTGGAACGGTATCTAGATGGAAAGCGATTATTCCGCGCAAGTGTGCAATTGAGCTTGCCATGATTACAGACAATCAACTCAAGTTCGACGACTCGCTTTATCAAAAAACAGGAGCTACTCATGTCAAATAAAATCCACAAGAAAGTAACACTGTCAGAGGGTGTTCTTAACTGGACAATGAAAACCTCTCGAAAAGTTGCGCATGGCGTTCCTTTCGTCAAAAAAGCGCGCTGGACAGATAACAGTTCATCTTATCGACCAATTTAGAGATAGAAACCATGATCAATTTTATCAACTACTTACTCTCATACGTTTTGCCAGTTGCGGTTTGCGCTTATTTGTTCTCATCTTTTTGTATCAAAGATTTCAAGTGGATTTTCCGAAAGCAAATTTTAGAGGAAGAAGTTTGGCTCTTTGTTTTCTTTTTCGTGTTTTTCGCAACTGTAATGGTTTTGGCTAATTTGGAATACGTGCAATGAGTCCTGCTAGGCGCGCCAAAACATTATAGATAGGGTGTTTTTATGTGTGATTTTATGAATCTGTTAGGGCTTTTGACTATCGCTGGTTACGTTCTGGTGCTCGTTTTGATGTCCTTGCTGGTTGTTTGGGAAGTCTTGGAAAAAAGCGCGTCATTTTGGCGCAAGCTTAGAGGGCTTAAACAATGATGCTTTATTTCAAGGTCGCGTTGATCACGACGTTTTTGTTCGCGTTTTTACGTGAAATTTGGTTCATGGAAAAGCCGCCTCATGTTGTTTATTCCATGTTTGTTGGCCTTATCTGGCCGTTTGTCCTTGTCGCTATTGCAGCGGTATTGCTGGCGCATGTTGTGCGTCTTACAGCTGAGGCTATCGCGGATTTATGAGCAAGTTTGTACCTAACTCTTTTCAACTCCCAAACGCACTCATTGATGAAGTGATGGCTGAGCTATCGCCTGTCGCTTTTTGCGTGTTATGCATCATTGTTCGCAAGACAAAAGGATGGGGAAAAGAGAGCGATGCTATCTCATTATCGCAGTTCACCAAGCTCACAAATAAGTCAAGAAATACCATTATTTCAGCTTTAAAAGAAGTGGAAAATTTAGAATTTATCACGGTAAAAAAGACTGAAAATAAGACGTCAATTTACTGCTTTGGCTGGTTCAATAATTGCACCAGTTCAAAAAATGCACTAGTTCAAAAAATGAACCAATGTAGTTCAGAAATTGAACCAGAAACTAGTTCAAAAATTGAACACACAAAAGACCAATATAAAAACACTTATCAAAATACAAATAATACTGTTCCCGAGTCTCGTTCAAAAGCTCGAAAAAACACAAAAACAAAACCCCAGTCATTCAAGGATTTCTTTGAAGCTTACCCGCCCAACAAAAAAGGCGGTTCGGACAAGACAGCTTGGAAGAAAGCTCAGCGTGAAAAACTCACCGATGAAGATTTCCAGTTGATGCTTGAGGATGTTCTCAAACGCACAGAACTCATGCCGTCTTGGTACGCCAAGTACGCGCTCAGAATCACTGGCTACATCGAAGAAAAAATCTGGTTAACCCCAATCACCCCGGAGGTACAGCATGGAACCCGTCAATCAAATCATTCACAAGACCCTTTCGCCAACACGAGACGTGAACGCGAACAGCGCAGAGGCATCACCGATGACCGCGACGAAAGCTCAATTGTCAGCACTCAGTGAGCTGTTCTTGCTTTGGCGTGATACGTTCGGCTCAAAAGCAAACACGATGGGCATTAAGACCGAGGAAGACTTGGCGAGCAAAGCAACGGCATGGGCAATCGCTTTATCGAATCTGGGTTGCACGAAGCGAATTTTTGAAGCCGCTCAGACGCAAAGCCTGTTGCAAGAGTTTCCGCAATCCGCGCCATTAGATTTTTTTGAGCTAGGCGTTTCAGCGTTGAGCGCACGCCAGCCATCAGCGGATCAGGCTTACCTGTGCTGTATTCATGGCGAAACCGATCACGAAATCATTCGTGAGGCGATGTCGCGTGTGGATGTGTTCAAGCTTCGTCAGGGTGCGGTTGGTGGTGCTGAGCACAAAGAGTTCTTGAAGGTTTACGATCAATGCGTTCGTGAATGGGCGTTAGGCGCTCGCTTTACGCAGCAAGCAAAACTTGAGCACCAAGAGCGCGAACATGATCATTTTTTAGAGTGTCGCATTCAAGAGGTGGTCGAAAGTGGCGACAGGGCGGCCAAAATTGAGGAATACGAGGAGTTTATCGAAAACATGAAGCGATACGCATGTGATCGGCAAACGGAGCAAAATAAGGCATTTTTGGAGGTTTTAGGTGTTTAACGAAAATCAGCTGGAAACTGTAAAGCAAATGAGAGCGGACAAGATTAAGTCTGACTTAATTGCCAAGCACCTTGGCATGACCAGTAGCGTGTATACCGATTCCGTCAATGAGGCTATTGATATGGGCAGGCTTGAGCCTCACTGCAAGAAGCCCGAGCCGTGGAGCGAAAAGGATGTACGCAAGGTTGTGGCTATGCTTAAAGAGGGTCAAACATCAAGGCAGATTGCTAGGCAGATGGGCGTAAAGGTTTCTGTTTTTGCAAACCGTGTAACCAAGCTGGTTCACGAAGGGGATATTCCGCTCATACAGCCCAAGACAGGCGACAAAGCGGGTCAGCGGAAAAAGCCATACGGCAAATTAACCAAATCGGAAATACACGCCATTGTTCGACCACTTGCCAAAGACAAGAACAAACCTTGGAGTATCAACATGGGTCAGATTAACCCGAATTACACGCGCTCAACGCGCTATAAGTGGGCGTGAGGTTGTGATGACGGTAGAACTGCTAAACATGGACTGCATGGAATACATGCGGTCACTACCAGACAATGCGTTTGACCTTGCTATCGTTGACCCGCCTTATGGGATTGGTATTAGTTCAAACCCAGTCAGACAGCAACACGAAAAAAAAGAATGGGACAACGCAATACCACAAAAGGCATATTTTAATGAGTTAGAAAGGGTTTCTAAAAACCAGATCGTATGGGGTGGAAACTACTTTTTGGACTTTCTTGGCAATACGCAGGGTTTTCTGATTTGGGATAAAAAACAACCGCACGACTTCAGTTTGGCCATGTGCGAGTTTGCCTGGTCTAGCGTACAGAAACCAGCCAAAATGTTCCGCTATTCTGTGTTGCAAGAGAGGGGTAAAATCCACCCAACGCAAAAACCAGTAAAGCTCTATGAATGGCTACTAGCTAACTACGCTAAAGAAGGCGACAAAATACTTGATACTCACCTTGGCAGTGGCTCTAGCGCAATTGCTGCGCATTATTTTGGCTGTGATTTTGTTGGTATTGAGCTAGATTCTGATTATTACAATGCCGCCTGTGAGCGTTTCAAAAGAGAGACTGCGCAAATTGATATGTTTAATTATGAAGGGGGCGCTAAAAATGGATAAGTGGAAATACATTGGCGAGTCGTTAGATCGCCTGAAAGCAGCAGATAACAAGCTTTATGAATTGTCAAATGAGATAGGGCTGGCGTACGAGTCACCCTTGGTTGCTTGCTCTAACGATGCGCTGGATGTGTCCCTAAAAACGTTGGCTATGCTGGCTGGCGATAAGAGCGGCTGGATTGAGTGGTATTTTTTCGAATGCGAATGCGGGAAAAAGCCGATGGGAGCTGGCGCTGGTGAGGACATGCGCCTGATTGATTCGGTTGACAAGTTGCGATGGGTGGTTGAGGCAACCAGCGAGGAGGGCGGCGATGAACTTCGACATCACTAAAGTGCAACCACTCAAGCCTGAACAGGATTCGTATTTTATTCAAACAGCCAGTCAAATATTAACGTTTGTCTGCATTTTGGCTTGGTGCATTCGCAATGGCGGCATTGTGGTGCAGTTGAAAAAGCCAACTCGAACCGTGCAACAGAACAAGGCGCTGCATGTGTATTGCAAACAGCTCTCTAGCGCTCTCAATGAAGGCGGGTATGACATGGTGACGTACTATCACAAGACCAACGGTAAACTTGATCTGCAGTGGACGCCATTGTCAGTCAAGGAGCGCTTGTGGCGACCGACTATGAAAGCAATGACGGGCAAGGATAGCACGACGAAGTTAAGCACGGCAGAAGTTTCAATAGTCTATCAGTCGCTGGATTTAGGCGTGTCTCAGCATACGCAAGTTAGTGTTCCGTTTCCAAAAAAGGAGGCGTTTTGAGCAAGATTGCGAAGTCTGCCCAAGGCGAGCAGTGCTCTTTGCGCTTGGAGTGCTGTAATTTTAATTCAGAAACAACGATATGGGCGCATATTTCTCTCGGGTTTAATTCTGGAATGGGTATGAAGCCGTTGGATTTGCACGGTTGTTACGCTTGTTCGAGTTGCCATGATGCGCTTGATGGTCGCATGAGCTATCAGGTTGATTATCGGGATGTCCTTCGGGCAATGATAGAGAGCCAGCAAAAGCTAATGAAAAAAGGGTTGATCGCCAATGCCTAGCGTTTCTATCAAGCCGATAAGCGTTAACCAAGCATGGCAGGGCAGGCGCTTCAAGACGCCACATTACAAAGCGTATGAGCAAGAGCTGTTGTTGAAGTTGCCGAAAAGCATAGACATTCCAGAGGGCGAGCTTGCTTTGCTGGCAACGTTTGGTCTCAGTAATTACAAAGCGAGTGATTACGATAACCCGATTAAGCCATTTCAAGATG
>JAXHSS010000088.1:0-7859 GCA_034190675.1 Pseudomonadota bacterium
TCGTTGAAGAAGCCATTGCTACGATGCAGTCAGAAGGTGTAAATCAGTTTTCTGGCGAGCTCGTTTTCCGTCTTTATGATACCTACGGATTCCCTGTTGATTTAACTGCTGATTTGGCGCGCGAAAAAGGTTTTAGCATTGATGAGGAAGGTTTTGACGCGTGTATGGAAGCTCAGCGCGAGCGCGCTCGTCATGCAGGTAAATTTGACGGGAACTACCATAAAGCCGTTCAAATTGATGAAACAACCGAGTTTTTAGGCTATACCGAATTAGCGGCGCAGGCGACGGTCGTGGCTCTTGTTAAGGGCGGCGATGTTGTCTCAGCGCTTCATGCTGGAGACACAGGCTACGTGGTATTAAACCAAACGTCATTTTACGCTGAAAGTGGTGGGCAAGTGGGTGATAAAGGCCTGTTAATAGCTAGTGGTGTCCAGTTAGAGGTTAAGGACACTACCAAGCAAGGCGCGGCTTTTTTACACCATGTGGTGGTGACAAAAGGCCAGCTGCAAGTGGGTGACGCGGTTCAGGCGCAAGTAAATGCCAGTGCAAGACAAGCAACTGAGCGCAACCATTCGGCAACGCATTTAATGCATGCAGCATTAAGAAAAGTGCTGGGCGAGCATGTGGAGCAAAAAGGCTCATTGGTTACCGCAGACTACCTTCGTTTTGACTTTTCTCATCCGCAAGCGCTTAGCGCAGAAGAGCTGGCGCAGATTGAGCACATTGTGAATCATCAGATTTTGCTAAACCAAGCAGTTTGCACTGAGGAAATGAGTTTTGATGATGCTGTAGCAAAAGGTGCGATGGCGCTGTTTGGTGAGAAATATGATAGTGAAGTTCGAGTGCTCAGCATGGGTGTGGAAGACTTCTCCGTCGAGCTTTGCGGCGGCACGCATGTGCGCGCAACGGGCGATATTGGCTCATTTGCTATTCAGTCTGAAGGCGGTGTAGCTTCAGGTATTCGCCGTATTGAGGCAATCACCGGTGAGGGCGCACTAAGACATTATGCACACACGCAGCAGCTGGTGAATCAAGTTGCCGATGCTTTGAAATCCCGCCCCGAGCTATTAGTCGAAAAAGTGACTTCATTGCTTGGCCAACAAAAAGAGCTACAAAAGCAAGTTGAGCAGCTGAAAATGAAGCTTGCCTCTGGTAGCTCAAATGATTTGATGGAGCAAGTGCAAACGGTGGCAGGCATTCAAGTATTGGCGGCCAGAATGGATGATCTGGATGCTAAGTCGTTGAGAGCAGTGATTGATCAATATAAGCAAAAGATTAAAAGCGGTGTGATTGTTTTGGCAACTGGACAAGACGAGAAAGTCGGTATTGCCGTTGGTGTGACTCAAGATCAAACTGCTAAGGTGAAAGCGGGTGATTTGGTTCGACAACTTGCCGAAATCGTTGGCGGAAGAGGCGGTGGTCGCCCTGATTTTGCCCAAGCGGGTGGTTCTGATATAGCCAAGCTTAACAGCATGATACAAAGCGTTCCAAGAGTATTGGAAAAATTAACAGGATGACCTTGAAACTTTACCTTTGTTCACGCACAATGCGCTCCTTTTTGTTAAATTAAGAGTATGCGTAGCTGATGGCATTAATTGTTCAAAAATACGGTGGAACTTCGGTTGGTAGCGCAGAGCGAATTCAATCGGTGGCGAATAAGGTCAAAAAGTTTGTTGAGCAGGGTGATCAAGTCGTTGTTGTTGTTTCGGCCATGTCGGGCGAAACCAACCGCTTAATCGGTCTGGCTGAACGAATTACTGATCAGCCAAGTCGCCGAGAAATGGATGTGTTATTGTCTACTGGTGAGCAGGTAACTATTGCTTTACTGTCTATGGCATTAGAGCAATTGGCGATTCCAGCTCAGTCGTTTACTGGCTGGCAAGCTGGTATTAAGACTGATGCGGCTCATAGCAAAGCGCGTATTAGTTCGATTGATGTAGATCGAATTTTTGAAAAGTTAAAACAAAATAAAGTGGTCATTGTGGCGGGTTTTCAAGGCATTACAGAAAAAGGTGATGTCACCACACTAGGCCGAGGCGGTTCCGATACTACCGCAGTTGCATTAGCAGCGGCTTTGAAGGCCGCAGAATGTCAGATATATACTGACGTGGATGGGGTTTACACCACGGATCCACGTGTGGAGCCAAAGGCTAGGAAGCTAGATCAAATAACTTTTGAAGAAATACTGGAAATGGCTAGCCAAGGCTCCAAAGTTTTGCAGATTCGTTCAGTAGAGTTTGCTGGGAAATATAAAGTGCCCTTGAGAGTGCTGCATAGTCAGATTGATGGGCCGGGCACATTGATTACAACAGATAATGGGGACAACATGGAAAATCCAATTGTTTCAGGCATTGCGTTTAACCGTGATGAAGCCAAATTAACTATATTAGGTGTTCCAGATCAGCCAGGCATCGCATCAAAAGTGCTGGGTGCTATTAGTGACGCTAACATTGAAGTCGATATGATTGTTCAAAGTGCGCACTCTGGGAATACCAATGACTTATCTTTCACAGTGCATCGTGCAGAGTATGCAAGGTCATTAGAAATTTTGACCAGCGTGAAAAATGAGTTGAACGCGCTTAAAGTTCAAGGCGACGACACCATTGCTAAACTAGCCATTGTAGGTGTCGGTATGCGTTCTCACGCAGGGGTAGCTAGCAAAATGTTTGAAACATTGGCAGCAAAAGGTATTAATATCGAGATGATCTCGACCTCTGAAATTAAAATTGCTGTTGTGATCCAAGAATCTGCATTGGAAACAGCGGTACAGTCATTGCATGAGGCATTTGAACTAGATCAGCCAGTGGCAGTCTAAATCAAAAGCGTCTGAAATGCTGTTAAATAGCATGGAAAACTAAGGAGTTCATTATGTTGATTTTAACTCGCCGTATCGGCGAAACACTAATGATCGGTGACAACGTCAGTCTAACAGTACTAGGTGTGAAGGGTAACCAAGTTCGCATTGGTATCAACGCTCCTAAAGACGTCGCGGTACATCGTGAAGAGATCTATATGCGCATACAGCGTGAAAAGTATCAAAACCAGTTTGATGACCAAGGGGACACTATTGGTTCAGATAGCTACGATAACGATAACTTCGGAAATCGTTAATCAAAAAAGCCACATTTTGTGGCTTTTTTCTTATTAAAAACGCGTTTTTAGTCTTTAGTTTTTCTAAAAAACTGTTATTATTTCGCACCTGTTGGTGAAGTGGCCGAGTGGCTGAAGGCGCGCCCCTGCTAAGGGCGTATACCTTAACGGGTATCGAGGGTTCGAATCCCTCCTTCACCGCCATCAAATTCAAAAAATACTTTTCTCTCGAATTTCTTTTCCCTGTAATAAGTCAACACTAAGCGCGAAAATAACAGCCAAAACACTTTGAACAAGGCGTTGTCATATCCCAACTCATTTCCTTTATCACGGTATACAGGCGCTTGGGCTTTGGTGGCCGATATAATCACGATAAGAATGTATGTGTCGGATCTGAGGCCAATAATAGCCTCGACTAAGCAGCTGGTAAATTAGCAGCTTTTTTGTCAATACTGCTGCACCAAACCGTCTTTTATAAACCCCAGAGTGCCCTAATGAAAGCCTCGTTGAGGAAGAGTGTTACTGTTCTGTAAAAACAATAGCGAATACTTACTATCTAAGTTGGTTTGTGCAATGATAGGCGCATTGAATTCGAGGATACATGATGAAAAGTTTTAAAAATAAAGTGGTCATGATTACAGGTGCTGGCGGAAATGGTATTGGTCATCATCTTGCGATGGCATTTGCCGCAGAAGGAGCGAAGCTAGCCATTTGTGATATCGCAAACCTTGAGGCCACCCTGGATACCTTACCCACCAAAACTGACGTTTATCATGAAGTGGTAGATATGGCCGATACAGCTCAAATTGATCAGTTTATCGAGCATGCACTTAACTGCTTTGATGGCATTGATATTTTAGTCAATAACGCGGGTATTGCTTTGGGTGACAAAACGTTTGATCAAGTTACCCCAGAAGATTTTCAGCGCATTACGGATATCAACTACTGGGGTGTTGTGCATACCACTCAGCGCTTATATGAGCATTTGCTCAGCCGTCCAGAAGCGGCGATTTTGAACCTTTCTAGCTCACAAGGCATTCTGGCTTTGCCGAATCTCGTGCCTTATTGCACGACCAAGTTTGCTGTACGCGGTTTTACAGACTCCATTCGTGCGGAGCATAAGGTGTATGGCATCAAACATGTGCAGGTGCATACCATTCACCCTGGGCGTGTTGCGACTAATATCACGCTGAATGCAGACTATCACGGTAAGAACACGCAGAAATTCCACAAAGAATTACAGCGAGGCACACAGCCTGACAAGGCCGCACAGATCATTTTACGTGGTATTCGTAAGAAGCGTGATCGTATCTTTATCAGTGATGGTCGTCAGCACGATATTTTGGCTCGCTTATTGCCAACATCGAGCACGAAAGTCATTAAGATGATCATGAAATTAAAGGGTATTGATACCCATAAATAAGCTGGATTATTGCTAGTAGGCGTTGGCTCAAAAGAGCTATTTCGAACGAGTTAATGAAGTAGCCACGAACCTAGCACGATCATTTTTGCCAAAACACCCAATCACATTGCAGTATATTCAACCTGGCAAGCCAACACAAAATATGTATATTGAACGGTTTAATCGTACAGAAAGGCATGGATGGCTGGATTTGCACTTGCTTGAAAGTATCGAACATACACAGCTGTTGGCAACACAGCGACTTTAGGCGCGCAGTGCTACTTTTGCTTAGTTCAATTAGATTGTTCTGATAACAGGACAATGGTTGACTCTGGATTGCCGCGCTTGCTTTCTATGTGCTTTGCGCACTAAAAACGCTGCGCTCGCAATGACGATGTGTCATTTAGGTCAATTAATGGTTTAGCATTAAATTCTTGCTTTTGAAAAAACGGAGTGATTGAATAATGCGTATTAGTACTGAAGCACATAAATGAGTCTGATAGAATGTAGTTTTTGATTTTGGGTTAGTATGAAAATTGCTGTTGCTGGCACCGGCTATGTGGGTTTATCAAATGCGATTTTACTCGCACAACATAGTGAAGTGGTTGCTATCGATATAGTTGCCGAAAAAGTTGAGCTTTTGAATCAAAAAAAATCACCCGTTGTAGATCATGAAATTGAGCAATTTCTTCAACGTGATGATATAAATTTTAGGGCGACATTGGATAAGCAGGATGCTTATCAAAATGCAGACTTTGTGATTATCGCGACCCCTACGGATTATGACCCTAAAAGCAATTATTTTACTACGCGTTCTGTAGAATCGGTAATTGAAGATGTTCTTCAAATAAACCCCGATGCTGTAATGGTGATTAAGTCTACCGTGCCCGTGGGTTATACGGCTGAGATCAAAACTCGATTTAACACACAAAATATTCTCTTTTCACCTGAGTTTTTACGAGAAGGGAAGGCGCTGTACGATAATTTATACCCTAGTCGAATTATTGTTGGTGAGCGATCGCAAAGAGCTGAGCAATTCGCGCAATTGTTATTACAGGGAGCGCATAAAAAAGATATTCGTTTGTTATTTACTGACTCTACCGAGGCTGAGGCCGTAAAGCTATTTTCAAATACGTATCTTGCGATGCGTGTAGCGTATTTTAATGAGTTAGACTCTTATGCTGAAAGCAATGGCCTAGATTCACGCCAGATTATCGAAGGTGTGGGCCTAGACCCTCGTATTGGCGATCATTATAACAATCCGTCGTTTGGTTACGGTGGCTATTGTTTGCCTAAAGACACTAAGCAGCTATTGGCTAATTTTGAATCGGTTCCTAGCAATATTATACGTGCGATTGTTGATGCCAACCGGACTCGCAAAGACTATATTGCCGATGCCATTATTCAAAAGCACCCTAAAACCGTGGGTATTTATCGTTTAGTGATGAAAGCAGGGTCGGATAATTTTCGCGCATCAGCGATACAAGGCATTATGAAGCGTATCAAGGCCAAAGGGGTCCCTGTCGTGGTTTACGAGCCTGTTTTGGATGCGCCTCACTTCTTTAATTCGCCTGTTCTAACTGATTTAGAGGAGTTTAAACGCACGGCTGATGTGATCGTGGCAAACCGCTTGACCGAAGAGCTCAACGACGTGAGCGATAAGGTCTATACTCGAGACTTATTCGGTAACGATTGATACTTCGTTTGGTTATAACCTGATTTTAGTAACCTAGTTTGTTAGAAAAATAGAGTAGGTCAGGGCAATGAAGGTTATATCGTCGACGCGATATCCGCTATTTTTTTACGCGAAAGGAAAAAGTGCGTTCGATTGCCCCCTAATTGCAGCCATAAATAGGCGGCTCGAATACCACACAGTAGCAAAGAGCGAATGCGCTCAGGATTGCCATCTTTTTTAAGCTGCTCAGGCTGGCCCTTCACTTGGATACGAGTACCGAGTTTACCAATGGTGTCCACATACATCATGGCGAGATGATCTATAAACTCTTTTGAAAGCCAGTCATCAAAATGCTCAGGCTTTGGCGTTTCCTTGAGCTTAGCTTGCAATGCCAGACGAACCTGCGAATCCGACATTAACTCTTTTGCTAATTGGATAAGGCTCATGCCATAGTGCATGGGCTGAGTAATATCAGGTTGCGCTGCATCGCTTGGACTACTTAAGTTTTGTAGAAAAAGAGCCCCTTGACGAAATGTTGATGTTGAATCGTAAATATCTGATATGGTTTTGGGCTCGAGATCAAATAGGCTTTTTTCAAGTGAGACCAAAATGTGCTGATTAATATTACCTGTATAAGCCAATTCATGAACTTGCTGAGTGGCTGTCATCAGAGCGCAAAGCGCAGTGACTTGATCACGTGTTACGTCAAACATAAAGTATCCAAAACCTATTTAAATCAGTATATCAGGGCAAAAGTGCATTGTATCATTGACTGCGAATTTGCTTCCAGCGTTCGCGCAAGCTTTCAGCCAGTGTTTTAATGGTTGCTTCACGTTTGTCATTTTCATCTAGCTTATCATTTAACGCTGACCAGTTTTTATGCAGGCGTGCTGTTTTGATCGGCTCTGGAATATCCTCCAGATCCAGAACAGGCTCTGATTTTTGATGCAAAATAATATCAGACTGCGACGCATGTCCACGGCCTAAAAGGGCAAAAACCAGTTGGCTTTCTCTAAGTGCAATGAGTGCAAGTGTGTTGTCATCAATGCGCAGGGTTTCATAGCCTCGGATCACTTCATAGATATCGCGACCGCGAGCGTACAAAGCTCCACCAAGAGCCCCAAGCAGTGAAGCGGCGCCCATACTTAAACCGGCCGTAAAAACATCGATGGTTAAGCCAATTGCGGCACCTTTTGCCATTGCAGAGCTCGTTTCGAGCCCGACTTCTTTTAAATAATTGACATCAAATAGATCGCGCTGCCATTCACCATTACTGATGGGCAAGACATCATGTTCAAAATTACTTTGATGAAACTGAAACGCGCCTAATAAGGCACGGACTGTTTTTTGCTCATGAAACTTAACTGACTCCTGCATCGTGATCTGCTTTTGTTCAGAGTTTTCATCCGTACCGACCTTAATTTGATAAGCCGCAACATCGACCAATAGCTCGGCGAGAATTTCACTCGCATGCACCAATCGTTGCTGCTCATGCGTGTTCAATGCTTCAACGAGGGTATCAAGATATTGTCGGTATTCCGGCATCAGCGTTTGCAAGCCCCGGTACAGGCTGATCTCGTTTGAGAAGCTGTAAGCCACCGTGTCAAAATCAACGATAGCATGCAGATTAAGTTTGGCTAAATGATCATGCCATTGCTGACGATTTTTCGGGTTATCCGCAATAAAATTAAG
>JAXHSS010000089.1:0-7807 GCA_034190675.1 Pseudomonadota bacterium
GAATAATTAAGCCTTGATGTTAGCGCTTATCAGGGTGTCTTCGCAATACTTAGTTTGCTGGAGTTTTGTTGAGCGGATACCGTGTTTACTCCAGTTTATTAGTGGTACTATAACGAGTAATTACAATTAGTTTTTTGTCTCCATGAGCCATCCATTTTCACACTTTATCCGCGAATTAGGGCGCGGAAAGAAAGGCAGTCGATCTCTAACTCAAGCTGAAGCATATGAAGCGATGACGATGATTCTTAACCAGCAAGTTGAGGATATTCAGCTGGGTGCTTTTTTAATGCTGCTACGAGTAAAGGAGGAAACACCCGAAGAGTTAGCGGGTTTTGTCCAGGCAGTTCGTGACTATATCCAGGCTCAGTATGATGTCTTGCCTCAGGCGGTTGATATTGATTGGGCAAACTATGCAGGTAAGCGTAAACAGCTGCCTTGGAACTTGCTCACGGCAAAACAACTGCGCGACGAGGGTAAAACGGTGCTGATCCACGGTTGTGGAGAGCATACGCCTGAGCGACTTTACACGGAAAAAGTCTTTAAGGAAATGAACTGGCCGATTGCTCAAAACCCAAGCCATGCGGCCAAGCTTTGTGCCAGCGAAGGGTGGTGCTATTTACCACTAGCTGCTATTCATCCGCATCTCGAAACGCTGATTAACCTAAAGCCTTTGCTGGGTTTGCGCTCGCCAATTAACACGATTTGCCGACTGCTGAACCCATTGCAGGCCAAGCACGGTTTACATGGGATTTTTCATCCAAATTATCTGCCCGCTCATCAGCAAACGGCAGAGCTTTTGGGTGATCAGTCGATGTTGGCGTTTAAAGGCGAGGGCGGCGATACCGAAATTCGCCCCGAAGCTAAAACCAAGTTGATTGGCGTAAAATCTGGCCAGCCCTTTGTGACGGTGCTGCCATCAGCATTATCAGAACGACCAGAGGCTGAGCCTGTGGTGGATGTGCCGGCCTTTAGGCAGATGGTTGAAGCTCCTGAGTTGATCAGTGACTATGGCAAAGCAGCCATGGCGCAGACCTATCAAGCCGTTCAGTTACTCATGGCGCAAAGCTGAAGCATAGCCACCAAGCTTATTGAGTTTAATGCGCTTGGTCTTTTAGCTGTAAAATGACCTGAGCGGCAACATCTGACATTTTCTTGCTGCTATTCATCGCCAGTTTGCGAATAAACTGGTAGGCCTCATCCTCACTGAGTTTCTGGTGCTTCATCAGCATGGCTTTGGCGCGTGTGATTTGTTTTTGCTCTTGCAAGGCATTTTTTGCGTCTTCCAAAGCATCATTGGCTTGCTCTAGGCGATGCGCTTGGTCTTGCAAAAGCTCAAACAGATATTTGCTCATGCGTTTGCCCACGCCCGATTGCTGGTAAACCTCTTGGGCATCATTGGCGAAAATCGTCACCATTAATGGCTCATTCGTTTCACCTTGCTCGGCCATGGTTTTAACTTCGCTGGCTTTGTTTTCAAGGTTTTCTTTGGCGAGCGAAATTTGTTGTTCAATTTGTTTTTGAAACTGCATCTGCAGTTTAACTTCAATCATTTTTAGCTGGTCAATCCACTGTGTAATGGATTCAAACCACGAATGACTAATGTCTGGATTAAAGCGGTCTTTATGATGAATTAAATCGCGAAAACCATTCACTTTAGCGACTAAAGGTGAGTTAATAATATCGATCCAAGTGATCTGAATATCATCATTAGCAAAGTATTCAAACGAGTCAAAACTGCGTTGCTGTTTATCAACGATTTGATGGTGGCGCTCTTTTTGACCGTCGCTAAATGAGCCTTTGGCAAAGCCAGCACTGCCTAACGCACGTTCTTGGCCTATGTATTCCTTGCCATGCATAAGGTGAAAAAGTGTGATTAAAGTATTTGCCGTTTGTGGTTCAGCAACAATATCAACAGTTTCAAATACCAAGTTCAGTAAGGCGCTGATAATACGTGTGTAAAACTCCAGCTGCTCTTTGGTTGAAATCGCTAACTGAAAGGTTTCTTGTCGGGCAGAGATGATTTCATTCAGCTGAAACAATGCAGAACCAATATTGTTGAGCCAAAGGCTGTTACCTTGAGCGCTTCTGAACTCATCAAAATGTTGTGCCAAAAACTGATGCAAGGCGGCTAAATTCTGGTCGGTTTGCTGGATCTGCGCTTGTAACTCACTATGAAAAAGCTTGCCTTCTGAGCCCAGATAGATGTTGCTCGCGCCACGCTCTTTCTGAAGTGAGTGCACCAAGTCGCTGATAATAACCACCAGCCCACCAATGCGATAGAAAAAGTTAAGATGCTGAATTTCTGCATTTTTTGATGCCAGTAGAAAGTCTGCAGGCGTAATAATATCGGTTTTAATTTGGTGCATATGTGCCAAATAAAGCTACAACGTGTCACTACTTTACCAGTATTTTTCATTTTTTGGCAGAGATAAAGCATGAAATGCTAAGGATAACCGAGTGTCTCTAAAGCCATGCTGAGCCTGAAGTTGAGCTCTTTCTGTGACACCCTGTAATAATAGTTGGCACGCTAATTGCTAAATTTCGATTGTTCGAAGTTGCAATGTTAGTTCAACGATAGAGCTAACCAAATTTCATGTTAATGGGGCAAAGGCGTCCAACAACTGCTTCAAAGTCGGAGTAGATGTTGTGACGCCTTTTTTTGTTCCTGAAATTCATTTATAGGAGATCACCATGTTAAAGCCTTTATTTAAAGCAACGGTTATCGCCAGCGTGCTTAGCTTATCGCTCAGCGCCTGTGACAATAGCTCTGCGCCTGAAACAACCGCACCAGCGCCTGTCTCTGAAACCACCGTTTCAGAAACAGCAAGCTCAGGTGCTAGCTTATTTGAAAAGTTAACGACTTCTTTGGGAGCGCCCGAGAAAGAAGAGCTTAAATTCGGTTTCATCAAATTAACAGACATGGCGCCGTTAGCGATTGCTTACGAGAAAGGCTATTTCGAAGATGAAGGTCTTTATGTCACGCTCGAAGCGCAAGCAAACTGGAAGGTTTTGTTGGACGGCGTGATTGACGGCCGTCTTGATGGCGCGCATATGTTGGCAGGTCAGCCACTAGCGGCAACTATCGGTTACGGCACGAAGGCCGACATCATTACGCCATTTTCAATGGACTTAAATGGTAACGGCATTACGGTTTCTAATGATATCTGGGAACAAATGAAGCCAAACATTCCAAAAATGGCTGATGGTCGTCCCGTTCATCCAATCGGTGCTGAGTACTTAAAGCCAGTGGTTGAAAAGTATCAAAAAGAAGGTAAGCCATTCAATATGGGTATGGTTTTCCCAGTATCTACGCATAACTATGAGCTTCGTTATTGGTTAGCTGCTGGTGGTATTCACCCAGGTTTCTATGCTCCAGCTAAAGGTGATACTTCTGGTCAAATTGACGCAGATGCTTTGCTTTCTGTAACACCTCCACCACAAATGCCTGCAACACTTGAAGCTGGCACCATTTATGGCTACTGCGTAGGTGAGCCTTGGAACCAACAAGCGGTATTCAAAGGTATTGGTGTTCCTGTAATTACTGATTATGAAATCTGGAAAGATAACCCAGAAAAAGTATTCGGTATCACTAAAGGGTTTTCTGAAAAATATCCAAACACTTCTGCTCGTGTAACTCGTGCATTGATTCGCGCAGCAAAATGGTTGGATGAAAACGATAATGCGAACCGTCCAGAAGCGGTTGATATCCTTTCAATGCCTCAATACGTAGGTGCTGACGCTGAAGTTATTGCCAACTCAATGACAGGCTTCTTCGAGTATGAAAAAGGTGACAAGCGTGACGTTCCAGACTTCAACGTGTTCTTCCGCTATAACGCAACTTACCCATACTATTCAGATGCGATCTGGTATCTCACTCAGATGCGTCGTTGGGGTCAGATTTCTGAGCACAAGTCAGATGACTGGTACTTCGAAACAGCGAAGAAAGTTTATCGCCCTGACATCTACGCAACAGCAGCTAAGTCTTTGGTTGAAATCGGTTTGTTCGATGCAAGCGAGTTCCCAGACTTTGATAGCGAAACAGGCTATAAGCCACCTCAAACTGAATTCCTTGACGGTGTAACGTATGATGGTACTAAACCGACTGAATACATCAGCAAAATGGATATCGGCTTGAAAGAGGGAGATGCGCTGTAAGCGCTCTCCTTTTCCTTCACTTTAAGGGGTAATTCATGAGTTTAGTCAGTGAAACAGAAAGCAAAATGGCAGAAAAACTGCGCGAAGCCATTTGGTCAAGTAAAGTCAAAGCTGTTGTGCTGCCTGTCGTTGGTATTATAACGTTCTTGTTGCTTTGGTCGGGTGTAGCCAGCCAAATCGACACCTCGCTTGGGAAATTCCCAGGCCCAGCTGCGGTATACGAGCAAGCAGTTGCACTTTATGACGAGTTTGTCGTAGAGAGTGACAAAGCTGATGCGTTTTACCAGCGCCAGGAAGAGCGCAATGCCATGAAGCTGAAAATGGATCCAAACTACGAGCCTGTTACGCGTGAATATACGGGTAAAGAGACGTTTTTTGATCAGATCATCACGAGTTTGATTACCGTTATGGCTGGTTTTTTGATCGCTTGCTTAATCGCTATCCCGCTGGGCATCGCGATTGGTATCAACCAAGCGTTGATGCAAGCGGTGAACCCGATCATTCAGGTGTTTAAACCGGTATCACCTCTGGCATGGCTGCCACTGATTACGATGATTGTCAGTGCAGTCTATGTGACAGATGACCCCTTAGTGCCAAAGTCATTTTTGACCTCAATGTTCACGGTGATGCTATGTTGCCTATGGCCAATGCTGATTAACACCGCCGTTGGTGTGGCGTCAGTGCCTAATGACCTTCGCAACGTAGCTCGCGTGATTAAGCTGCCAACACTGACCTTCGTATGGAAAGTGATTATTCCTTCGGCAATTCCGATGATCTTTACAGGTATGCGCCTCTCTTTGGGTATCGCATGGATGGTATTGATTGCGGCAGAAATGCTGGCGCAAAGCCCAGGTTTGGGTAAGTTCGTTTGGGATGAGTTCCAAAACGGTAGCTCAAATTCATTGGCTCGAATCATGGTGGCTGTATTGGTGATTGGTTTGATCGGTTTCTTACTTGACCGCATCATGCTGCTCATCCAAAACTGGGCATCATGGGATAAATCAAATAAAGCATCATAGGGGAAAACAATGACAGCCTTACTAGAAATTACTGATGTCGATATGGATTTCCCAACACCAACTGGGCCATTCAAAGCATTAAAAGACATTAATCTAAAAATTGACAAAGGCGAGTTCTTCTCGTTTATTGGACACTCGGGTTGCGGTAAGTCAACCATCTTGAACATTGTTGCTGGCTTATATCAAGCGACAAAAGGTGGAGTCGTACTGGGTGGAAAAGAGGTAGATGAGCCCGGTCCTGACCGCGCTGTTGTCTTCCAAAACCATTCCTTATTACCTTGGTTAACAGCGTATGAAAATGTTGAGTTAGCGGTTAAGCAGGTATTCAAAGGCCAGAAAACAAAGGCCGAAATGAAGGACTGGATTGAACATAATTTAAAACTCGTTCATATGGATCACGCAATGCATAAACGTCCAGACGAGATCTCAGGTGGTATGAAGCAGCGTGTCGGTATTGCCCGCGCACTGGCTATGCAGCCTGAAATCTTGCTAATGGATGAGCCGTTTGGTGCGCTTGACGCTCTAACACGTGCACATATGCAAGATTCATTGATGGAGATTCAGAATGATTTGAACAATACCGTGATTATGATCACCCACGATGTGGACGAGGCGGTATTGCTTTCAGACAAAATTGTCATGCTAACCAACGGGCCTGAGGCAACTGTTGGTGAAATACTTGACGTAACTTTGCCTCGCCCACGCGATCGTCTCGCTTTAGCTGAAGACCCAGAATATAACCACTGTCGCTCAGCTGTCTTGACCTTCTTGTACGAAAAACAACGCAAACACTAATAGGAGTTAGTTATGAAGTTAAATAAATTGGTATCACTGGTTGCTGCCACAGCATTTGTTGCTCTGCCACAAGCAGAAGAAGCAATGACTATTTCTGAGGCAATCGCTTCAGGTACACCAAGCTTGGACATGCGTTTACGCAATGAGTCGGTATCAGGTGATGGTGCAGATGGTCGTGCATTAACGCTACGCACTTTGCTTGGCTATAAAACAGCATCTTATAAAGGTTTTTACGCCTTTGGTCAGTTTGAAGATTCACGTGTTATTGCAGGTGTAGATGATTACAAAGTGGGCCCTGCAGGTTTCCGTACATCAAGCTCTGATGCGGTGATTGCTGATCCAGAGACAACTGAGCTAGATCAAGCATACCTTGGTTATGGCGATGACATGTTCAAGATCAAAGCGGGTCGCCAAGTGGTGACGATGGATAACCACCGTTTCGTTGGTCACGTAGGTTGGCGCCAAGACCGTCAAACGTTTGACGGTGGTGTGATCTCAATTATGCCGATCGAAAACATGACATTAACGTATGGTTTCCTTGATCAGCGTAACCGCATTTTTGCTGAAGCGGCTGATATCGATAGCCGTGACCACTTGGTTAACTTAAGCTACAAAACACCTTATGGTACGGCGGTAGGTTATGCCTATTTGCTTGAGAATGTAGCAAGCAGCCAGAAGATTGACTCGTTCGGTGCTCGCTTCTCAGGTTCAGCAAAAATGGATTCAGTCAAAGCGCTTTATACGCTTGAAGTAGCTGGTCAGCATTTTGATCAGGGCGATGCAAGCTATGATGCGATGTATGTTTCTGCAGAAGGTGGCGCAGTGTACAGCGGTATTACAGCTAAAGTGGGTTATGAAATGCTAGGCTCAGATGACGGCATGTATGGTTTTTCTACACCACTGGCTACTCTGCATAAATTCAATGGTTGGGCAGATATGTTCCTAGGAACTCCAGCTGATGGTTTGCAGGATATTTATGCCAGCATTGGCACCACATTCAGTGGCTTCAAGACTATGGTCGTATACCATGATTTTCAAGCTGTTGAAGGTAGCGCGCAATACGGTAGTGAGATCGATGCAGTAATTTCTAAGAAACTGACTGACAATCTTTCTGCTAGCGTTAAATATGCAAACTACCAAGCAGAAGACTACAAAGTGGATACACAGAAGCTTTGGTTAAGTCTTCAAGCTAAATTCTAGGATCTTCCTAGTCTCTATTCTAAGTTAAGCTATGTCAGATGGCAGAACACCTCGCCAAGGGAATGTTGGAGGTGTTCAGCTTTTTTTATGCCCTGTTGTCCTGCTGTATAGGCAAGAATGCAGTAACGCCAGCTAGACGCTACGTTATCCGAGCCACTTCTCCTCACCTTGATCGATATACGCTTCTTTTTTCCAGATCGGAACATCATCCTTAATTCGATCAATAATCGCTTCGCAAGCTGTGAAAGCTGCTTTTCGATGGGCAGAGCAAACACCTACCCAAACGGCTATGTCGCCAATCTCGAGCAAACCGACACGATGCACACAAGCTGCGGCCTCAATATCAAATTCTTGAATGGCATTTTGAATAATCGCCTTACCTTGTCTGACCGCCATGGCTTCATAGGTGCTGTATTCTAAATGGCTAACGCAAGCACCTTCGTTATGGTTGCGCACCCAGCCCTCAAAGCTAACATAGGCGCCACAATGTGGGTTTAGTAGCTGCTCCCGTAACGTCGCGGGCTGTAAAATATCACTTGATAGGGCAAACATGCTTAACCTCCTGATACGGGGGGAATAAAGGCGAGTTGATCACCGTGTTTCAATGGCTGCGACCAGTCGGCAAACTCTTCGTTAAT
>JAXHSS010000009.1:0-26991 GCA_034190675.1 Pseudomonadota bacterium
TACGATAAATTGTGGGATGCCCACGTCGTTAAACAACGTGAGGATGGAACCGCACTTATTTATATTGATCGTCAAATTATTCATGAAGTGACATCGCCACAGGCGTTTGAAGGCTTGCGTATGGCGAATCGAAAGCCTTGGCGCGTTGAGTCTGTGCTGGCGACACCTGATCATAATGTCCCCACAACGTCGCAGCGCTCCATTGCCGATATTGAAGATGAGACGTCTCGAATCCAAGTTCAAACCTTGGACGATAATGTTCACGAATTTGGTATCACACAGTACGGCATCAATGATAAGCGTCAGGGTATTGTTCATGTGGTCGGCCCTGAGCAGGGCTTTACTCAGCCGGGTATGACGATTGTATGTGGTGATTCACATACAGCGACTCACGGCGCGTTTGCAGCGTTGGCACATGGCATTGGCACATCTGAAGTTGAGCACGTAATGGCGACGCAATGTTTGATTCAGCGCAAAATGAAAAACATGCTGATCAGCGTCGAGGGTAAGCTCGCTAAAGGCGTTACCGCAAAAGATGTGGTGCTGTATATCATTGGTCAGATTGGAACCGATGGCGGAACAGGCTATGCAATTGAGTTTGCAGGCAGTGCGATTCGCTCTTTGAGTATGGAAGGGCGCATGACGGTTTGTAATATGGCTATTGAAGGTGGTGCGCGTGCTGGTATGGTGGCTGTCGATGAAAAAACCATCGCCTATATGAAAGATCGCCCGTTTTCGCCAAAAGGTGATGCTTGGGAGCAAGCTGTCGCTTATTGGGAAACGTTGGTATCTGATGAGGGTGCTCACTTTGATACGGTTGTTGAATTGCGAGCTGAAGATATTCGTCCTCAAGTGAGCTGGGGAACATCACCAGAAATGGTGATCAATGTGAATCAGCCATTGCCTTTGCCTGAGAATGAGCAAAATGATGTGAAGCGCCGTGGGATGGAGCGTGCCTATGAATACATGGATTTAAAACCTGGTATTGCTACGCAAGATATCCCTGTTGATCGTGTGTTTATCGGCTCTTGTACCAACTCTCGCATTGAGGATCTTCGCGAGGCGGCCGAATTTGCTAAGGGTAAACAAGTGGCGAGCTCGGTGAAGCAAGCGTTAGTGGTTCCAGGTTCGGGCTTAGTGAAAGAGCAGGCCGAAAAAGAAGGCTTAGACGCGATTTTTAAAGCGGCGGGCTTTGAATGGCGTGAGCCAGGTTGCTCGATGTGTTTGGCTATGAATGCGGATCGATTGGGTGAGGGTGAGCACTGTGCTTCAACGTCAAACCGAAACTTTGAAGGTCGTCAAGGTAAGGGTGGACGCACGCATCTGGTGAGTCCAGCGATGGCCGCGGCAGCTGCGATTCACGGTCACTTTGTCGATATTTCACAGGAGTCTTAAGATGCAAAAATTTACTGAGCTTAATGGGCTGGTTGCGCCTTTGGATCGCGCGAATGTCGATACGGATTTGATCATCCCTAAGCAGTTCTTAAAATCGATTAAACGCACAGGCTTTGGCCCTAACTTGTTTGATGAGTTGCGCTATCTTGATGAGGGAGCGCCGGGCAAAGACAATAGCAAGCGACCGCTTAATCCGGATTTCGTGCTAAACAAAGATCGCTATCAAGGTGCAGAGGTTTTGCTGGCGCGTAAAAACTTTGGTTGCGGCTCGAGCCGAGAACATGCGCCATGGGCTTTGCTGGATTTTGGTTTTCGTTCAGTGATTGCGCCAAGCTTTGCCGATATTTTTTATAATAACTGCTTTAAAAACGGTATCTTGCCGATCATTTTAGACGAGGCTATTGTGCAGCGCTTATTTGAGCAGGTTGAGGCAAACGAAGGCTACAAGCTTGTTATTAACTTGCCAGAGCAGGTAGTGGAATGCCCTGATGGTGAGCGATTTGCCTTTGAAATTGATGCCTTTCGTAAACATTGTCTGATCGAAGGTTTGGATGATATTGGGCTGACTTTACAAGACGCTCAAGCCATCCGTGACTATGAGCAAGAGCGTAAAACCATTACGCCTTGGATGTTTACGTCTTAACTTATTTTGTAAATGCATGGCGCGAAAATATGGTTTGTTAATCGTGCCATGCTTTAACCACCGAGGTATATTATGTTAACCCTGCATTTTCTCGAAAAATCCCGTGCTCACCGTGTGCTTTGGCTATTAGAAGAGGCGAAAGTCCCTTACGAGCTGAAGGCTTATAAGCGCGGTTCTGACATGTTGGCTGGCGATGACTTAAAGGCCATTCACCCATTGGGTAAGTCACCTGTGATCACTGATGAGGTGGACGGAAAAACGATAACAGTTGCTGAATCTGGCGCTGTCATTGAGTACATTATTGATCAATATGCCCCACAGTTTAAACCTGAGGCGGGAACCGAAGCACGTCGACAGTACACGTTTTGGCTGCATTATTCAGAAGGAACCTTGATGTCCTTTTTGATGTTGGCTTTTATTTTTCAGCAAATTGGCAAGACCCCAATGCCATTTTTTGTTAGACCCATTGCAACTCGCATTGTCGCTGAGGTGAATAAGCGCTTTTTAGAGCGAAACATCACCAGCAATGCTAAGTTTATTGAAAACCACTTGGCGGTAAATGAGTGGTTTGCTGGCGATCAATTAACGGGTGCTGATTTTCAAATGTGTTATCCCATCGAGGGCATGGTTGATCGTGTCACCGATGTGTTGTCGATGCCTAACTCGAAAAAATATATCGACCGTTTGCGCGCCATGCCGTCTTATCAAAAGGCATTAGAAATTGGTGGCCCTATTCTTTTGGATCGAGCTGGCGAGAACGCTTGAAAAAAATAAATCAGTCCTCATATAGTTAATGTAAGCCGTGGTGGCCGCTTGGCATCACAGCTTGCATAGACGCCTGGCCGATAGGCAGGCGATAAAACTTAACAACATTAAATTGCTTAATTTTGAGGATTTATTATGACATTTGATCTATCACCCCTATATCGTTCAACCATTGGTTTTGACCATCTGAACAACCTTTTCGAAAGCGCGACCCGAGACAGTAGCGGTGGCTATCCGCCATATAATATTGAGCGTGTCGCTGAAGATAATTACCGAATCACGCTGGCTGTTGCGGGCTTTAAGCAAAGCGAGCTGAACATCAATACTGAGCGAAATACGCTGACCGTAAAAGGGGTCAAAGCGCAGCCTGAAGCTGAGCAGGAAGAGCCAGAGTATTTGCATCGTGGTATTGCTAATCGCAATTTTGAACGTCGCTTCCAGCTTGCAGACTATGTGGTCGTAACAGGTGCCAGCCTAGAAGACGGTTTGCTCAATATCGAGCTTGAGCGTCAGCTACCTGAAACGATGAAGGCGCGTGAGATCAATATTCAATAATTACCTTTAAAAGCAACTCGAACGCATGTTAATCAAAGCCCTCCCAATGGAGGGCTTTTTGCGTTTGGCGTTGATTTTTTTTGCGTTACGTTTTAACGTGATGCTCTATTGATGATAAAGACAAAACCATTGATTCTTATTCCTCGGCTTCGCCATAGCGGTGTGTTTTTGCTGCTTTTTTCCTGTCTCGCCTCTGCGGATTACTTTCAACTTGATGGCTTAGATGATGAGCCTAAAAACAATGTTGAGCTGATTCTGTCTGGGCAAAATATTACGTGTTCTGATCAAGGTGTTGAAAACAGCTTAACCACTAAAGAGCACCTCAAAGAACAGGTAGCTCGCGCAATTCAGCCATATGGTTTTTTCTCGCCGCAAGTCATAGTCAATTTTGATACGAAACAAGCGCCCTGTGTCGATATTACCGTCGATCAGGGTAAGGCTGTGCGTTATCAGTCGGTGGAATTGCGCTTGGTAGGATCAGGGCTGGATGAACCTGAGCTAAAAACGATATTGGATAAAGCGCCAATTTCGACAGGGCAGATCTTTTTAGACCAGCCTTACCGTGATCTAAAGAGTGACTTAAAAGTCGCGGCGCTGGATTTGGGTTATTTAGATGCCGCCTTTACGACAGCGAAGGTGGATGTCTATCCTGAGGACTACCGCGCTGAGGTAACTTTGGTCTTTGATACGGGACTGCGCTATGCGTTTGAATCAATCCAGTTTGAGCTGGATGAGCCCACTATGGAAGCGGATTATCTAGCCAAAATGATTGAACTTCGAGCGGGTGATTGGGTGGAAAGTGAAGCTATGGTTGAAGCGCGTGAACGCCTAATTAAAACGCGCTACTTTTCCAGCAGCTTCTTTGAGCTGAACTTAGATCAGAAACGACAGGTCACCGAGGCGGGCAAAACAATAGGCTTGGTGCCACTAAAGATTCGCCTGTTTAATGCGGATCGTATGAAGCATGCATTCAAGGTGGGTTACTCGACAGACACCGGCCCCAGAGCAGGTTATTCGTTTAATCACTATCGCATTAACCAATACGGCGATCAGGTGCGATTCGACACAACCATTTCACAGCTAAGCCAAGATATTTCAATCAACTTAATGCGCCCTTCGCGTAATGAGCCAACCAAAGTGCAATACAACTTTGCTTTGGGTTATCAACGCGAGCAAAGCCCTGATGTGGTCAATGAAACCTATTTGCTGGGCATCAATCAAACACGCGAAGTGACACGCCGTTGGGATAATATGAATTATATCGATCTGAGTTATCAGGTGGATGACTATGGTGATCGGCGCGATGAGTTTTGGTTGCTGGTTCCAGGTGTCACTTGGGATTACACGCAGGCGGATAATTTAGTTCGGCCACGTGATGCTCTTAAGTGGCATTTTAATGTTCAAGGTGCGTTAGAAGATGTCGTCTCCGATACTTCATTTGCGCAGATCAATATTGAAAACCGTCTAGCGCAAGGACTTTTTCGAGGCCAACGAGTCATTACCCGTGTTGCGCTGGGCCATACCTGGGTTGAACAGAATGACGACCTACCAAGCTCTTATCGTTACTTAACCGGTGGTGATAAGACTGTGCGTGGTTATGCCTATGAGAGTATCGGCCCTAATGCCTCTGAGACAGGGCTATCAGGAGGCAAAAGCCAGGTAGTGGCAAGTGTTGAATATGAGGTTGGGCTGTACCAAAATTGGGCGCTTGCGGGTTTTTATGATATTGGCTCAGCTTTTGATGAGCGCCCTGATTTTCACGCGGGCACAGGTTTTGGTGTGCGCTGGTTTTCTCCGGTGGGCCCAATTAAGCTGGACTTAGGTTTTCCTTTGGCTGAAGATGCCGATAACGATTATCGTCTGCATTTTGTCTTGGGTACGGATTTTTAGAGAGTGTATATGCGTTGGTTTAAATGGGCTCTTTGGGCTCTGCTCGCGGTTGTTTTAATCGTTGTTTTGCTGGTTACTATCGTTGTAACCACCGAGTCAGGAACTCGGTTTGTGCTGAATATGGCGCAACGTGCGGTGCCGCAGTTATCGATCGGCTCGATTAAGGGCAAAATCACGCAAAACTTAAGCTTGGCGTCCGTCAGCTACCAAGATGATGCCATAAATTTTTCAGCTAAGTCGCTGAACTATGAACTCACTGATTGGTCAGTGAGCTCGCTCATGCTTGCAGTGAAGCGCTTCCAAGCTAATGGGATCGATGTGCACGTTCCGTATCAGGAAACGACAGAGTCTTCAGAGCCGTTTCAAGGCTTTGTTTCGCCTGTAGAGCTGAGCGTTGAATCCGTAGATATACAGCAAGTTCGGGTGTTTATCGGCTCAAAGGAAGTGCCTCAGCCTGAAAAGCCGACGGTTCAGATCAATCAATTAACGGGTGGACTTCAGCTCGTGGGCGATCAATTTACGTTCACAGATATTGATGCCCGTTTGCCGCAGCAGCGACTTCAAAGCACGGGCGAACTTGCCTTAACTGAACAGCTTCCCTTTGCATTGACGAACACGGTTACGCATCAAGATCCATCGGTTACATTAGTAGCTTCAGGTAAGGTCGAGGGCTCGTTGGCGTCTATCGATATAGAGCAAAGTAGCACGTTATCTGGCGAGGGCTTTGCGGGTAGTGCCAAGCTTAAAGGTAATGTGGCGCTGGGTGATGAAATAATACTGGATCTGCACGTTGATTCTGATGATTTTGTTGTTGAGGCAAGTGAAGACCAGTTGATTCGTGTCGAGCAATTTGAAGCTAGCCTGCAAGGGCCGTTGTCAGCCTACGAGCTGCGTAGTTCAGGTCGTTATCGAGGGCTGGTTGAAAAGCCAACGGATCTTTCATTTTATGGCACGGGCAGTACGGAGCAGTTTGAGGCTCGTCAGTTTGTGCTGAAAAATGGTGAATCTCAGCTTGAAGGCGCATTGGCGCTACAGTGGTTATCAGGTATTCAGGCCCAAGGCCGCTTGCAATTAAAGTCCTTTAATTTGGCGCAGTTTGCCCCTGAGTATCCAAGCCAGATTTCGGGTACGGCACGCTTTTCGGCCGATTATCAAGGTGAGGCGATCCGTGTTGATGTGCCAAGTTTTGCCTTTGATGGCCAGCTAAAAGGCCAGCCATTTAACCTGACTGGGCAATTAGATGCGACAGAATCTACAGTCAATGTCCCGCAGTTCTTGCTCCGTGCCGGTGATAATCGCGTGCAAGGTCAGCTGAGATCCACAGCTCAGGGTGATTTATCAGGTCAGTTTGAAGCGGTTTTAAATGAACTTGGTCTATTTGTGCCCGATGCGAAGGGTCGAGTCAATTCAAGCATCGTGGTTTCGGGCGATATGAAAAGCCCAGTGCTTTCATTGAAAGGTCAGCTCGATGGGCTTGGGTATCAGCTGTACGCTCTTGATTCGGGCAGCTATCAGTATCAAGGCCAGCCACTCTTAGCTAGCGATCAAGGAGAAATGCGCTTTGAGGCCAAGCAGCTCATGGTGGGCGATCAGGCGATTAAATCAGTCGCAGTGAATTTTGTTGGCGGTACGGAAAGCCAAGCGCTTGATTTTAAGGCCGTTCATGAGGAAGCTGAATTGTCGGCAACATTGTCTGGTCGTTTTGATGCAAAGGCTAAGCGCTGGTCAGGCGAGCTGTCACAGAATCGCTTAACCGTGAATAGCGTGCCAGCAACCGTTGAACTGCAAGCGCCGATGGCGGTTAATGTAGACTTGGCTCAAGGTCAAGGCGAGACCAGCCGTGGCTGTTGGCGTGATGAACAAAGCTTAGTGGACGCCTGTCTGGACTCGTCGTTTGACTGGCAAGATGAGCACTACCAACTCGCCATGGAGCTTAATGCGCTGAGTGCACAGTGGCTAAAGCCTTATTTAAAAAAGAATGTTACTTTGCGCGGCGTTTTGTCTGGGCCGTTGGATATGCAATACAAGGCAGGTGATGTGTTGCTCAATACACAACTGAAAACCCAAGACGGGTATCTGCTATGGGAAAATGCAGAAGATGATTGGCGATACGAGTCCAGCATTGAGGCGTTTGATATTAAGGCAAGCTCTACTTTACAGCAGTTGAATAGTCAGGTGTTATTGCGTTTGGATCCGCAAAATTATGTCCAGCTGGATCTTCAAGCTGCGCGCTCTGAAGCGGCATTAAGCACGAGTCAGCATGACATTTACCAATGGCTATTGGATGGACAAATTAAAGGGCTTTGGTCGGAGGCCGAGCTCTTAGCGGATATGCTGCCAGAGGTCGCTGAGGCTAAGGGTGTGTTCACCATTGATGGCAAGTTGCAGGGGCCACTTGATGGCCTGATTATTGATCTTAACGTTGATAATGCCGACGGTTTTTTTTTACCCAACCGAACGGGTACAAAAATTGAGAACGTTTCGTTAAAAATAGCCGGCGCTCCAAATCAAGCGGACATTCGTCTGAATGCGCAATCAGGTGGCGGTGATTTAGCGATTACCGGTCAGGCAAATTACAATCTGTCTGATTTGAGCCGCTGGCAGTTTGATGGACAGGTTGAGGGTAAATCATTTGAGTTTATTGATGTGCCTGAACTACTGCTCTTTGCAAGCCCGAAGCTTAAGATTGAAGCCGATGAACAGGGCGCTCTGATCACGGGTGATGTCACCTTAGAAACCACGACGCTAACGATTGAGCAATTGCCTGCATCGGCAAAACTGTCTAGCGACGATGTGATTATTCATCGTGAACAAGATCAGGAATCGGCGACTCAATACCCTGTTGTGATGAATATTCGCTTGAGAGCGCCGTCAGGGGTTCAAGCAAATGCCTTGGGCTTTGTTGGGGTGGCAAAAGGGGAGCTAACGCTGAGAAATGATCAATCGGATCAAAATGAGCTGCTCGCCTACGGCGCCTTAACCGTTGATGATGGCACCTACGAGGTTCTTGGTCAGGTCTTGACGATTCGCAATAGCTCGGTGGTTTTTAGTGGACCCATTAGCAATCCAAGTTTGTCAATATTTGCCACTAGAACGTCGCTTGATGGTGAGGTTTTGGCTGGGGTGAAGATCACGGGCACACCCAAAAAGCTGCAAACCGAGCTGTATTCAGAGCCGCCTTTATCAGATGCTGAAATTCTATCCTATGTGACCACGGGCAAAGGCCTTGATGATGATTCGGGTGGATTAAGCTCAGCGCAATTAGTGCAAGCGGCGATCTTGCTGGGTGTCGATAAGGCGGCGGCTAAGTTCCCTGGTGTTATTTCTGCGGTGGGAATTGATCGAATACAAGTGAATGAGGCGGCAGAAAGTGAAAACAGTAGTGTCGAGATTGGTAAGAACCTTACGGAGAGTGTCTATGTGGGATATGACTATGGCTTGTTTAACCGCTTAGGTTTTTGGGTGCTGGAGTATCAGTTAACACGTGCTCTGAGCCTAGAGTCACGTTATGGAGATAGCCAGTCGATTGATTTGAAATATCAGTTCACAGTTGAGTAAATCATTTGCCCGAAATTGCTGTGCTTGCTGGGTACGCCGACAACTCAATAGTTGAAGGCCCAATGCGAGAAAAAGATCTGAAAGGGTATCAATAAAAAAGCACCAACCAACAGGTCGGTGCTTTTTTTATGCGCTTGTAGAGCTGGCTACCAAGCTCACTTGGTGAGCAAAAAATTATCGTTTACTGCTTTTCACACACGGTAGGCTTCGTTTCAAGGCCTGTGGGCTGTGTATAAGCTGTTACTTCATTTAAAACCAATACATCACCCGCTCCAGAACGCAGATCCATCGTATATTCGCGCTGATAGTTAACCGAATTCAAAATATTGTGTACATATTGTTTGGTGGCGACGGCAATTATTTGGCCAATGAAGGCATCGTCGGTTACTTTAAGCGTAAAGTCGCGATCAATTGCAAGCGCTAAGGTCTGCTCATCGGTCATTGCCCAAGTGCCAGTGCTGGCTGTCGTCAGCTCGGTGACAAAGGAACCGTTACGATCAAATGAAAGCGAGCCAGCTGTTCTGTAGCTTTGGTCAGCTTGAGCCTCGAAAGTAAAGGATTCGCTGATATTTAAATCTTGAAACGTATCCGAAGAGGTGCAAGCCCATGTGCCGACAAAAGGAGATTCCTGAGTGGGCAGGCTTGAGCAGGCGCTAAGACCAGCAAATATTGCAGCGGCTAGGGCAGTTTTGGTTATAGAAAGAGCGCCTGAGCGTTGAATAAAGTTGCGGCTAAAAATAAACATTGGTTATTCCTTACACCATGAGGTTTATGTGTTGGTTGACTCAGCTGACTCGACCGTTTGGTAAATCAGCGTGTTAATTGTCATAGGGCCAACACCACCTGGAACAGGGGTGTAAGCCGCGCAGCGCTCAATTACGCCGTCCAGCTCGATGTCGCCACAGCCGCCTTCAGGGGTTGGGTGATAGCCTGCATCAACAACCACAGCGCCATCTTTAATCCAGTCGGCCTTAATAAACTCAGGCTTGCCAACGGCGCCGACAATGATGTCCGCTTGGCGAATATGCTCCGCAAGCTGAGTTGTTCGGCTATGACAGATCGTGACAGTGGCGTTTTCTTGCAAAAGCATCATGGCCATGGGTTTACCTAAAATGGCGCTTCGTCCCACAACAACGGCATGTTTGCCTTCGGTGTCGATATTATAGGCGCTTAGTAAACGCATAATTCCTTTGGGTGTTGCCGAGCCGTAGGCGTTCTCGCCCATGCTCATGCGACCAAAACCTAGACAGGTGACACCGTCCACGTCTTTTGCAAGGGCGATCGCATCAAAACAAGCGCGCTCGTCGATCTGCTCTGGAACAGGGTGTTGCAATAAAATGCCGTGAACATCTGGGTCCCGGTTTAAATCGTCAATCACGTCTAAAAGTTGATCCGTAGTTGTCGAGGCGTCGAGGTGAATGCGTTTTGAGGCCATACCCACACGCTCGCAGGCATTGCCTTTCATTTTGACATAAGTGGCGGACGCGGGGTCATCACCGACTAAAATAGTCGCTAAAACAGGAGTAGCACCCTTTTTTTCTTTAATGGTGTTTACACGTTGAAGTAGTTCAGCTTCGGTCTTTTTGGCTAAGGCCTTTCCGTCTAAAACAATCATTGCGCTCTCGATGAATTCAAAGAGCGCAATTATACTGGTTTTTCTCAACTCTGCCCATGATCACTGGTTCACTGAGAAAATCTCAATTGAAGAACCAGCAAGCCTTATAATGAGACAAAAATTTCGCCTGCTTCATTAATCTGAACAGGGTAGGTTGTTAAGCTTTTTTCTTTGCACACTAAATTGATCGCATTAACCAACACCGGTGGAAAGTTTGCCCACTGATCCACTTCGCCGGAGCTAATGTCAAAGCGAGCTTTATGGAAACGGCACTCTACGGTGTTACCTTCCACTTTACCCACCGATAATGGCAGCCCCATATGCGGGCATTTATTATCAAAAGCAAACACTCCTTGATCATTTCGTACTAGGTTGATTTTTTTACCTTGAGCCGTAAAAGGGTTGCAGGCATCCAGTTTAAGTTGGTCAATATGACAAATACGCTCGCTCATGATCACTCCTATGTGAATTGATTGTGGTTTAATTGAGCTTAAAAGACGGCAACGGGCGGATCAACAAGAAAATCACGGACGGTAGTAAAAAAGCGCAAAAAAAACGCAAATAACATTGACGCTTGGATCAGTAATTATTATTATGCGCACCTCTTAATCGGAGTGTAGCGCAGCCTGGTAGCGCAACTGCTTTGGGAGCAGTGGGTCGGGGGTTCGAATCCCTCCACTCCGACCATTAAGTTAGTGTCTTGGTATTTACCTTGCGCCTGTAGCTCAACCGGATAGAGCAACGGCCTTCTAAGCCGTAGGTTGCAGGTTCGAGTCCTGCCAGGCGCGCCATGAAGCCTCAAGCAATCTACCGGATGCTCAAGCTTTATTTATGGTGGGTGTAGCTCAGTTGGTAGAGCCCCGGATTGTGATTCCGGTCGTCGTGGGTTCAAGTCCCATCATCCACCCCATTCTTTTTCTTCATCTCTTCTTTTTGCTCATCAGAATTAAAAATGATTAGCTCACGCTTTTACTGGTTTTCGCGTGCTGAAAGTTCCAGTCTTGGCTATTTTAAATTAAAGGCGCAGTTTCTTAGAGCGTAGAATTGGCTCCTCTATTCAGAGAAGAACTCGACCTTGCCCGTCTCAATAAAGTATTGCGCGCCGACAATGGCAAGCTCACCGCGGCCAATCAGCTGCTCGATAATGCGCGAACCTTGGCGAAGATGACCTATCGATGAGCGAACATTTGCTCTGACGGCATAATGAACAAGGTCTTCAGCATTATTTTTGATCGGGGTTTCAAGCAAGGTTTCAACCGATGGGCTAATGCGATCAACAATACTTCTTAAGTTGGGTGAGCGGCTTGCTTCGCTGCTGGTCAGCTCATTAACGGTCGCCTCGATTGCGCCACAACGTGAATGGCCCATGACCACAACCAGCGGTGCTCCAAATTGTTCAACGGCATATTCAATACTACCTATTTGCGAAGGGGCAACGATATTGCCGGCAACGCGAATCACAAAAAGATCGCCAAGGCCTTGGTCGAAAACAATTTCGGCAGGAACGCGAGCGTCAGAACAACCCAAAATGATCGCAAAAGGGTTTTGCTCTAGAGCTAATGCCGTATGTTTGTTTTGGATTTGGTCAATTCGACTTTCTAGATTGCTAACAAAACGAGCATTGCCCTCTTTGAGTAAAGAAAGAGCGTCAGCGGCGTTGAGTCGAGCAGGTTGAGTCATGCAAAATATCCAAAATTTCGCTCTATTTTAGGTAAATCTGTCATTAAACGCCATAAAGATCGTCGCCCTTGAGTTCACGGGACGCCTTTGGCTTGGATAATGTGAGGTAATGACTTGAAATTACATAGTTCAGCTTTGCAAATTAAGCCGTTTCGGCCTATAATTCGCGCCTTATTTTTTCCCGTATCGGGACTATTGATCGGAGTGAATTCATGCAGATTTCTGTAGAAAAATTGGAAGGCTTGGCGAAGAAAGTTAGCGTCCAGCTACCCGCGGATGTGCTTAATGAAGCATACGATAAGCGTTTAAAAGAAGTGTCTCGTACGATCCGTTTAAACGGTTTCCGTCCAGGTAAAGTGCCTGCTAAAGTGGTAGAGCAGCGTTATGGCAAAGGTATTCGTCAGGAAGCCGTCGGCGAAATCATTCAGCACAAATTGGCTGAAGCGATTGACCAAGAGCAGCTTGAGCCAGTTGGCATGCCTGAAATTAGCTCGATTACAGATGAAGAAGGCAAGCCTTTTGAGTTCACGGCAACATTTGAAGAAATGCCAGTGCTTGAGCTTAAGGACTTTGCTGAGCTAACGGTTGAAAAGCCATTGGCAGAAATCAAAGATGAAGACTTAGATACTATGCTGGAGAATCTTCGCCAGCAGCGTGCAACTTTTGCTGATGTTGAGCGTGAAGCGCAAAACGGTGATGTGGTCTTTGTTGATTTTGCTGGCACAATAGACGGTGAAGCCTTTAAAGGCGGCAGCGCGCAGAACCAGCGTCTTGAGCTTGGTTCAGGCAGCATGATTCCTGGTTTTGAAGACGGTATCGCGGGTATGAAAACGGGTGAGACAAAAACCATCGACGTCACGTTCCCAGAAGACTATCAAGCAGAAGAGCTGAAAGGCCAAGCAGCGCAGTTCGAGATCACACTGAATCAGCTGCAAGAAAAGCAGCTTCCTGAAATTAATGAAGACTTCATTAAAGAAATGGGAGTTGAAAGCGGCGATATCGAGAAGTTCAAAGAAGAAATTCGTAAGAACATGACACGTGAGCTGAAAATGCGTTTGCAAGCTCGTCAAAAAGAAGCGGTAATCCAAGCGTTGGTTGAAGCGAATGAGTTTGACGTTCCAGATGCACTTGTTAAGCAAGAAATTCAGCGTCAAAAGCAGCAACTTATGCAGCAGTTCGATCAACAGCAAGCAAATATCCCGATGGACAGCTTGCCAGATGACTTATTCCAAGACCGTGCAGTTCAGCAGGTGCGCGCTGGCCTAGTGCTTCGCGACATCATGCAAAAGCATGACGTAAAAGCTGATGGCGAAAAGGTTCGTGCTTATATTGAAGAAATGGCTGCGGCTTATGACGATAAAGACGAAGTGATCAACCACTACTACGAAAATGACAATATGCTTCAACAGGTTGAAGGTGTTGTGATTGAGAGCCAGATGGTTGATATCGTGCTTGATCAAGCGAAAGTTGAAGAAAAACAGCTTAGCTATGAAGAGGCTGTTCGCCCGCAAGGCTAAGGCTTTCTTTACCTGTACAATCGAGCTTTTGCTCGAAACTCGGCACGCCGCGCTTGAAATTAGAGTGCGGTGTCCTCATTATTAAGGGACGTGTTTTTAATTGATGGAGTGACCGTGCAGAATTTTTCTTCTGATATCCAAGCCGCTGGTGGTTTGGTTCCTGTTGTAATCGAACAATCTGCTCGTGGTGAGCGCTCATTTGATATTTATTCGCGCTTATTGCGTGAACGAGTTATCTTCTTGGTCGGCCAAGTTGAAGACTATATGGCCAATTTGATTGTGGCTCAGTTACTGTTTCTTGAGGCCGATAACCCCGATAAGGATATTCACCTCTATATCAATTCGCCGGGTGGTTCTGTCACGGCGGGTATGGCGATTTACGATACCATGCAGTTTATTAAGCCCAATGTAAGCACGATTTGTGTGGGTCAAGCGGCCAGTATGGGCGCGTTTTTATTGGCGGCGGGTGAAAAAGGTAAGCGTTATTGTTTGCCAAACTCACGTGTGATGATTCACCAGCCATTAGGTGGTTTTCAAGGCCAAGCATCGGATATTGAAATTCATGCAAAAGAAATTCTTTCGATCAAAGCAAAGCTTAACCAGATGTTGGCAGATGCAACGGGTCAGCCATTAGAGATTATTGAGCGTGATACGGATCGTGATAATTTCATGAGCGGTGCCGAGGCCAAAGAATACGGCTTAGTTGACGACGTGATTAGCAAGCGAGGCTAATGACATTTAGCTGGTAGAGCCCTTCTGCCAGCTAACTCCAAAGCAGTTCCGTAACCGCTTTTTTTACCTTTCACCAGCGTCTTAACGCCTCGCTGGTTTGACTGGCATAAAGGAGCTTGTTACATTGAAGAATGATCGAGTAAATACGAGATAAGTGCATGTCTGACACGAATGAATCCAATCCAAAAAAATTCTGTTCTTTTTGCGGAAAAGTCCAAGACGAGGTTAAAAAACTCATTTCAGGTCCTAGTGAGATCTATATTTGTGATGAGTGCGTAGACCTATGCCAAGAAATTATTGATGAAGAGCTGGCTCAAGAATTAACGCAAAGCTTGGATGTTGAAGCGGCGCTACCCACGCCACGTGAAATCAAACACACGCTAGATGATTATGTTATCGGCCAAGACCGTGCAAAAAAAGCATTGGCTGTTGCCGTTTATAACCATTATAAGCGCTTGAACTTGAGCCGCGATGCTGATGATAAGCAAGTTGAAATTGGTAAGAGTAATATCTTGCTGATCGGCCCAACAGGCTCGGGTAAAACATTGCTCGCTGAATCTTTGGCTCGACTATTAAATGTGCCGTTCGCGATTGCTGATGCGACCACGTTGACCGAAGCGGGTTATGTTGGTGAAGATGTGGAAAACATTATTGTTAAGCTACTGCAAAAAGCGGACTTTGATGTTGAAAAAGCGGAGCAGGGAATCGTCTATATTGATGAGATTGATAAAATTGCGCGCAAATCGGAAAACCCGTCGATCACCCGTGATGTCTCTGGTGAAGGTGTTCAACAAGCTCTACTCAAGCTGATTGAAGGCACGGTGGCGGCTGTTCCTCCTCAGGGAGGCCGTAAACATCCGCAGCAGGAGCTGGTGCAGATTGATACGCGCAATATCCTTTTCATCTGTGGCGGCGCTTTTGCGGGATTAGACAAGGTGATTCAAGCACGATCTGAGAAGACCGGCATTGGCTTTTCGGCTGAAGTGCGCAGTGAATCGCAAAAACTGGAAGAGAGTGCAGTGCTCAAAACGGTAGAGCCCGATGATATTGTGAAGTTTGGCTTGATTCCTGAATTAATTGGTCGTCTACCAGTTATTACTTCGCTTGAGGCGCTTGATGAGACGGCTTTGATCCAAATTCTGACACGTCCGAAAAATGCGCTGGTCAAGCAATATCAGGCGTTGATGTCGATGGAAGATGTCGAGCTTGAGTTCCGCGAAGATGCGCTTGAAGCAATTGCTAAGCGTGCTTTGGAGCGTCGAACGGGTGCTCGCGGACTACGTTCGATTATGGAAGATGTATTACAGGATATTATGTTCAGTGTTCCTGATAACCCTGAAGTCCAAAAAATTGTTATCGATGCCAAAGTGGTGAATGAACATTCTGAGCCGCTAAAAGTGTTTAAGAGCAAGTCAAAAGACGAACCCCAGAGTGCTGAAAGCGACGATCCTGAACTAAAAAGCGTATAACTGTTGATATTAGAGATTGAGATAGCCTTATGAGTCAAAAACCAGCCCTGCCATTTCTACCACTTCGAGATATTGTGGTTTTCCCTTCTATGGTGGTTCCTTTATTCGTGGGTAGAAAATCGTCCATTGCTGCACTGAATGAAGCGATGGAAAAAGACAAACAGGTGTTTTTGATTGCGCAGCGTTCACCGAAAACAGAAAACCCAGAGCTTGAGGATCTGCATTCTGTCGGCACTGTGGCTAATGTATTGCAGATCATTAATCTCAATAATGGCACGATTAAAGTGTTGGTTGAGGGCTTATACCGCGGTGAACTAATTGATATTCAACCACAGGATGAGGGCACTGGCCTCGCCATGCTTGAGCCGCTTAACACACGCTCAATCACGAAGAAAACAGGACAGCTTCTTGTTGAGCGCTTGAAAGACGCGTTTGCAGAATATGCCGAGTTTGATAAAAAGCTCTCGAATCAAGCCGTTCGCTCCATCGAAGAGCAAACCAGCCTTGAGCTACTAACAGAACAGCTCGCTGGGCATGTAAACTTGGAGCTAGATACCAAACAAGAGCTACTTGAAACGCTCGATCTGTACAAGCGCAGCGACATTTTATTGCATGCCGTTCAAGACACGGTTGCCTTTAAAGAGCTTGAAGAAAAGCTGCGTGATCGTGTTAAGCAGCAGATGGAAAAAAGCCAGCGCGAGTATTATCTCAATGAAAAGGTAAAAGCGATTCATAAAGAATTGGGTAATGATGACCACAGCGAATATGACCTGCTAAAGGAAAAAATCGATGAGGCCGGCTTTCCAGATGAGGTAATAGAAAAAGCAGACGCTGAACTTAAAAAGCTAAAACAGCTCGGCCCTTCAACCGCTGAAGCCAATGTGATTCGCACGTATTTAGAGTGGCTATTGGATTTGCCATGGCGTGAAGAAGGCCCAGTTAATTATGAATTGCAATCTGTTGAGGACCACTTAAATGCTGAGCACTTTGGTCTCGAAGAAGTTAAAGAACGTATTCTTGAATTTATTGCGGTTCAATCCCGTGTGAAGCATCTTAAAGGCCCCATCCTATGCTTAGTTGGACCACCTGGTGTCGGCAAGACCTCGCTAGCTAAGTCAATTGCCGATGGCATTGGGCGAGAGTATGTACGAATTGCCTTAGGAGGCCTTCGCGACGAGGCTGAGATACGTGGTCACCGTCGAACCTATATTGGCTCTATGCCAGGCAAAATTATTCAAAAAATGGCCAAGGTCGGTGTAACCAATCCACTCGTTTTACTCGATGAGATTGATAAAATGACGCAGGATTTTCGTGGTGATCCAGCCGCAGCGATGCTAGAAGTCCTTGATCCAGAGCAGAATAAACACTTTAACGACCATTACCTTGAGGTGGATTACGACTTATCCAGCGTGATGTTTGTTTGTACAGCTAACTCTATGGATATTCCAGCACCTCTTTTAGACCGTATGGAGGTGATTCGCCTCTCAGGTTATACCGAGGATGAAAAAGTTGGTATTGCCAGAAATCACCTATTGCCTAAAGTGATTGAATCTCATGGTTTGAAAGCCAAAGAGCTATTGATGGACGATGAAGGTTTGCGCTTTATTATTCGCTATTACACGAAAGAAGCGGGAGTGCGTAACCTTGAGCGCCAGTTGTCTAAACTCTGCCGTAAAATGGTACGTCAAAACAGCCTAAAAAAACGCATACCTTCGTTAAGAAAGCCATTAGGATTAGACCGTATTGAAGATTTACTAGGCAAAAAACTTTACCACGTTAATTTAGGCGCAAAACAAAACCAAGTCGGTCAGGTAACCGGCTTAGCTTGGACCAGTGTCGGTGGTGAACTATTAAGCATTGAGTCGGTTGTGACACAGGGCAAAGGTAAGCTTACCTACACGGGCTCGCTGGGTGATGTAATGAAAGAGTCTATCCAAGCAGCGATGACCGTGGTTAAAAGCCGCGCCATCACCCTGGGCCTAGACGACAAGTTTGACCAAAAAGATGTGCACGTTCATGTGCCCGAAGGCGCAACGCCAAAAGACGGCCCAAGTGCTGGCATTGGTATGTGTACGGCGATTATTTCTTCGCTGACAAATATCCCTGTGCGTGCTGATGTCGCCATGACTGGCGAGATCACGCTGCGCGGCGAGGTGCTCGCTATTGGCGGCTTAAAAGAAAAGCTTTTAGCCGCGCACCGTGGTGAAATTAAGACGGTCATTATTCCTGCAGAAAATGAGCGAGATTTGGTGGATATTCCGAAAAATGTCCTCGAATCTGTCCGTGTAATTCCTGTGCAATGGATTGATGAGGTGCTGGATATCGCACTTGAAAGCAAATTGTCAGCGGCAGTGATTGCCAAGCATGCTCAACAGTCGGGTAAGCCGGCTCACTAGCTGTAGCTAACACTTTTAGCTGCTCACCAAGCTAACTAAAAAAGCCCAGTACTTAACTAGGCTTTTTTATAATAGAGAAGAGTCTTAACGAGAAGTGGCGTTAGACATGCTCTAAGGCTTTCTCTTTGGCGGCGGTGTAAGCCGCATAGCTGCATAGGATATGGAGTATCCACCCAAAAAAGCCTTGAGAGGCAATCCATAAACCTGGAACAATCAGCATCCAAAAAATCGCCCAGCCATAGTTGCCGTTATAAATTTGTCCTGTTCCGGGTACAAAAAAGCTGAGTAAACCGGCGATATTCTTATCTTTCATAGCGTAATTATTCCTCGTCCTGTTTTGTGTTGTGGGGGTTTGCCGTTATGTCCTGCTGGTTTAGAAAATGACGATGCTGCGCAAGCGTCAGTACACGTTTTTTTTTGCGATGATACTTGGCTGCGCCCACATACAAAACGGCAACCAGTCGACAATCGCTAGAAAAGCCAAGCGCATCGATAACGCCTGGATGATCTAATAACCAGCCAGTTCTCCACATAGAACCAAAGCCCTGCGCATCGAAGGCTAATTGCATCATCATTACTGATGCGGCAACACAGTATTCTTGCTCAATAGCAGGAACTTTAGGATGATCGCTGATTTTAGCCGCCGCGGCAATGATAACCGGAGCACGAAGCGGCATTTGTCGGGCTTTTTCTATAGCGGCAGGCTCGGCATTTTGCTCGCTTAACAGTTGAGCTAAACGCTCCCCGAAAGCCTCTCGAGCATCGCCGCGCAGCACGCGAAACTGTTGCGGTTTTAGGTTGCCATGGTCCGGGGCGAGTAGGGCCGCCTCAATGGCTTGATCAATCAGCTTATTATTTGGCCCTGGGCTTTTTAAGGCAGCCTCGGACTGTCTCTCAAGAAGAGAGGCCAAGGTAGGTGATGGCTGGTGAGGATTCATTGTAATTTTTTGGCCTGTTGTTGAATCAGTTGTTCAAAGTTTGCGTCTAAAATGCAGTGACTAAAACATTGACCAGAAATATCGCTTTCAGTTTCCTCAATAATTTGATTTGCCACGGCTTCCCATTCAATTAACGGCGATTGAAGCACCAAGCTGAAACGTCGGCCTTGGCTAAGTTCAAAGGCGCGGGCCTGCTCTTCGGCCTCAATATCTTGGCTCAGGTTGTGGATAATGGCTTGCGTTTGGCATTCTTGGTCTAGCAAGTCGGCATGTTTGGCCAAAGATAGGCTCAATAACTCGTGGTAAAGCGCGACGCAGCTAATGGCTTGCAGCGTAGTTTCTGATTCGCTGAGCCTGAATGGGATATGCAAGATAAAGCCATCGTCTTGATCGTCAATGAGCTGGGCCTGATAGAGCTGAATAGCTTGAGATAAGCTGTCTCGGTGGCACTGTTGAAGGGCTAATAAGGCGCGTTGGGAGTAAAGCTTGCGCTCAGTGTCGCCAATTATGCCTTGACCGATAACGCGAAGCGGAGCGGGCAGGCTGTTTTCTTCCTCGGGAGATTCGGCGTCATCTACTGTAGCTTGGGATGAATGAGCAGCGTTTGTCGTTGCTGTTTCGCCAGAAATAGGGTCAGCAACTGCTGGGTTTTGATCGCCAGCTTCCACGGTGACGGTTTGGTCAAGTTGCTCGAGTGCTGATTCTTTGCTGCCAGATGAGGAGGCGCCATCAACAGCTTGCTGTGTTGAGTTGTTCGCTGATTGAGCGCTTTGGCTTGCAGCGTCCGAGGCAGATGTTTCTGAGTCCGAGCTCTCCTCGGCAACGGGGATTCTCCAGAGGTGAACTAAGCCTAATGAGGTCGCTAGCCATAATAAGAACAGTGCCAGCTGGCCGTCTAGGGGCTCGGTTTGCATCCATAGCTCGATAGAGCCGAGCTGGACATGAGCCGAGGGTTGAATCATTTTTTGATGAAGCGCCTGATGCTCGCTGTAACCAGCTTGGGCAATAAGTTGGCCGTTTGGGTTAATAATGCGAATCTTTTCAACCAATGGGTCATTAGCCACGAGCTCTTGAATGGTGCCGTTAAGTGACAACAAATCATTACGAACAATAAAGTCAGACATCGAGATGCTAATATGGCTCATCAGGGTATTAGCGAGTTTAGCCTGTTGCGTGTCATAGACTTGAGCCAGCTTGGTGCTGGAGTAAACATAAAAAGCGGTGGTGGCAATAAAAAGCCACAATAGCCAGAGGTTTTTTTGGCGAGTACGATTGAGCATTGCTAGGATTTCACTTCAATAGCCGTTACACTGCGGCCATTATATCGACTTTATGTTTAATAAGAAATTTGCATGAAAAAAACACTCACTATTGCCATCGATTCTTCTTCTCCAAGCGCTGAACAGCAAGCCGGTTTTTTTAGTCAGCTCCAACAATCGCCGGCTTTTCTAAACGATATTCAACTGCAGGACGCTCAGCTCCATGTTGTTCTTGAAGAAACGGCCTTGGTCTCGACACTGGGGCGCTCAGCATTTCTTGGTGCAACTGGTGCAAAGTCAGTTCTCACGTTGGTTTGCTCACAGTCGCTGACAGAAGTGTTTGGCTTTTTATTACATGTTTGCCATCAGCAAGGTATCGCAGGTGTAGCCGTTGAGCGTTTCTCTACGCAGGCGCCAGTAGCCATTCACCTTGCACTGTCTGAGTCGGTTGATGCGCTATCGACTAGTCTTTCAGCACCTGATCAAGCCAATTTTGATAGCTGTTTGCAATCATCGCAAGAGTTTAGCCAAGCACGACGATTGGCAGTTTTTGATATGGATTCAACGCTGATACAAGCTGAAGTTATTGATGAGTTGGCCCGTGAAATCGGCATCCAAGATCAAGTGGGTGAAATTACCGAGTCGGCGATGCGTGGCGAGATTGATTTTACCGAAAGCTTTAGCCGCCGCTTGAGCCTGTTAAAAGGACTTGAGTCCTGTGTTTTAGATGGCATTATGGCGCGTATTCAGTTGACTCCAGGTGCTCAAGATTTAATGGCTGAGCTGAAAGCCAAAGGGTTTAAAACAGCCTTAGTTTCAGGCGGCTTTACGTACTTTGCCACGCAGTTTGCTGAAATCTTAGGCATGGACTATGTATTTGCTAATGAGCTAGATTTTCAAGACGGTGAGTTAACGGGTCAGCCGGTTTTGCCTATTGTCGATAGCCAGCGAAAAGCTGCCATCGTAGCTCAATTGGCGGCCGAAAATGGTTTGTTATTGAATCAAGTGGTGACGGTAGGTGATGGTGCCAATGACATTCCTATGCTTGAAAAAGCAGGCTTGGGTATCGCATTTTGCGCTAAACCTAAGGTTCAAGCTGTGGCAGATCAATCGGTTAAACAGCTGAACTTAAGCCATCTTCGTTATTATTTTAACGCGTAAATCAAAAGGCAATTTCGCGCAACGTTGATGTGCGCGTTGGCTTGAGATCGGTTTCAGTGAAAGTCTCGGGCTCTGGCTCCACTGGTATCTGAGGTTCTGTCTCTACTTGAGACTCTGGTTGAGGCTCTGGCGCGGGTTCCGTTAGGGGCTGTGATGCCAGCGGTTGAACTGCCGTGGCTTTGAGAATCGCAATGGTCGCTCGGCTTTCATTCAGTAATTTTAAGACGCCTGCTTTGCTATAAGCATAACGAGTTTCCCTCATGGCCTGATGCAATAATTGTTCAATAAACTGTGTTGAACACGCCTTCTTTGTTGAGGTGATTAGCCCAAAGGCAAGCTTGGATTCATCTAGGGTGTAATCAGCGATCAGTCGATTGCAACCATCAAAGCCCGTAACACGTCCTTCAGAAAATCGCAGATACGGCATGTTCGGCAAAATATACCGTTCGCTATAGAGGCTGAACAACTTCCATTGTGGCTGAGTTAGGCTGGCTTCTGTGATGGCAAACTCCTCATAATCGCCACTGGGGCGCGTTTGGGTTTGTACGCAGCCGATATTGCCAAGCAAGACAATGAGCGCCACCATGACCTTGGCTTGCTTGACCTTGGCTTGCTTGACCTTGGCTTGCTTGACCTTGGCTTGCTTGACCTTGGCTTGCTTGACCTTGGCTCGCTTATTGACGCGAGCTGGTAGGAGGCGCAAGCTTGGCAATCGGTTCATTTATGAGAGGCCAATAACGTCAAGCATCGAGAATAGACCATTATCCTTCTCGCTTAACCACTGGGCAGCATGAACCGCACCATTGGCAAAGTTTTTGCGGTTGGTGGCTTTGTGGGTGATCTCAATACGCTCACCTTCGCCTGCAAACATTACGGTATGTTCACCGACAATATCCCCAGCTCTGATGGTTTCAAAGCCGATGGTTTGGCGATCACGCTCACCGGTTCTGCCTTCACGCCCGTAAACAGCCACTTGTTTTAAGTCGCGTCCTAAGGTGTCGGCAATGACTTCACCCATACTCAGGGCAGTGCCTGATGGCGCATCAATTTTATGACGGTGATGGGCTTCGATGATTTCAATATCCACGGTATCACCCAGTGCCTTAGCGGCCATTTCAAGCAGCTTAAAGCTCAAATTTACTCCTAAGCTCATATTAGTCGCATAGACAATGCTGATCTTTTGTGCAGCAGCGTCTAACTTGGCTTTTTGCTCATCGCTAAGTCCTGTTGTGCCAATGACCATAGCGCAGTTCGATTCGCTACAAATACTCAGGTGCTGTTCTGTGGCTTCAGGGATCGTGAAGTCGATTAAGACATCAAGCTCAGCGGCAACAGCACGCAAGTCGCTAGAAACAGCAATATCGACTTTTCCTTGGCCGATCAGCTCACCGGCATCAATTCCGAAGAACGGACTTTGCTCGCGGTCAATCGCAGCATGCAAGGTTAACTTTGGGTTTTCAAGCACTGCTTCGATGAGGCTTCGCCCCATTCGACCCGCAGCGCCTACAATTCCGACCTTGATCATACTAGTTTACGCTCGCGCCGGCTTCTTGGCCTTCTTGTTGCTGCGAGTTGGCGAGTAGGGCGTCAAAATTAATTGGCTGTAATGTGAGTACAGGGAAGCCGCCACTAATAGAAAGCGTCGCAACGGTTTGCTGAACGTAAGGGAACATCATGTTCGGGCAGTAGCTTAGCAAAATCTTTTGTAGGTTTTGCTCTTCAGCGTTGGTCTGCACCACGCAGGCTTGTTTTACTTCGGCTAAGTAGACGACTTTGTCCGCTTGTTTCACCGTTGCTGTTACCGTCAGTTCAGCTTCGTACTGAGTATCACCTAATTTTTTTGCCTGTGTATTCACTTGCACATTGGCCTCAGGCTTCCACTCGTCACCAAAAACTTGCGGTGATTGTGGCGACTCAAAAGAGACGTCTTTAAGGTAGATTTTTTGAATATTTAAATTTAAAGGAGTTTGTTCAGCCATGTTGTTCTCTTATTACGATAATAATGGGGTTAATTTGCCTTGGCGTTCCAGGGCGTATAAATCGTCGCAGCCACCAACGTGTTGCTCATTAATCCAGATCTGCGGAACAGTTCGACGGCGACTTTTTTTCTCCATCTCTTTGCGCTTCTCGGCATCTCGGGAAACATCGATTTCTTTAAACTCTGCACCTTTATGCTCAAGCAACTGCTTTGCTCGGGTGCAATAGGGGCACCAAGGCGTGGTGTAAATGACGACTTTGGCGCTCATTTGCTCACCACAGGAAGGTTGTCTGCTTGCCAGTTGCCCATCCCACCTTGCAGTCGATGAATATTGTCAAAGCCTTGAAGCTTAAGTCTTTTAGCGACTGCTTTAGCATTCATGCCGATATTGCAAACCAGAATGATGGGCTTGTCTTTGTGTTTTTTTAGTTCGGTGATTCGTTGATCAATGTCCGCCTCAGGAATGTTTTTCGCACCTGAGATATGGCCTTCTTTAAATTTATCTCTCTCGCGAAGGTCGATAATGACGGCTTTTTCGTTGTTGGTTAGCTGTGTTAGCTGATGATTGCTGATCGTCGCGCCCGATTTGCGCTGCTCGGTTAAGAAATACGCAACAAGGAGCACGATGAATAATGTGCTCAAAATCCAGTGGTTGCCGATAAACTCAATAAACTGTTCCATAGACTTACGGTTTTGTTTCAAATTAGCTCAATATTATACACGTTTGTCACGTCTTTAGAATAATCAATGCAAAGCGCTGTCGTAGTCGCTAAAATGATGAAAATTATTAACTTAAGGGCAGAAACAGACCATGCGTACACCCCATGTATTGATTATCCTTGATGGCTGGGGCCATTCTACGACAAGTGATTCAAATGCTATCTTGGCCGCAAATACTCCTAACTGGGATAGACTTTGGAGTGAAAATACTCATAGCTTGGTTTCTGGCTCGGGTATGGATGTTGGATTGCCAGAGGGTCAAATGGGTAACTCAGAAGTGGGTCATATGAACCTCGGCTCTGGGCGTGTGGTATATCAGGACTTTACGCGTATTTCTAAGGCAATCGCTGATGGTGACTTCTTCACAAATACCAGTTTAGTTCAGCCGATCTCAAGTGCGGTGCAGGCAGGCAATGCCGTGCATATTATGGGCATGGTTTCTGAAGGTGGGGTTCACAGCCACCAAGAGCATATTTTTGCCATGATTAAGATGGCAAAGGCTGAGGGCGCGCAAAAGATTTATGTTCATGCCTTTTTAGATGGTCGTGACACACCGCCAAAAAGCGCAGAGCCAAGCTTGGTTAGGCTGCAAGCGGCATGTGAAGCCCATGGAGCAATAGTGGCCAGCGTTTGTGGTCGATATTTTGCGATGGATCGTGATAACCGTTGGGAGCGTGTGCAGCCAGTTTATGAAATGCTTACCGAAGCTAAAGCGCAGTATCGCGCGGCATCGGCCGTTGAGGCTCTTGAAGCAGCCTATGCACGTGAAGAAACCGATGAGTTTGTTCAGCCAACCTGGATTGAGCAATCCGAAGCTATTCAAGATGGCGATGTCTTAGTGTTTATGAATTTCCGCGCTGACCGTGCTCGTGAGATTTCTCGCGCCTTTGTTCAGGATGCCTTTGATGGCTTTGAACGCGCAGTTCGTCCGAAATTATCCAACTATGTAATGTTGACTCAGTATGCTGAGGATATTGAAGGTGTGGTGGCTTATCCGCCAAGCATGCCAACGAACACCTTAGGCGAATTTTGTGCCGATATTGGAAAAACACAACTGCGCATTGCTGAAACAGAAAAGTATGCCCATGTGACGTTTTTCTTTAGTGGTGGCCGTGAAGCTGAGTTTGCAGGTGAGACGCGTATGCTGATCCCGTCGCCGGATGTGGCAACCTATGACCTTAAACCAGAAATGAGTGCGCCGGAATTAACCGAGAAGCTTTGTGCAGCAATTCGAGGTGGCGAATATGATGTCATCGTCTGTAACTATGCCAACGGTGATATGGTGGGCCATACGGGCGTTTTTGACGCGGCGGTAAAAGCGGCTGAAACAGTGGATTGGGCATTGGGTGAAATCGAGCAGGCGGTTAAAGATGCTGGCGGGCATTGTTTGATCACCGCGGATCATGGCAATTTAGAGCAAATGCACGATGCGAGTACAGGACAGGCGCACACAGCGCATACGTCCGAGCTAGTGCCATTGGTGTATATTGGTGAAAAGTCATTTGATTTTCGCTCAGACGGTGTTTTAGCTGACATTGCGCCAACTTTGCTTGATTTAATGGAGATTGAGCAACCACCAGAAATGACGGGTAAAAGCTTGGTTTCTGCTTGAGCAATTAACAGCCGAACAGGTTGACTGCGTTAAGCCAAGTGTTTAACCAGAAAACGGGGAGATATGATAATGGGAGACGTATGGCCGACTGGCTCAAAATAGTAAAGCTTCAACAGAATGAAGGTCGTATTGAGACTAGGGCTGAGAGCACTCAGTCTTGGCGGATGCTGTCTGCTTCTGTGCAGTTTTATCTTTTGGCCGTCATTGTGTTGGCGGCTCTGTTATGCTTTGCGAAGCCTGCATTGGCGGTTGATGCGCAAGCGATTTCCAAGCTCGAACAGTTTTTAGACAAGCAGGAGCAGCGCCTGAGCGATGAAGAAAAGCAACTTCGTCAACTTGAGGCTCGTTTAACGGATTTATATCTTTCTCATCAGTCGCTGGCTCAAGAAGTGCAGCGTCTTTCTCAGCAGCAGTTAGAGACGGTGTCTCAACAAGTGCTATTGCAAAATCAAGTCAATGAGCTAATGAAAGGGCTTGACCGCGAAATTATTTTTGCGATCAGTCTAGAACAAAAAAGTAGTGTCCCTTTGATCACGAGCAGTGATGCACTGCATCAGCGTCAGCGACAAAAAGCATTTTATGATTACTGGATGCGCAGCAAGCAAGAAAGTATCCATATGCTGGATCAAACATTGATCGAGCTTCAAGGCGTCAGCCAAGAGCTTGAGGCGAGAACGTCTCGATTAGAGTCGGAAAGCTTATTGCTCAGCAAAAAACTGGGCAGTATCGAGCAGATGAAAACGCGGCGGGTTCGCCTTATTGAGCAGATCCGTGAGCAGATTCGCCAAACTCAAAATGAGCTGGTTAGCCATCGACAAGATGAGAACCAACTGACACAACTTATCGAGCATGTCGATGATGCGGTAGTGATTCGTCGTCAGGGCTTGATTCGATTTAATCGAGGTAATCAGTTGTTATGCCCAGTGAATGATGGGCGAAAAATTCTTAATTATGGACAACTGCGTCGAGAAACTCAGCTTCGATCTAATGGCATCTTAGTCCGCGCAAAATTAGGTGAGCCCGTTCAAGCCATTGCAGATGGTGAAGTGGTCTATTCGGATTGGTTGCGAGGATATGGCTGGATAATTATTGTTGAACATGCAGATCA
>JAXHSS010000090.1:0-7763 GCA_034190675.1 Pseudomonadota bacterium
ATGCTCATGGTAATGGCCATGAGCATTTCTGCTTGTCAGCAAGGAAAATCATTAGCTCCTAATGAATACCTGCAAATCAACCCAGATGGCAGCACGCAAATTGTTGCCTTGGAAGATCAAGGCGATAAACAGCCACAAACACCTCCGCTTGCCGATAATGGCTCTCTACAAACACAAGCAGGTGAAGCTCATACTAGACCAGTAGCGGCAAATCAGCTGCAAGCGCTTGATTGCAATGCCTTTTATACACTCAGTAAACAAGATCAGAAGCTTTGTGTTGAAAGCTTTGTTGATTCGCAGGATCGACTTGAGCAGATTGATGATGAATATCAACAGCGACGCTTTTTAAGTATTACGGATTCCGAAGGGCTTAACCAAAATTACACGCCGGATGAGCTTGGTTTTGAAACACCTGAACAACGAGCTGCACGCTTAGATGCGACGGCAACTGAGCGCCGAGCACAGTTAAACCGCTTTAGCCCATCCATCATAGCGATCTCAGGACGTGCCACTATTGCTATACAGCCATCGGCTTATGGCGAAAACTGGAGTGAGCGCAGCCAAGTATTTGACTGGGATGAGCAATACAGCTCACGCCTCGAAGCGTTTGATAATATGCCCTATGGTGTGGTGGACTTAGCGCAACCCGAAGAAAAGCTTAGCTCATTGTTATTAAGTAGCATTATTCGCGATGAATTTGTCGTTCCTCGTGTCTTTTTAATGAATGATTATACTGAAGTTATTGCCGAGCTTTTATTGCCTGATCCGGTGGTTGAGACACCTAGTATGTTTAATTATGGCAAATTGCAATGGCAAATCTTAATGTCAGAGTTGCCAGCACAGGCACGTTTTATCTTATTGTTACCTGATAATCGAACGGGGAACTTTGAAACACTTTTGACAACAAACAAATTAGCAGATCGACGATCCTCCGAGGGTCGTTTGGTGATTCAATACCAATAGCGATCAAAACCGTATTTTGGGGGTATTATGAGAAACTGGCTTTCGCCACTTATGGCATCGGCAATGATTTTACTTACAGCCTGCGATCAAACAGGGCGCTCACTGGATGATGGTGATGATTTTGTGTCGGGGCTCGACGGGCGCTTGAACATGTATTTGAATAACGGCAAGGTGGTTTCAAACCTTAGCTATGTTTGCGAGCCTGAGGATACAACAGACCGAAGCCTTTTAGAAGTCCGTCAAACCACTGACGCTGGCCTGTTTTTTTGTAATCGAGGTGATAAGCTCGTTACATTATTTTTAGGTGAAACGGACGATACCCGTATTGATTTAGCCACGTTTGACTTGGTTGCTTTTTCAAACCTGAATGATTTAGAAAGCAATAACAATGTGATCTTTCCTGATTTATTAGCCGAGATTACGGGTGATCAAGACCCACTGACCTTGGAGCGAAATATTTATCGCATGTTGGAGAGTGTCGACACGCAAGAGGTGGATAATGTCATTACCATCCATCCATTAGCTCATAGCACGGTTTCAACAACTTACGATGTAATCAGCGCAACTAACTTGATTGATCAAGAATCGTTATTTAATGATTATCTCACGGAGCTTAACACGGCACTAGGTGACCAAGGTTTAGCCTTACAGAGTACTGAAGTCGCTGATATTAACGAGGCACAAGCACAGCTGGCAGCCCTTGACCAAGCGCGTAATGCTGGCTTCTATCAATTCTACGGTAACTTTGATTCAGAGTTGACGACTGAAGTGATTGAGCGACCATTATTTACATTATCTGGGTTTTATAGCCGAGGCGGAGAATTCCGCGCCATGGGCCAAACGGTTGATGCAGCAAGTCAGCTAGAAAGTGTTGATGATCTACATTTTGATGCAGATGCCATGCCAACGATCGAAAGTAGCAGCATTGATGCTGAGGTGCAAAACCTTGTGATCCTGTCCAAAAACAATACGGGCGTCAATATTCCAGTTTCAGATACCAAGTTTTACTTCAATAATTACATGTTCTCTCAAATTGCCTCAGAAGCGTTTTTGAGTTCAGCTAATCCTCAAAATGAATTAAGCTGCGCTGGTTTTGCTGTTGAGTCTAGCCCAAGTTCACTACAGAGACTTAGTGCAATTAGCTATTGCGAAGAACTGCTAGCCACAGCCAGTAGTTTAGGTGATTTTGAGTATGAATCAGAAACCTATATTTTTGGCTTCAACAAGACCAACATTGTGGGGACTTCAATCGAGCTACCCGATAACTACAGTTTACCTGTGTATTTCTCAACGGATTTGGTTAGCTTAGGATTAGTTGAGCAAGAAGGCACGGACACGGTCAGCCTTGAGCCAATTGCGACCGACACCTTAACGATGATGTTTGATGAGCTGGGTGATTTATATGTGGATAGCAATAACGATTGTTCAGCGGATAATGAGCCATTGATCGGTACCGTCCGACAGGTGCGCGATATTTCAGGCTCACCTGTTTTAACGTTCGGTTTATTATTCTCAGACCCAGATAGCCCGTTCTATAGTGTTTATTCGGGCTATACCACCGATAATTTATTCGTTCCAAGCGACCCAGAGCGTAATGCGTTCAATACCTCTGAAGTTTTGCAGATTAACTTGGATTCCTACCGTTTGAGCCGTGTTAATAGTGCAAATCCGAGCGATGAAAGCGGAGCGGGTATTTGGTCTCCTCAGATCGATTTTGATGATGGCACGATTGCAGGTTTTTTTGACAATACCACTCAGGCGGTTACCTGCGTCTCCCCATGATCAGCGGCTTTAAGCCAATCATTAATCAACAAACACGTCTACTCGTGCTGGGCACAATGCCCAGCGTCAGCTCAATTCAAGAACAGTTTTACTACGCTCATCCCAGAAATGCATTTTGGTGGATCATTGCCCAACTGGTCAATGAACCTGTCGAGCATCACCATTTGATCCAGCTTCCGCAAAAGTATGCCTGGCTAAAACAGTTGCGGCTAGGGTTGTGGGATGTTTTGGCGCAATGCCAAAGAGAAGGCAGCTTGGATAGTGCGATTGTTCGATCATCTGAGCAAGCGAATGACTTTGCAACATTATTCGCTCAATACCCTACTATCGACACCATCATTTGTAATGGGCAGACAGCGCACAAACTGTTGTATCGTCATGTCGATGCATCACTTTATCAAAATAAGCGCGTGGTCACCTTGCCGTCTACTAGCCCTGCAAATGCGCGTTTATGTCCTGAACAAAAGCTGAAACGCTGGCAAGAGGTTATTCAGGCATCATGATGATCAGGGTTTGACCGGCTGAAAGATCATTGCTGGTTAGCTGGTTCCATTTTTTGATTTGACCAATGGTCGCATTATGTTTAGAAGCAATTGACCATAACGAATCGCCCGATCGAACTCGATACGTCGTCTCTTTGGTGCGCAGCGTGTTACCCACAATTAATAGCTGGCCTGGATAAATAAGGCTCTTTTTATGGAGCTGATTCCAGCGAAGCAATTGATCAAGGCTGACACGATACTTCTTCGCAATAGACCATAATGAGTCTCCACTGGCAACGGAGTGTCGTTTTAATGCCGTACCAAGCAGTTCATAGCGATCCTCATAGGCATCATTTGCAAAGCGTTGATCTGGGACAAGTAAGGTTTCTCCTGTGACCAATAAGGTGTCTTTAGAGAATTGTGGATTCAGCTCTTGAAGAGCCGGTAAGTGAAAGTCATGAGCTAGGGCAAAGTGCTCAAGCGTTTGTGATTTTTTGATTTTCACGCGTTTAAACTGGATCATCTCGGTTAACTGCTGCATTGACAGGCCTTTCATATGTGCCAGATTATCCGTCGGAATTAATAAGAAATGCTCACCAGGTGGTGTCGATTTGCGTAAAAACTGAGCGTTCAGTTGATGCAGTTCTTCAAAAGGTATATCCAGGGTGTTGGCGAGTACTTCCAACGATAAAATGCCCTCAATTTCGAAGACGGTGAGCACATTTTGGTCATGCACCTCGGGCAGCTGGTCATCATATTGATAGCGGTTTGGGTAACGAATCAACTCACTCACAGCCAAAATACGTGGCACATAATGCTCGGTTTCTTTGGGTAATGATAGCTGCCAAAAAGAAGTCGATTTTCCGCGTTTTTGATTCGCTCGCATAGCGCTTCGAACCGTACTTTGTCCGCCATTATAGGCTGCCAAGGTCAATAACCAATCACCAGAAAACTGCTGATTTAAATCGGCCAAATAGTTTAGCGCTTCTTCTGTCGAGCGAATTAAGTCTAAGCGCTCGTCAATCCAGCTCGATTGCTCCAAATTACGAGCGTGGCCCGTTTGCGGGATAAACTGCCAAATCCCTGCGGCTTTAGCTGAAGAGTGCGCATAAGGATCATAACCACTTTCAATGATCGGAATAACCGCCAGTTCCACAGGCAGGTTTTTCTGCTCAATGACATTCAGTACAATTGGCATAAAGGCTTGCAAGTTCTTGACGCGATCGTTCAAAAAATTCGGCATGCGCTGAATATGCTTTATTTGTCCCTGAACTTCAGATTTTTGGGTGTGATTGCTCCATTGCGATAACATCCGATAGCGTGACCACAAGCTTTGTTGAGGCAGAGCAAATTCGCCATGTGAATAATCGCTTACGATGATGTCGCCTTGCTCAGTCTCGATAACATCGAAATGATCCGTTTGCGTGACGGTATTTGAAGACAAAGCACGTTGATCCCCATGACTTTCATGATACTCAATCTCACCTGATTCATTGATGATCACCACTGAAGCTGCGCCGTCGGTTTCTTGAGAAACATATTCCCAATCATCCGTAGGCTCAGGTTCAACAGGCGTTGAGCCATCATGAACAAGTGGGTCATGAAGGTAATGACGGTTTTGGCAGCCAGAAAGTAATACCAAGCCGCTGATGGCCAGAAGGGCGTAAAGATTAAAACGCATTTTTAGATTGCCTCAGGCAGGTGAATTGGTCGACAGCGGTAGGCTGTTTGAGCCCTGTTTGTTGCTGAACAAAGGATAGCACGTCAGGGCGATCAACTCGCAGAAACGGATTGATACGAAGTTCTTGCTCAACCGTTGTCGGCAGTGATGGTTGGTCGCATGAGCGAAGTGATTCAACATGCTGCTGAAAATCCTTAAGATCCTTGTTATCGGGCATAACGTGTTTGGCAAAACGAATATTGTCTAAAGTGTACTCATGTGCGGCAAAAATTCGAGTATCTTTCGGTAAATGACGAATGGTATCAAGAGCGTTAAAAGCTTGTTCATAAGTGCCTTCAAAAACATAACCACAGCCTGCAGAAAAAAGCACGTCGCCACAAAAAAGCTGGCCAAGATCAGGCTGGTAAAAGGCGATCAAATCAAGGGTGTGGCCAGGCATGGGCAAAATAGAAAAGCGCAGATCCAAGGCCGCTACATCATAGTGATTTAGGTGCTCAATTGGGTGGTTGACCTGCCAAATACTGGAAGGGCCACTGATGCGAATATCAGGAAACTGCGCCCGCAAAGCGCGAACACCGCCGGTATGATCAGCATGATGGTGTGTAATTAAAACCTCTGCTAGAATTAAATCATGACGGTTTAGGTAGTCGAGAACAGGCTGTGATTCACCTGGGTCGACAATCACCACTTCGTGTTGATTCGTCTTGCGAAGCAGCCAGATATAATTATCCCTTAATGCAGGAAGGGCATTTACTGAAATTTCGCTGGACATAGACAATAATAATTTACCATGAAATACAGCCCGCTAACCAAAAAGCACGTTACTCCTTGGTTGCAAAGCCATTCAAAAAACGCAGTGTACCAGACAATCAAATCGCTGTTAAATTCCCCCAAGCCTTCGGGTGAGATTCTAGAATTATCTTTATTTCAATTGCAATCGGCCAGAGCAGCAAGACAATCCAGCATTCACTTTGAGCATTGTTTGTCTCAGCCTAATAGCCTTTTGCTAAATGGTGATCGTCAGTGGGATCATATTTTGTTTGTCCTCAGCTGGCAGTTTTTTGAACACGATTGCCAACAGCATTTGCTTGAGCATTTGCACAAGGTGACCAGTGACAAAGGGCAATGCACCCTCGTTTTGTTTAACCCATATTATCTGACGTTTTTTGATCTGGATGATCAGTTTGACTGGCTTCATAAGTCGTATCGAATTGGCTTGCTTGAATATTACTCACACCTAAAGCAGCAAGGTTTTGAACACTTTAAGTTGCGATCTTTATATCCGCGTCAGTCGAGAATTAGCAACTGGTTTCAATTGTATTTTGATCAGGAACAAGCCATGATGCCATGGTTTGAACGCTTCGCTGGCCCGATTTTTTCCTTTACGGTGAGCAAAAGGCCATTAAAGCCTACATGGTCAGGTTTGATCTCACCCGCTGCCGTGAGCAATAAGCCAGCCGCTGCGAACCTAGCGAAGCAGCCTCTAGCAGATCAAACCCGGCTTGAACAGCAAAGCTCAAAGCAATCCTCGTAAATGACTTGAAGAGACTCGTTGATGAAATCAAATGCTCCTAATAACTCAGTGATTATGCATACCGATGGCGGCTGCCGAGGTAATCCGGGCATTGGCGGCTGGGGTGTGGTTTTAACGTATCAAGGGCATGAAAAAACCCTCAAGGGCAGCGAGCAAGATACTACCAATAACCGAATGGAAATGCTTGCGGCGATAAAAGGCTTGGAGGCGTTAAAACGACCTTGTCAGGTGACCTTGATTTCTGACTCTAACTATCTACGTCAAGGCATGACGCAATGGCTTAAAGGCTGGAAGAAAAAAGGTTGGAAAACCGCCAATAAAAAGCCGGTAAAAAACCAAGACTTATGGCAGCGTCTAGACGAGTTAAATCAAAAACATGACGTGCAGTGGCAATGGGTGAAAGGCCATAATGGTGACCCAGGTAATGAGCGCGCTGATGCACTGGCCAATGAGGCAATGGACGAGTTGGAGATTGTATGAGACAAATTGTACTGGATACTGAAACCACGGGGCTTGAAACCAGCCAAGGGCATCGAATTATTGAAATTGGCTGTGTTGAAATGGTGGATCGAAAACTGACCGGGCGAACCTATCATCAATACCTTAACCCGGATCGATTGGTTGATGCTGAAGCCATCGAAGTGCATGGTATCACCAATGAGCGTTTAGCTGATGAGCCTAGATTTCGGGAGATTGTGGATGATTTCTTGCAGTTTATTGAAGGCGCGCAGCTAGTAATCCACAACGCACCGTTTGATGTGGGCTTTATGGATTACGAGCTGCAATTGCATGGGCGAGTTGAACGTATTGAGCAAATTTGCACGGTATTTGATTCGCTGGTTTATGCGCGAAAAAAACACCCTGGGCAAAAAAATAATCTCGACGTCTTATGTAACCGCTACATGATCAATAATGATAACCGTGTTTTTCACGGCGCATTATTAGATGCCGAAATTCTAGCGAACGTCTATCTTGCAATGACAGGTGGGCAGATCAGTATGGGCTTAGCAGAGCAGGCGTCGGCGCAAGATATGAGTAACCGTGGCTTATCGCAACGTGATGCAAGCTGGGTTTTCGCTAGCTCACAAGCGTCACCTGATGAGTTGGCCGCCCACGATGACTTTTTAGCGTTATTAAATAAGAAAAGTGACGGCCAGTGCCTGTATCTTAGTGATGAAAAAAGTGCGGCAGATGAAGAGTAACGCGCAGACGTGATCTGAAGATATAATCAGGCGAAAAAAAGCTGAACCTTGGTTCAGCTTTTTTTATTTCTGGGCGGGTTTTATTTCTGAGTGGGATCAGTGGCCGCCACCGTGAGCGC
>JAXHSS010000091.1:0-7689 GCA_034190675.1 Pseudomonadota bacterium
CGGAGTCGAACCGAGGTACACGGATTTGCAATCCGCTGCATAGCCACTCTGCCAACTCGCCAGCGCTAAGGTGCGGTATTATAACCTTGTAAACACTTAGAGCAACAGTTTTTTCAGCTAACTGAAATTTCATACGCTACTGACATGCGTGGCACTATAATAATGACATCTTAAACATTAGGTAAATCACATGGATTTACTTCGTATTTTGATCGCAATTTTACTTCCACCACTTGGTGTGTTTTTACAAGTTGGCCTTGGTGGTGCTTTCTGGTTGAACATCTTGCTGACGATTTTGGGTTATATCCCAGGTATCGTGCATGCGGTGTATATCATCGCAAAAAAATAAGGGTTTTTGCGCAGTCTCTGTTGGCGCTCAGCTGGTTAAGCCGCCTTAAGCGCGGTAAAGCTAGTGTGCCGTTATAAAACAAAAAGCCGCCCGAATGATTCAGGGCGGCTTTTTTATTGGATTAGTTATACAGGTTTAGCCGTTTTTACAGACTTGGTCGCCGTAGTAATTGCTGCTGTAATTGCAGACGGCTGCTGTGGCCGTTGTGGCGACACTTGCTATTACAGTTGCTTTATCATTTGATTGTGCTTTTTTTCCGATAATGGCTTTTATAATCGCTGTTTTCATCGTGTTCTCCGTTAGTTGATGGTTTCATCATTACATAGAAAGCGTATTTAGAAAATATGATTAAAGCGATAAAATCAATCGATAAAACTTATCATGGCGCAAGGTCATAAAAGGTTTTGCCTTTATTGTCATAACGAACAATGTAGAAATTGCCGTTATTTTCTGGGTCGAACCAAATTTCAGTCTGGTTATACACTTCGTCATAAAAAAACAGAAATTGCTTATCATAAACACCGTCGCCATTATCATCGATCAAGTGCTGAGTTTCGTATCCATTGCTGTCGTATTGGTAAGCATTGGTTTCATAAGGCGTTGTTGCACCGGGTTCATAAAAACGCTCTAGCAGGGGCAAGCCTTCGCTATTTAAGTCGTTTTGAGCGGTTCGGCGTAAAACGTCGTTATCGAGTAAATATTCGGTTTGCGTGCTGCCCGTTGCCGTGAGCTGATAGTCATATTGATAAACCTCATCATAAAAGCCGTTGATTTGGTTATCTTGCTTTTTTTCGGTCAACAGGCTATTAAAGTAGCTATATATTCGGTTGTAATCATTAACTTCGCTACCAGCTTGCTGATAAGTTTCGCTTATCACGTCGCCCGAGGTATTCAGCACGAATGTTTCTATTTCATCAATCGAGCCATCATTATTCAAGTCGGTGGAAACTACTACATTGAGAAAGTCTGGCGAATAGCTTAAAACGATGTATTCATCGACCTCGCCGTCGTCATAAAAAGTCATTGACGTAATGACTCGATAAGCATTATAAGTCAGTTTTTGAATTAAATTACCCTCAAGATAAGCCGTTGCCACCATTGAAACATCAGGGTTATTTGGCTCGGCATCGTATTTATCTTCAATGCCGTCAAGATCAGAGTCTTGCGGGCTACCGACCTCTGCCGACGCACTGCCTGAGCCGCCACCACAGGCCACTAGGCTGGGAACAACAATGCACAACGTTAATATACAACCAAAGCGCTTTATGTTTGGTTTGTTTAAAACGGGATGGTTCGTGGACTGTTGCTTAAAAAGGCTCATCGTTTCAATTACTTTCATGCTCGCGTTTTCTCCTTGTTTAGCTGCATTTTAATAGATACATTAGCTGGTTTTTAAAACCCCTCTAAACAGCTTCATTAGCTGCTGGATGGCATCGACATTAGGATAATTGAGGCGTGTGATGAAAGCAATTCGTCTGTGTGGCCCGGGTTCATCTAGGTGAGAAACTGCCACTTCAGAGTTTTGGCTCACTAACTGGCTTAGGGCCATTTCCGGCACCATCGTTGCCCCCATTTTGCCCGCAACCATTTGAATTAAGGTATACAAACTAGCGCCGGATAAGGAAATATCCGACTGTGTGGCACTGAGCTTACAGGCGGCCAGCGCGTGGTCTCGCAGGCAGTGGCCGTCTTTTAAGAGCAATAAGCGGGTTTGTTTAAGGCTTGCGCTGTCGATTTCTTTTAATTGCGCCATATCGCTGCTTTTGTGGCTGACGATATAAAAGTCTTCCTGCCAAAACTCGAAGGTATGCAAACCGTCAACGGGATAAGGCAACGCCAAAATGCCCGCGTCAATTTCGCCTGAGCGAACCATATCAACTAAGACCTTGGACTGCTCTTCAACAATGGTTATTTGTGCATCTGGGTAGGTTTCGCGTACGGTTGGCAAAACCTTGGGCAGTAAATAAGGCCCAATGGTTGGGATGACGCCAATGATGATCGGATAGCTTAGCGGCTGACTGCCTTGCTGCGCAAAGCGGTATAAATCCTCAACCTGGAGAATGATTTTTTCAGCCTTTTCAAGGAATTGCTTACCATAAGCGGTGATCAACACGTGCTTATTATCACGTTCAAAAATCTCAATGCCGAGCTGCTTTTCCAGCTCCGAAATGGCACTACTTAAAGCCGACTGGGAGACGCTACAGCTCTCGGCTGCGTTTTTGAAATGTAGATGTTTTGCGACAGCTAACGCGTAATTGATTTGTTTTAAAGTGATCATAGCAAGATTCGATTAAACTGAATAAGACATTCGATATATTTTATTTTATCTCATCATAAATCTTTCATACTATGACTACAACGTTAACGATAACGTTAATTCTTTTAAACAAGAGGAGGATCTTATGCCAATTATCAACCGTTCTATTCCAGAATTTACAGCTGAAGCGTTCCACGATGGTGAGTTCAAAACTATCACTAGCGAAGACGTTAAAGGCAAGTGGTCGATTTTCATTTTCTACCCAGCAGACTTCACATTCGTGTGTCCAACTGAGCTAGAAGACATGGCGAAACAGTACGAGACACTACAAGGTCTTGGCGTAGAAGTTTACTCAGTATCGACTGACACTCACTTCACTCACAAAGCATGGCACGACGCATCTGAAGCGATCGGCAAAATCAAATACCCAATGATCGGCGACCCAACTGGCGCTATCTCACGTGGTTTTGATGTAATGATCGAAGAAGATGGCCTAGCACTTCGTGGTACTTTCCTTGCTGACCCAGAAGGCATCATCAAGGTTGCTGAAATTCACGATCTAGGTATCGGCCGCTCAGCTAAAGATATGGTTCGTAAAGTGAAGGCTGCACAATATGTTGCAACTCACGACGGCGAAGTTTGCCCAGCAGCATGGGAAGAAGGCGAAGCAACATTGAAGCCAAGCCTTGACCTAGTTGGCAAAATCTAAGCCACACTACCCTTTCGCTAAGGCAACTTAGCACTAAGCACAAGCTTAGTATTGTTGAGTGGGCACTCTGCTCACTCAACCTCTCAAAACATCACAGGAGCAATTATGTTATCACCTGAAATTAAACAGGCTCTCCAGGCCTACGCCTCAAAAATGACTCAAAAGGTCACCTTCGTTTTGCAAACGGGCGAACATCCCAAGCGTGCTGAACTGCTTGAGTTTTTGACTGGCATTGCAGAAACGGGTGATTTATTAGCTCTCGAAGAGCGCGACACGCAAGGCAAACTTCGTAGCCCGATCAGTTTTACTTTAGAAGCAGGCGACAAGCCAACGGGCATTACCTTCTCAGGCATTCCAAGTGGGCATGAGTTTAACTCACTGGTATTGGCCTATCTTCAAGCCTCTGGCACCGAAATTAAGCTCGATGAAAGTGTGCAAAACATCGTCACCTCGGTGGATGAAACATTAAACTTTGAAGTATTCGTTAGCCTTAGCTGCCACAACTGCCCTGACGTTGTACAGGCGATCAACCAATTCGCGCTATTAAATGATAATATCAGCACCGAAATGATCGATGGCGGCCTATTCCAAGAAGTGATCGAAGAGCGCAATATTCAGGGTGTACCGACGGTTTACCTAAACGGTGAGCTATTAGCCAACGGCAAAATCGATACCGCAAAACTGATTGAAAAGCTGGTAGAAAAGCACCCATCGATTCTGGAAAAAAGCCAGAAGAACCCAACCGAAAACCTACCCGTACAAGATGTCACCGTTATTGGCGGCGGCCCTGCAGGTGTTGCAGCTGCGATTTACGCTGCACGTAAAGGCCTTGCCGTGACGGTTATTGCTGACCGCGTTGGTGGCCAAGTGAAAGACACCATGGGGATTGAAAACTTCATCTCGGTGGTTGAAACCACAGGCCCTAAGCTGTCGCAGGATATGCTGACGCATTTGCAAGAGCATGACATTACCTTGCGCGAGCATTTTAAGGTCGAAAAAATTGAAAAAGGCGATATTAAACGACTGCACTTGTCCTCTGGCGAGCAGATTGAAACCAAAACGCTGATTATCGCCACAGGCGCAAAATGGCGCGAGCTGGGCGTTCCAGGCGAAAAGGAAAATATCGGTAACGGTGTGGCCTACTGCCCTCACTGCGACGGCCCATTCTTTAAAGACAAAGATGTGGCCGTTATCGGCGGCGGTAACTCAGGTATTGAAGCGGCAATCGACTTAGCGGGTATTGTTAAATCCGTAACGGTGTTCGAGTTCATGCCAGAACTTAAAGCCGACAAAGTCTTGGTCGACTCAGCCACTAAACGCGACAATATTCGCATCATTAAAAATGCAGCTACCGAGCAGGTGCTTGCTGAAAGTAGCAAAGTGACAGGGCTTCAGTATCAAGATCGAGCCACAGAAGAAAGCCATGTTGAGCCTTTCGCTGGTATCTTCGTGCAAATCGGCCTTGTTCCGAACAGCCAATTCCTTGACGGTGTTGTTGAGCTGAGCAAGTTTGGTGAAGTCATAGTCAATGAGCGCTGCGAAACCAGCGAGCCTGGTATTTTTGCTTGTGGCGACGTCACTACCGTGCCGTATAAGCAAATTATTATTGCGATGGGTGAAGGTTCAAAAGCCTCTTTGACCGCCTTTGAATACCTGATCAAAAACTTCTAATCAGCCATCACTTGCTGACTTAAACAAAACACACATAAACAAAAAAAGGCGGGTATTACAGCTCGCCTTTTTTATATTCGTTTTTTTGCTTTATATGGCTGCAGCGCTTTGTGTAAGCAACGCTTTTTATCGCCAATCCCTTGCCTAACCTAACCACTGCTTTGTCTAATAATGTTTTTAGCTGCGCAAGCTCAGCGCTGATCATTGCGATATTGCTGTGACAACTCATGTGCCGATGCGCCAAGCCAATATTGCCAGCGCAAGCGCCACATCAGGCGTATCGTTCGCCACGTGCCAAATTGCTCCCAGCGACGTGAAGAGGTTGTTATTTTCTGCGATAAATAGCACGGCCTCGCGAGCCTTTTTGCCCGTTTGCTGATTTCAATATCTTCCATTAATGGCTGTTGGGGAAAGCCGCCAAGCTCTAAAAAAAACACTCGACTAAAAAACTGCCCTTGATCACCCGTTGAAATACCTGTGCATCGAGATCGCAGATTGATCATTCGCTCTATTAGGCGAAACATGAGTTTTGAGCCACTAAGCTTTACATCAAACCGCCCCCAAAAACGATGCTGAACAGGGTCAGCCTGCCAATAAGACAGCAACTGCCAGATAGCCGCTTCGCTTAATTGTGTATCGGCATGCAAAAACAATAACAGCTCGCCATTAGCGTGTTTTGCACCTGCATTTTGCTGATGCGCTCGCCCGGCTGTTGTCTCAATAACGCTAAAGCCTAAGTCCTTCGCCGTTTCTACCGTTTGGTCATTAGAGCCGCCATCAACCAAAATCCACTCCGCTAGATTACTAGAGCTAGAGCTACCCTGCTCGGCTTCTAGGTTTGAGAAAACCCGCTGTAAAAGGCGTTTTTGCTCGGCAAGTATTGATAAGTTTTTTGCCTCGTTGAGCACAGGGGTAATCACACTGATGGGCTTTAGGTTCGGACTCATTTCAATGCGCCAAGCCTAGCAACATGGCTGATCGCTGATACCCGCCGTATTTGATGACTCAAAAGGAATCGCCGTTCCACAGCCTTCAAACAGGCCATAATGACGACTGAAATCACCGATAAAGTCAAAATAAGGCGCAAAGCGAGTGTCTTTTAGCATATACCACGTATTACCACACACTGGAAACACCTTGCCCTGCTCGATGCTGTGGTGGCTGTCTAGCTCAAACACTGATGGCGAGGTTTCCAGTCCGCCCTTGTAGATAACGGCTTGCCCATAGTCCTCGCAGGCAGGCTCAAGTTGCACCAGATTAAACAGCCGATAGGTCGCCGAATAAAAGCGAATCGGCGCAACTTTTTCCTGTAGCTCAGGTTGGTTAATGGTTAGTCTTCTGTCTTCAACTAAACGCACATCCTTAAACCCAGCCTCGCGTGACAAAGTCATAAAGTCATTCCAATACAAGGCGCCGCCCAGACACTCACCGTAAAGTGTTGGATCTTTTTTAACGGCCTCTGGCACGCGACGGTCCGCGTAGACATCGGAAAAATAAAACTCGCCACCCGGTTTCAATAAACGTTTTACATCGCGCAAAACCTTGGCCTTGTCCTGACAGAGGTTAATGACACAATTGGAAACCACCACATCAAAGCTCCCCGCTTCAAGGCCAAGGGCATCCAGCGCTTCAATATCGCCTTTTATAAAGCGTGTATTGGCAAAGCCAAAACGCGCCTCATGCCATAGCTGGTGCGCTTTTGCCACCGCCAGCTGCTCATCGGTCATGTCCACACCCACCACTTCACCCTTTGGCCCAACTAACTGAGCTAAGGCATAAACATCGCGGCCACTACCACTGCCCAAATCCAGAACTCGGCAGCCTTCTAGCGCCTCAGGTGCGACCAAACCACAGCCATAATAGCGAGCCAGCACTTCATCATGAATATTCGCCAATAAAGGCTTCAACCATGATGGCATGCTAGTCAAGTCGCAGCAGGCATCCGTTTGCAGATCCTCAGAGCCTTGTAGCGTCTCACCATAGTACTGCTTCACGGTGTGTTTAATCGCATCGCTTTCTTGATGGCTCTGGCTCGTGTTTTCCGCTTCTTTCGTGGTCTCATTTATGCTCATACTATTTCCTGTTTTTTTATTATTCATTGAGTGATTGGCATTCAGCTACGGGCAACCAACCCCATCCAATGACGGGGCAAAAAGTCCAAATCTTCAGGCTCATCGATATCCACTAGGGCATCGAGGCATTCCGCCGTTAAGCCTGCCGCCTTTGCACGCTCAAGGGTTGTTTTTAGTAAATGCGGCTGGCTCCAGGGCATGGCCTCAAAGACAGCAGACCATAGCTGACGAATGCCGATACAGACATAGCCGCCATCTTTAGCGGGCACAATCACCACGTCATGATCCGCCAAACTTAACGCCACCTGATCAAGCACATTGGCGCTAAGATCAGGGCAGTCCATACCCATAAAAATCACACCATCACAACCTGGTTGAGCGAACGCTTGCTGGGCAGCCGCCGACATCTTATCGCCAAGATCCCCCGCCACTTGCTGGCTAATTTTCTGCTCAAAACGCTGCCAATATTTTGCCTTGGCATCAGGCCAAACACAGAGTTGCTTACTCGCCACTTGGGTCATGCGCAGCTGTTTGACGGCATGTTCTAGCAGACATTCGGCAAATTGCGCCGCGCCCTGAGCGCCTAAAGCCGGTACTAAGCGCGTTTTCACCTGCCCTGGCTTTGGTTCTT
>JAXHSS010000092.1:0-7670 GCA_034190675.1 Pseudomonadota bacterium
GCAAGCTGGCGCGAATAATGTATGTTTCGCTGTATCGTTTGCACCAGGTGGCGTTACACGGACGTTTCCACACGCTTTTGCTTATGCTGATTGGTCGAATCAATAAAGTCGTTCGTCCACGGCTGAAGCTCCACTAAATTTTCTTATTGCTCACTTAGATTGGGCTTTTCTTCTGACATGGATGTCGGCTAACTTTTTTTATTTTCTGCTTACTTGACTCGGGCAACGTGAAGTTTAGGCGCACCTAGCTAGCACGCCTGTATAGGCCTGTTATCAGTCGTGCAAGCTTTGGGTTTGACTGCCGCGTCGCTCGTACCTCGCTCCTCGCAGTGACGGGGTGAGGCGTACAGTCATTGCGAGCGTAGCGAAGCAATCTCCTGCTATGCTGCTTTAGGTTTAAGGCTTTTGTGTGTTATTGATATGATACACTATATCAATATTGGTTTTTAAGCGTTATGATAGCCCCGTCTAAGCGTGTGAGGTGTTATTGATGGAAGCGATAAAAAAGTTGCCCGTGACGGTGTTGTCGGGTTTTTTAGGTGCCGGTAAAACAACGGTATTAAGCCATATTTTGAATAATCGCGAAGGCAAACGTGTCGCCGTGATTGTTAATGATATGAGTGAGATCAATATTGATGCGACAATTGTTCAAAACGAAGTGTCGCTTAATCGCAGCGAAGAAAAGCTCGTTGAAATGAGCAATGGTTGCATTTGCTGCACATTGCGCGAGGACTTGCTGGAGGAAGTCAATACGCTCGCCAAAGAGGGCAAGTTTGATTATTTGGTGATTGAATCAACGGGTATTTCTGAGCCGCTACCGGTGGCAGAGACATTTACCTTTGCTGATGAGGATGGCGTATCGTTGTCGGATGTGGCGCAGCTGGATACGATGGTAACGGTGGTTGATGCAGTCAATTTCTTAAAGGATTATGACGAGGCGAAGCGTTTACAAGAGGTGGGCGAGTCGCTCGGTGAGGAAGATGAGCGCAGCGTGGCTGACTTGTTGGTTGATCAAGTGGAGTTTGCTGATGTGTTATTAATTAGCAAAACGGATGTGGCAAGCGCAGGGGATGTTAAACGCCTTGAAGCGATCTTGAAAACCTTGAACACACATGCGCGCATTATCCCAATTGCTCAAGGCGCGGTGCCGATTGATGATGTGCTCAATACGCAATTGTTTGACTTTGAGCGTGCGCAGCAAGCACCAGGCTGGTTGAAAGAGCTACGCGGTGAGCATGTGCCCGAAACCGAAGAGTATGGTATAGGCAGTTTTAATTACGAGGCACGCCGCCCGTTTGATCCGCAGAAGTTTTATGATTTTTTGCATGGCACCGAGCAATACGGCAAATTGCTGCGCTCCAAAGGCTATTTTTGGTTGGCCTCGCGCCCACATTATGCTGGCCAGTGGAGTCAAGCAGGTGGAATGGCGCGCTATGGTTTTGCTGGTATGTTCTGGAAAGCGATTCCTAAAGACCAGTGGCCGGATGATCAGGAGTATTTAGAGGCCATTGAAGAAAAGTGGGTGGAGCCGTTTGGTGATATGCGCCAAGAGTTAGTCTTTATCGGGCAAAACTTGGATACGCAAGCCATGAAGCAAGCGCTGGATGCCTGTTTATTGGCTGAAGAGGAACTACTCAAAGGCCCTAAGCATTGGATGATGCTTAATGACCCTTTCCCAGCATGGGAGCAAAGCGCATGAGCCAGCTCGAACCTGTCTTGGCAGCGGCGGATGAAGCGGCTGAAGCTGTTATGATGCGCAAGGCTTCTTTGGGGGAGTCTCCAATGGTAATGGCTGATATTTATCAGGCTGCTGTGAATATGGCGATATGGCAGCGAAGCCTGTCACCTGCTTTGCAGGCTTTAGCTGAGCGTTTTGTGACACAAGCTCCTGATTTTTCACGAGCAATGACGGTATCTCCTGAGCTGGCCTATTCGCGGTTATCTGATGAACTTGGAAAAGGTTTTGAGCCTTTAGCTGAGGATATGGCCGAATTGATCGATATGTTCAGTGAGTTGTTCGAGCTAAGCCGCGTGGGGCTGCGCATTGGTGTTTTAGGGCAGGCGATGTGCCCCAAGTTTCACGTTGATAAAGTGCCTTGTCGTTTGATTACCACCTATCAAGGTGTGGCTACGCAATGGCTGACGCATGAGGCGGTTGATCGCCGCAAACTTGGCGCGGGCAGTGCGGAGCTTAGTGATAGTGAATCAGGCTTATACCTCAGAGCTTCTGATATTCAGACGCTACATGCGGGTGATGTGGCGCTGTTAAAAGGTGAGCGCTGGATGGGTAATGAAGGCGCAGGTTTGGTGCACCGGTCTCCGCAAATCACTGAGCAACAACCGAGATTGCTGATGACACTGGACTTCGCGTAGTAAGTGATTGGTCAGTTTGGATCACAAAGTGCGGGCATATGAGCTCGACGCTAATTGAACTTTTGATTTGATTTTGAGAATGATATAACCTAACTTTTTTAATGGTGAATCATGCCGTATTACAACTTTTTTCAGCAAGGCTCTGCTAAGTGCCTTCTCGCAGTGGTGGCCTGTTTGAGCGTGTCGCAAGTGCTGGCCTATGAGGCCGCCCATGTGCATGGCGAGGCAACATTGATGGTGGCTATCGAGGGCGATGCTCTAGAGATGCAACTGGTGCTTCCTGCGCTTGATGTTTTAGGCTTTGCGCATGGTGGCTTATCATCTCAGGCAGCATCGACGGCATCAACATTAACCAAAAACGAGCTGACTCAAGTGGAGTTGGCTCAGCAAAAGCTGAGAGACACTGCAGCGCTGTTTGATTTTGAATCAGGGGGTTGCGCTTTGGTTGATTCGTCGGTGGATTTTTCGGCGGTTTTGGAGCCTGGGGCTGAGCATGGTCACTCAGAGCATGAGCATTCAGATCACCATTCAACGCAGCATGCCGAAGTTCAGGCTGGGTATCGTTTTAGCTGTCAGTCAACAAAAAGTATTGAGCTTGAGGTTAATGTGTTTTCGGTGTTTCCTTCGGTGGAAAAAGTGCAGGCGGTTTATGTGCTAGATCACGCTCAGGGCTCGGTTAGTCTTTCTTCTGAGCGCCGTCAGTTGATTATGGGAGAGTAATAATGGGATCGACAGAGAAACTGGAACAGGTAATTGCAGATGCCCAGCGCCAATGCCAGTCTAGGGGTTCGCGCTTGACGACAAAACGTAAGCAAGTGTTGTCGGCTCTGGTTCAATCTCAAAAGGCGTTATCGGCTTATGAGTTAATTGATGTCTACAAAGCGCAGTTTGATGACAGTATGCCACCGATGTCGATGTATCGCATTTTGGATTTTCTGCAGAGCGAGCATTTAGTGCATAAATTAAATCTCGCAAATAAGTTTGTCGCTTGTGCCCACATCAGTTGTGACCACGCACATGGCGTGCCGCAGTTTTTGATCTGCGGTGATTGCAATAATGTGCAGGAAGTCCACATAAAGCCTGAGCTGATCGATGAGCTGAGAGATAATGTGAAAGCAGCTAATTTTTATTTGATCAGCCCGCAGTTAGAAATGAATTGTTTGTGCGAGTCGTGTTTTGAGCAGGCTCAATAGTTTTTAGGAGTGACCATGAAAACCCTTCAGCCCACCTCAGATTTATTTGCCATTGGTTTATCGATGGCCTGTGCGGTGCATTGCTTATTGCTGCCGTTTCTATTGGTTTTTATGCCCTCGGCGCTCGCGATGGTTTTAGATAACGAAGCCTTCCATACATGGATGTTAATCGCTGTAATACCGCTCAGTTTTTTTGCACTGACTCTGGGATGTCGCCAGCATAAGCGTTATCAGTTATTAGCGCTGTGTTCGGTGGGTTTACTATTGATGGTTTCAGCGGTGCTTTGGGGCGAGAGCTGGTTTGGAGAGCTTGGTGAAAAGTTTTTAACCTTAGCTGGAGCGCTGTTTGTAGCCCTTGGGCATTGGCTCAACCATCGTTTATGCCGCCAGAAAAAGCTTCAACAAAACCCTGTCCATGACGAGCCGAGCCGCTGTTGCTCGGGATCAGATTGCCATTCGTAGTTATTCTTCGGTATAGATCTGCGCTTTATGCAGGGTCATGCTGTAGGCTGAGGTGGCGGTTTCATTTTCTGTGAGATCGACTTCTAACACCCCAGAAATCCAGAAAGGTGTGTACATGTCCTCATGTAAAAAACCATCTGGTGATCGAACGTAAATAATCTGGTTTGGCGGTGGTGGCGGGAAGTGGATACAAGCACCAAAAAAAGGCACAAGAAAAAACTCAGTTACCTCCTGCGAGTCATTAAATGCCAGAGGAACGATAAAGCCTGGAACGCGGATGGCTTGGCCTTGCATTGATTTGACGACTTTTTTTGAGACTAATGCGCGCTGGTAGGCATCATCGGGAACTGCGCTGGGTTTTGCGGAGCCAGCTTTCATTTGATCAGTAATTTGGTCTTCATCGGAACCATCTTCAATGGTTGCTAAATATTCAGGCGGATTCATCAGCGCTTCGAGATCTTCCTCGGGCATGAGTTCAATCCACTCAATGGGGATGTATTTCTTTTGAGTATCGACTAAGTGGCTCTGTGTGTCTGCCTTGGCCTCGGGTTTGGCCTCAGGTTCGGGGTCGTGTTCGTTAGTATGTGCGATGCTTGGGTTTTCAGCCGCTGTGGCGCTTTGATGTGCTGGGGCAGGCTCATTCATGGTCAGGGTGCTTGAAGCCACCTCAGGTAGTGTTTGCTCAGGCTTGGGTGTTGTGGTTGGTTCTTCGCCACAGGCGGTCAGTAAACTGAAAAGCATCAGAGCGAGGCTAAGCAAGATGGGTGTTGAGCGTTTTATAAAATGGGTCATAGTGTGTGATGGTGCAAAGAGTTGGCCAGTTTGCGTTTGTCAGTTTATATCATATCATTTTGTCTCAAATCAATATAGCAATGCGCTTGGGTGATTCGACTTGATGGTTATTTCACTGAATAATGTGACGTTTAGGTATGCCGATCAGGAGCATGTGAATGTGTTAGACATTCGGTCCTGGTCTGTTGAGGCTGGCGAGCAGGTGTTTCTAAAAGGTCCGTCTGGGAGTGGCAAATCCACTTTATTGAATATTTTAGCGGGCCTATTACCGCCAAGCGGTGGAGAAGTGACGGTGCTTGGTGAGCGCCTTGATCAACTCTCTCGCGCAAGGCGTGACCGTTTTCGTGCGAACCATATTGGCTATGTGTTTCAGCAGTTTAATTTAATTCCCTACTTGAGCGCGCTGGACAATATTAACCTAGCAAGATATTTTTCGGCAGATTCGCAAAAAAAACTTCCCTCTGTAGCAAGTGAAGAAAGGCTAAATGCGTTGGGTATAGCGCAAAGGCTGTGGCATAAGCCAGCGCGTGAGTTGAGCGTGGGCCAGCAACAGCGGGTAGCGATTGCCCGAGCGATGGTCAACGAGCCTAAGCTATTGATTGCCGATGAACCGACATCTTCTTTGGACCAGCAAAACCGTGACCGCTTTCTTCAATTGTTGCTTGAGCAAGCCAGCCAGCACAATATGACGGTGGTTTTTGTCAGCCATGATGCGAGCTTGTCCCAGCGTTTTTCTCGCCAAGAGATATTGTCCGAGTTTAATCGGGCCGGAGCTGGCCGATGATGCTCACGTTGGCGCTCAACAGTATCAAAGACCGCGCAGGCTCAGTGGCACTGTCGGTGCTTGCGATGGCGGTAAGTATTTTTGTTTTACTGGGGGTCGAGCATATTCGCCAGCAAGTGAAGGCCAGTTTCTCGAGTACGGTTTCGGGTGTTGACATGATCGTTGGTGCTCGCACGGGTGCGACGAATTTGCTTTTGTATTCGGTGTTTCGTGTGGGCACGCCGACCAATAATATCAGTTGGGATGCTTATCAATACATTATCGACAGTCCGGATATTCGTTGGTCGATCCCGCTGTCTTTAGGCGATTCGCACTGTGGTTATCGCGTGCTAGGTACGACAGATGACTATTTTCGATATTTTAAATATGGCCAAGACCTTGCGCTTCGCTTTGAAACTGGCCGCGCTTTTGGTCAAGCTAATGAGGTGGTTCTGGGCTTTGAGGTGGCCAAAAAGTTAGGCTATCAATTGGGCGATTCAATTATTTTAGCTCATGGCGTGGTTTCAACGCATTTTAGCCAACACGACGATTATCCTTTTACTGTGGTTGGTATTTTATTGCCTACAGGCACGCCGGTTGATCAAACGGTGCATATTAGCCTTGAAGGGATAGAGGCGATACACCGAGGCTGGAAAAATGGGGTTAAAATTCCTAGCCGCATCTCGCAGGAACAAGAAGCTAGTGAGCAACCTGCTCAGCCGCCGCAAAGCATTACGGCATTTCTTGTGGGCCTTGAATCAAGAATGTCGACCTTTCGTGTTCAACGAGCGATTAATAACTATCGGTATGAGCCTTTAATGGCCATTTTGCCGGGCGTTGCGTTGACTGATTTATGGCAAACCATGCGCGTGTTTGAAAATGCACTTAGATTGGTTTCGACATTGGTGTTTTTAGCCGCTTCATTGGGATTAACGGCTTTATTGCTTGCTTCAATCCGAGAGCGAAAACAAGAGATGTATCTCCTGCGAGCAATTGGCGCCTCTCCAGCTCGCTTATTGGCCTTGGTTCAGCTCGAGTCGATTGTGATTACAGTGATCAGTTGCACTGTCGCGTTGTTAGGCTTGGAAGTTGCGCTGTTAGTTTCGCAAGATTATTTGCTATCGCGCTTTGGTCTGGCGATTAATGTGAATATTTTGACCCAACAAACGGGCATATTGCTGGCATTATTGCTGATCACAACGGCGTTGTTATCTATGATTCCATCTCTAAAAGGCTATTTCCAAGCTAAGCGCTTTTCGGGTTGATCAGGCTAAACAATAGATGCAGCGGCCAAGATGAGGAAGATGATAATCGCGCAGGCTAAAATCGCGAGCTGCATTAGCCTGGCGACTAGGGTGTGAAGTTTGTATGGCTTGATGCCTTGTCGAATAAAGCCGATAGAGCGAATTAAAAAACACCAACTAGCGAGATACGTCAGCAGAAGTAACCCGATAAAAAGGGTGCAAGTGGTGGACGAAGAGCTTCAGGTTAAAACCTATCCTTAGGATAGCGCCACCACTTAGCAGGCAGCAAAACGGCCGTGCCACCGCGTGAGCTAAGTGGTGAGTTTGGGCGAATACTCGCTCAGATTAGTTAATCGGAGAAAGTAAGTTCGGGTTAATCACCAAGTTGCGTACGCCGTGTGCATGGTCCTCGTCAAAGTCATTGGCCTCGCACCATAGTGCAACTGAAGAGGCATTCACTTTTTTCACGTTAGGTCGAACGCTCCAAGTGGCTTGAACGGGTGAGGCCACTTCGTTGTATGTCGGGCCTGTCGTTGAGCCAGCGTATTGAACAGGTGTGCCTGTGTCTGCAGGAATGTTCAGCGCTTGGTAAAAGCCATCGACTTGGCTAATTTTGGTGAGCTCAATAAAGTCAGCTGCCGCTGTATCATTGACCAGAACCATCACCTGCGTTTCAACGCGAAGCTGAGGGTTGATGTTTTTATCGCTAAGGCATGACCCCAGCGTTGGGCCCGGTTTTACAGGTGCTGTGCTGTGCACATAGTGAAGCTCGATGGTGTCACCAGGCTTTAATGAGCCATACTTGCCTGAACAAACGGCTTGATCAAGTGGGGCAAGTTCAGC
>JAXHSS010000093.1:0-7608 GCA_034190675.1 Pseudomonadota bacterium
ACGGTTAATGCCTATTTTTCAATTATTGGCGAGGTGACCAACCTTAAGCTCGGTGAGCAGATCGGTTTGATTGTTGAGATGCCATCTTTGGCCGACAGCATGTTAGTGCCGGCTAGAACACTACATTCAGGTGATCGTGTTTACCTCATTGATTCGCAAAATCGCCTCAAAGGAATTTATGTCAATGTGATGGGTGAAGCGGTTTCGCCTTCAGGTGAAAAGCAACTGGTGATTCAAAGCCCAGAGCTGCAATCGGGTTTGGTGATCATGACCACGCAAATGCTAGACGCAGCAAAGGGTACGTTGGTTATCCCTGTCTTTGATAACGGCACGGTAGAATAAATCGTGAGCGAGTCAACTGAATACCGAGGCGTGATCGCGATTTTTGCCCGCCACAAGGTGGCTGCGAATTTGTTAATGATCCTTGCCTTTATCTTAGGTACGTTCGCGCTAACATCATTAAACCGTCAGCTGTTCCCAGACTTTGAGATGCCGGTAATCTCGGTCAAAATCCCGTGGCTTGGCGCCAGTCCAGAGGATGTTCAAGAATCGATTACGGTACTAGTAGAGCAGGAGTTAAAAGGGCTGCCCAGTGCTGATAAGGTGGAATACTTCTCCAACTATAACGGTATGCTTGGGCTGATTACCCTGCAAGAAGATGCCGATACGGACGCTATTTTAGAAGATGTCAAGCAGCGGATTAACGCGATTCAAAGCCAGTTACCCGCTGATATTGAAGACCCAATTGTTAAAGAAATGGAGGTCTATTCTCGAGTTTTTTATTTGATGGTTTGGTCTGATGGGCCTTCCGAAGAGTTGTTGCCTATTGCAAGAGACATAGAGCAGGGTTTGCTTAATGCGGGATTAAGCAAAATCGGCTTTGACGGACTGCCAGAAGAAGAGCTGGCGATCAAGATGGATCGTGAACAGCTGGAAGAGCTGGGGATGAACCTCAATGAAGTAGCCGCTGTTATCCGAAGTAATAATTTAAACTTGCCTGCGGGTGTTGCTGGTCGGGACGATAGTGTCAAAACTTTGCGGGTCAATAATAAACGCTATGATGCCCGTGAACTGGCGAATTTGCCTGTGCGAAACATGGGTAATGAGCTTTTATTACTTGGTGATGTCGCTGTTATTGATAAGCGATTGCGGGATGACTTGAGTTATTTATCCAATCGGGATGGCACCCGCGCCGTGGATATTGTGTTATTCAGAGCTAAAGGTGAAGACACCATTCGTGCCGCAAATATTGCCCATGAGTGGCTTGATAATTATCGCAAAACCCTGCCAGAGGGCATTCATGTTTCTGAGCACTTGCGCTACTACCAGTTCTTGATGGATCGAATCAAATCTCTGCGTGATAATGGCTGGCAAGGCTTGTTACTCGTTATTGTCGTGCTGCTGATTTTCCTTAATATGCGCGTTGCTTTTTGGGTCGGTATGGGTGTGCCGATTTCTTTTATGATTGCCTTTGTTGTGATGCAGGTAGCTGGCGGCTCAATCAATATGATCAGTTTGCTGGGCTTTATTATTGCCTTGGGTATTATCGTAGACGATGCGATCGTTGTTGGCGAGGAAGCATTGGATCAATATGAAAAAGGCTTGGACTCAGAGAGTGCGGCCATTGTGGGTGCGCAAAAGATGTTTGTTCCAATTGCAGCATCATCATTGACAACCGTAGCGGCATTTCTGCCCACCACGATGTTTACAGGCCCGATTGGCGGCATCGTTTTTGATATTCCTTTCATCATTATCTGTGTGATTATTGCCTCTTTGGTTGAGTGCTTCTTGATTTTGCCAGGCCACCTTAACCACTCGCTGAAAAAGCACAATCGTCACAAGCGCGGCAATTTCCGCGCGAAATTTGATGAATTATTTAACGACTTTACTGAAAAAGTTTTTGAGCCGATATTGCGAGCAGCCCTAAGTAATAAATTCGCTACGATTGTAGCCTCGATGTGCTTTTTCGCCTTGTCGATCGTGATTATCAATACAGGTCACTTGAAGTGGGTTTTCTTTCCACCATCAGACACGATGGACATACGTGCCATTATGAAGTTTGTCCCTGGTACACCTGAGCAAAAAGTGATGGAGTTTATGGATCACTTGATCGAAAAGCTGGATGAAACAGAGCAAGAGTTGGGCCAAGAAATCGTAAATCATATCGCTAAAGAGCATCGTGTGGCTTCAGGCTTTCCGAACTTAGTGGCGACCGAGCGTAATAGTGGAATTAGTAACGGAACCTTGCAGGTTGAAGTGAAAATTGGCGGTGATCGCATCAATAGTAACCTAGAGTTTATTAATACCTGGCGCGACAAAGTGATTGTTCCTGCTGGAATTGACGAACTGACCATTAGCCAAAACGTGAATGGCCCACCGGGTTCTGACTTTGAGCTATTGCTGACTCACGAAGATCCGCTAGTCGCTAAAGAGGCTGCGGGCTATTTGAAACGTGAGCTATCTAGTTATGCGGGTGTTTATAATGTCAAAGACAATATGCCTTGGGGTAATGAGGAATATGTGCTGAAGCTCAATGCCTTTGGCCAAAGTATGGGCTTGAATTTGGCAAATTTATCACAGCAAATGCGTGCTAATCTAGATGGCGCCCTTGTTCAGAGTATTCACCAAGGCTCTGAAGAGATCGATATTCGCGTGTATCTGTCAGATGAAGATCGACGCCAGGTAGCATCGGTGTTCGATCTGCCCATCAAATTGCCAACGGGCACCTTTGTTTCTCTTAGCGATGTCAGCGATGTCACGATTCGCAAAAGCTTTGAGCGACTATTGCGTAACGATGGTGAACAGGTGATTAAGGTTTCAGCCGATGTGGATTCGAATATCACTAATGCTAACCAAGTGTTTGCTTCACTGAAAGAAGCTGCGCTTCTACAGTTAAGCAAAAACTACTCGGTCGATTATCGTATTTCAGGTCGTATGGCCGATGATGCCAAGCTGCAAGTGGATATGAAAAAAGGCGCCATTATTGCGCTGATTCTGATGTACGTCGTTCTGGCTTGGGTATTTAGTTCGTATACTTGGCCGTTGATTATCATGACTACCATCTTGTTCGGTGTTTCTAGCGCAATTTACGGTCACTATATCTTTGGCGGTTTGCTCAACATTAAATTCTGTTTCTTGTCAGCCATTGGTATCTTTGGTTTGTCCGGGATTATTGTGAATAATGGGATTATTCTTTGCTCCTACTACATGGATCTTCTCAAGACCGGTATAGAGCCCTATGAGGCGTTGATTAAGGCGTGTAAACGTCGTTTACGACCGGTTGTGCTGACATCTCTAACCACGATTGTTGGTATGATGGCGCTACTTCTTGACGGTTCGCCGCAGGCGCTTTTCCTTAAGCCGGCTGTATTGTCTATCACTTTTGGTTTGGCCGTCGGCACTTTCCTCGTTTTGATGGTGGTGCCAGCGATGTTGTTAAGCCTCGATGAAATCAAGCCATATGCCAATAAATTTGGCCGTTGGCTCATTAATAAGCAATAACTTTATGTCAGAAAACTCATCAGAATTATCGCCTGTCGCGATGCAGGCTATCACTCAGCAAATCGCGAATGAGCTGAAGGTTAAAACTCAGCAAGTTTCTTCCGCCATTCAACTGCTGGATGAGGGCGCGACTGTACCGTTTATCGCCCGTTATCGAAAAGAGGTAACCGGTGGCTTAAGCGATACACACCTTCGTGACCTTGAGCAAAGGCTGCAATACTTGCGCGAATTGACCCAGCGCAGAGTCAGCATTCTCGACAGTATTGAAAAGCAGGGCAAGTTAACGGGTGAGCTTAAAGCGGCCATTGAACAAGCGGAAACAAAAACCCGCCTTGAAGATTTATATCTGCCTTACAAGCCCAAAAAACGAACCAAGGGCGAAATAGCCAAAGAGCAAGGTCTTGAACCTTTAGCCGATGCGTTATGGTCGGATCCAAGCCAAGATCCACAAACTCTTGCGACAGGCTATGTATCGCAAGTCGAAGATGATGGTAAGCCTGTTGATGGTAAAGCAGCTCTTGATGGAGCACGTGCTATTTTGATGGAGCGTTTTGCTGAGCAGGCAGACCTGCTGCAAGCGCTGAGAACACTTTTATCCGACCAAGGGCGAATTGCCAGTCAGAAAATCGAAGGTGCTCAGGATAAGGGTGAGAAATTCAAAGATTACTACGAGTTTGATGAGCCTATAAAACAGATTCCTTCACATCGAGCCTTAGCGCTTTTTCGTGGTCGAAAACAAAAGGTTCTACGTTTAGACATCCAGCTGACACAAGCTGCTGATGCTAAGGGGCTCGATCATCCTGCCGTTGCTATGATTGCAAGACATGTGGGTTATTCGCCTTCGGGGCTTGCGGCTGATACTTGGTTGACACAGGTGATTGAATGGACTTGGAAGGTGAAACTGTCACTGAGTATTGAATCTGAATTATTGCAGCAGCTTAAAGCTGAGGCAGATCAGGCTTCCATTCAAGTGTTTCAGCAAAATCTACGTAATGTGCTTATGGCTTCGCCAGCAGGTAAAAAGCGCATTTTGGGGCTTGATCCAGGCATTCGAACGGGTGTAAAACTTGCGATCATTGATGAAACAGGACAATTGCTACACACCGGAACCTTGTTCCCGCATGAGCCTAAGAAACAGTGGGAGCCTTCAAAAGCCAGTTTGGTTCAGCTAAGCAAGCAATATCAAGTAGACTTAATTGCGGTTGGTAACGGAACAGCGAGCCGTGAAACCAGTAAGCTGGTTAGCGAGGCGATTGCTGCCATGACACACGTCAAGCCCAAGCGCGTGATGGTCAATGAAGCTGGTGCATCCGTGTATTCGGCATCCGAATTTGCTGCCCAGGAATTTCCTGATCTAGATGTTAGCTACCGTGGCGCCGTATCCATTGCGCGCCGCTTGCAAGATCCATTGGCCGAGTTGGTCAAGATCGAGCCAAAGTCGATTGGTGTTGGGCAGTATCAGCATGATGTTAACCAAGGCAAATTAGCTCAATCACTAGAAGTGGCGGTTGAAGACTGTGTGAATGCCGTGGGCGTTGATGTGAATACCGCATCGATTCCTTTATTGGCTAGTGTTGCCGGCTTGAACACGGCGGTGGCAGGCAATATTGTCATGTATCGCAATAAGCATGGCCGTTTTGAATCACGCGAACAGTTAAAGCAAATTCCACGTTTAGGTGAGCGCACCTTTGAGCAAGCTGCTGGATTCTTGCGTATTCTCGATGCACAAAACCCGCTGGATCGCTCAGCCGTTCATCCAGAGGCGTACTCAATTGTTGAGTCGATGGCTGAAAAGCAACAAAAGCCGATCGAAGCATTGGTTAATAACAGTGAAATTATTCGCCAAATTAACGCTGAAGAATTTGTTAGCGAACAGTTTGGTTTGCCAACCATCAGAGACATTATCGATGAGCTAGAAAAACCTGGGCGAGACCCACGGGATGCTTTCGAGGTGGTGGAGTTTAAAGAAGGCGTCGAAACCATCAAGGACCTGCGTGAGGATATGGTGTTGACGGGTGTTGTGACTAACGTCACGAAATTTGGTGCCTTTGTGGATATTGGCGTGCATCAAGATGGCTTGGTCCATATTTCTGAGCTGCGCGATGGTTTCGTGAACAATCCTTTGGATGTGGTTAAAACTGGTGAAACCGTGAAAGTTCGTGTGATGGACGCCGATGTTGATCGTAATCGTATTAATCTGTCGATGCGTTTAGACAAGCCATCGATTGCAAAAGGTGGGCAAAAAACTCGCTCAAAGAGCGCACAAAAAGGCTCGATGAATCCGTCTGAGACAGGCAAAAAGTCTTCAGGTAAAAAAGTGCAAGGTGATAAGCCTTACGGAAAAAAAGCATCGGGTAAGTCTGCGAACTCATCGTCGAGTATGGGCACATTGGCCTCTGTTTTTGCTCAAGCTGGCTATTTTGACAAGGAAACTGATGACAAATCCAAATCAAAATAAGCTTGGAAACGAGCTTGGCCGCCAACAAATTGCGGTGGCGATCCAATTTCTTCGTGAAACAAATCAAATTCAAACATTGCGAGGCATTCGCCGCGGAATAGAAAAAGAGTCGCTGCGTTCTGATAATCAGGGCTTTCTGGCATTAACGCCACACCCTAAAGCGCTTGGCTCAGCTTTGACGCATAATGCCATTACAACGGACTATTCCGAGTCGTTGCTTGAATTTATTACACCAGCTTATGAAAACCTCACGGATGCACTGCTGTATTTAACGGATGTTCATGCTTTTACCTATCAGCATTTAGGTGAAGAGCTACTTTGGACGCACAGCATGCCATGTCGTCTACCGGATAATGAGCTGGATATTCCTATCGCCGATTACGGCACATCCAATGTCGGGCAGATGAAAACGATTTACCGTCGTGGCCTTTGGCGCCGCTATGGCCGCCCGATGCAAACGATTGCGGGCATTCATTATAATTTTTCACTGCCTGAAAATTTCTGGTATAGCCTGTATCAGTTTGATCAAGCCGACCAACCGTTTCAGGATTATGTTTCCTGCAAATACTTCGGTTTGATTCGTAATTTTCACCGCTATAGCTGGCTATTGATTTATCTTTTTGGCTCAACGCCCGCGGTCTGTAAGTCTTTTTTGACAGGGCGCAATGATCATGGACTCGATGATTTTGATGAAAAAACGCTGTATTCACCCTACGCTACTTCCTTACGTATGAGTGATTTGGGCTATCAAAACGATGCGCAGTCAGGCTTAAATATTTGCTATAACAGCTTGGATGCCTATGTCAGCTCCTTAGAGGCGGCGATGCGTACACCGTATCCTGACTATGAGGATATCGGCTTGAAAAATGCGCAGGGCGAGTATCAACAGCTTTCGACCAACATTCTTCAAATCGAGAATGAATATTACGGCTCTATTCGCCCCAAGCGTACCACCATCAGCGGCGAGCGTCCGTCTAATGCGCTACGTAATCGTGGGGTTGAATATATCGAAATGCGGCTATTGGATATCGATCCGTTTTCAGCGGTAGGAATGGAAGTGACCACTGGGTATTTCCTCGATTTATTTGCGCTGTTTTGCCTGTTGATTGACAGTCCAGCCGTTTCGGATGAGGAGCGTGATTGCATCGCCAAAAACCATGAAACCGTGGTAAAAATGGGTCGCCATCCCGAGGCGAAAATTCAGTGGCAAGGCCAGACAAAGCCATTAGCAGAGGCGGGTGAGCACTTGCTAGACCAAATGCAACCGATTGCTGATATGCTGGATCATGCCAAATTGTCGCAGAATCATCAGCAAACCTTGCAATTGCAGCGAGGTAAACTGCTTGATGTGGAGCAAACACCCTCGGCCAAAGTGCTTGCCAAGATGCGCGAGCAACAACAAAGTTATTTTGCTTTTGGTTTAGAACAGGCCACGTATCACCAGCAATTTTTTGCAACCACCTCGTTGAGCGAAGAGCGTGAGCTTCAGTTTACGCGCATGGCGCAAGAGTCGCTGTCAAAGCAAAGCAAGTTGGAAAAAAGTGATAGCTTGCCATTTGATGTATTCTTAAAGAACTGGTTTAAATGAGGTTATGATGACACAACGCTATTTAAGCGCCGTAAATTTGCTGCTCTCAGGTTCGGCCCTG
>JAXHSS010000094.1:0-7583 GCA_034190675.1 Pseudomonadota bacterium
CTACCAACAGGGTCGTCGCGTATTTAAAGATGTCTGCCCAATGGTGGTCAATACGATCTCGACACATGCACAGGACTTAGGTTTGGAAGTTACTGAGCTGCGCAAAGTTTGGTTGCATCAGGCGAATATCAATATGATCAATTTTGTCATTCAAAAGCTCTTTGGCCGAGCGGTGGATGAAAGTGTCGCTCCGGTTGAGCTGCATCGTTTTGGTAACTGCAGCTCATCGTCGGCGATTATTGCTTTTCATACGCAGCGCTCTGATATGCAAGCCGGTGATCAAGGCGTGATTTGCTCCTTTGGTGCAGGTTATTCGATTGGCTCTGTTTTTGTTGAGCAGCTCTAGTTCGTTTGGCGTATACTGTATCGATTGTTTTATCGTTGATCATACGTTCCATTAAGTACTCATAAGGTTGAAACGCAAAACCCATGAATAAACTGGTTTTTCATCGGATGCTAGGCGCAATCATCATCGGCTTGATGGTGGTGGTGCTGCTACCGTTATGGTTTGATGGCGCTAATGTTGATAACCTGATGGGTGAAGGCTTTCGTATTCAGGACGAGGACGTGAAGACCGTTAACTTAGGCAAGCAGGTCAATGACGCCCAGATAGAGCAGGCAGAAGCTACACTTGAAAATGTAGCGGCCTTGCATGAAAACCCTGATATGGCCGAGGTCAGCACATCGCAAATAGAGGCGATCCAACAGCCGCCAGCGAAGCTGACCAAGAATCAGGCTGAAAGCCAGTCCGATACAACATGGACGCTCTGGGTTGCCACACATGAAAACCATAGCAGCACGAGAGCACAGCAAAATCAGCTAAAAAAAGCGGGTTTTCTCACCTATTACAAAACCTCTGAAGATGATAACGGCAAAATCTTGTACCGTGTATATGCAGGTCCTTTCATGACGGTTGATCAAGCGGAAAAAGCGCAAAAGCAGATCCACCAGTTGTTAGGAAGAGACGACAGTTTCCTTCAAAAGTATATACCGTAAATTATGGCAACATTAGATATTGTTTTCTTAGTAATTGTAGGGCTTTCAGCAGGCTATGGCTTGATGAGGGGCTTAATCAAAGAGGTTTTTTCGCTACTTATCTGGTTGATCTCATTTGCTGTGGCTTTGTCCTTTAATTCACTAGCTGCAACATGGATGGAGTCGATCCATGAGTCGGAAAACATTCGTCATGTGCTGGGTTTTATCGTATTATTTCTGAGTACTTTTCTCTTCGGTAGCGCCTTATATCGTCTAGCAAAAAGCTTTATCGATGAAGCAAATTTGGGCTTTGTTGATCGCTTGTTCGGCGTCGTTTTTGGATTTTTACGCGGGTTTATCGTCATAACCGTGGCCTTACTCGCGGTCAATCTGGTGCTGAGTTTTTCAGACCAAAAATTGAGCGAGTTTGAATTCTGGCAGGAGTCGCAGTTCGCCCCTATTTTTGCAGATATGCAAAATTGGGCGCTGGAATACATGGATTTTGATGAAAAAATCTCTGTTGAACAACTCAAGGAAAACCTTGAGCCAACACTACCTTAATTGTTAAAGCGCGAAAGCAGGTAAGATCCTATGTGTGGAATTATTGGAGTGGTGAGCCACTTACCCGTTAATCAATTGATTTATGATTGCCTAACTGTCTTGCAACACCGAGGGCAAGATGCAGCGGGTATTGTCACGCAATCAAATAACCGTTTCTATCAACGTAAAGACCGTGGCATGGTCAAAGAAGTCTTCGACCAGCGCAGCATGCAAAGCTTAGTTGGCTCAATGGGCATTGGCCATGTTCGCTATCCAACGGCTGGAGCGACTACCTCATTAGCTGAGGCTCAGCCGCTTTATGTGAACTCGCCGTACGGTATTGTTCTGGCGCATAACGGCAACCTAACCAATGCCGACACGATCTCAGAGCAACTACGCAAAACTGATCTACGTCATATCAACACCACATCGGACTCCGAAGTGCTGCTTAATGTGCTGGCACATGAGCTTGAGCTTGAGCAAAGCATTGAGCTGAATGCGCATCAGCTATTTCAGGCAGTTACACGCCTTTATAAGCGTGTTGAAGGTGGCTTTGCTGCCTGCGCGATGATTGCAGGACACGGGCTATTAGCCTTCCGCGACCGCTTCGGTATTCGTCCGTTATGTCTGGGTTTTCGTGACACAGAAGGCCAAGCTGAATATATGGTGGCCTCTGAAAGTGTGGCGTTAACAGCTAACGGCTTTAAACTGATTCGTGATGTGGAGCCTGGTGAGGCGATTTATATTACGCCAGACGGGCACCTACTCAGCCATCAGTGCATGCCAACAGCTGAGCTTCGTCCTTGCTTGTTCGAGTATGTGTATCTGGCTCGTCCAGATTCTGTTATGGACAAAATTTCTGTCTATAAAGCACGTATGCGCATGGGGCAAACGCTGGCAGCCAAAATCGAGCGAGAATGGCCAGATAATGATATCGACGTGGTGATCCCGATTCCTGATACTAGCCGAAACTCAGCGATTGAGTTGGCTCAGGCTTTGCAAATCCCTTACCGCGAGGGCTTCGTTAAAAACCGTTATATAGGCCGTACCTTTATTATGTCGGGCCAGCAGACGCGCAAAAAATCCGTGCGTCAAAAGCTCAGCGCCATCAATTCTGAATTTGAAGGCAAGAACGTTATCTTGGTCGACGACTCCATCGTGCGCGGAACAACCTGTCACCAGATTATTGAAATGGCTCGCGCTGCAGGTGCGAAAAAAGTGTATTTTGCATCGGCTTCACCTGCAGTACGTTTCCCTAATGTTTATGGTATTGATATGCCAGTTCATAGTGAGCTGATTGCTCATGGACAAACCGATGAGGAAATCTGTCAATTGATCGGTGCAGATAAGCTGATCTACCAAGACCTAGATGACCTCATTGAAGCGGTGCGCGAGGAGAACTCCTCGATTTCAAGCTTTGAAACGTCGGTGTTTAGCGGCTGTTATATCACCGGTGATATTGACGGCGACTATTTTGATCGACTGGCACAAAGCCGCAATAATGCGACTTTAGAAAAACAAAATGACTCAACGCAGTTACTGATTAATTTGGAAAACAGCTCATGAAAAAAGACGCGAAGTTTTCAACCAAAGCGATTCGAGTAGGGCAGTTGCCAACTGACGAAAACTCACACAGTGAACCGCTATTTCTGACCTCAAGCTTTGTTTTTGATTCAGCAGAGCAAGCAGCTGCTATCTTCGCTGGAGAAGAAAAGGGTAATGTCTATTCGCGTTTTACCAACCCAACGGTGCGCAGCTTTGAACAGCGCTTAGCCGCGCTTGAGGGCGCTGAGCGCTCGGTTGCCTTCGCCTCGGGTATGGCCGCGATTCAAGCAACCATCATGAGCCTGCTGAATTCAGGGGACCATATTGTTGCGGCTAAACAGTTGTTTGGCTCGATCCCGTCACTGATCAATAATTACTTCATTAAGTTCGGCATTGAAGTCACCTATGTGGATGTGAGTGATGTCTCTGCTTGGCAGGCTGCTATTCAGGACAATACTCGATTGTTTTTCCTAGAAACGCCGTCCAATCCATTGTGCGAAATCGCCGATGTTGCTGCCATCGCGAGCATCAGTAAAGCGAATGATATTTTGCTTGTAGTCGATAACTGCTTTGCAACGCCTTACCTGCAAAAGCCGCTGGCTCAGGGCGCAGATATCATTATCCATTCAGCGACAAAATACCTCGATGGCCAGGGCCGCTGTGTTGGTGGTGCGGTGTGTGGCTCTAACGAGCTAATGGAGGAGCTGTTTAAATACGTACGCACGGCAGGAAGCTGCATGAGCCCATTTAATGCGTGGGTTTGCCTTAAGGGCCTTGAAACACTGCATCTACGCATCCAAGCACATTGTGCTTCGGCGATGCGTGTGGCGCTGTGGCTCAGTGAGCAGCCGCAAGTGGGTAAAGTGAATTACAGCGGTTTGCCAACACATCCCCAGCATCAGCTCGCCGCCTCTCAAATGAATAACCATTTTGGTGGCATTTTGTCTTTTGAGCTGGCTGAAGGTGGCAATGATGAAGTTTTCAAAATAATTAACAGTATTCAACTTTTGTCACGAACCGCCAACCTTGGCGATGCCAAAACCACGATAACGCACCCAGCAACTACTACGCATGCCAGAGTGGGCGCAGAGGTTCGCAAAACAATGGGCATTTCTGATCGGCTCATTCGTCTTTCTGTGGGGCTTGAAGATACTCAAGATATCATTGAAGATTTGCAGCAGGCATTTAATCAACTCGGTTAGCAATTATGAAAAATCTATTTAAGGCGCATCAAACCACCGTTTCAAGACGTCAGTTTTTGGCAGCCGCAGGCTGCTGTGGTGGCGCGGCTGCATTGAGCAGCTGTGCGGTTAACCCGGTCACCGGGCAAAACCAGTTTATGTTCTACTCCAAGCAAGAAGAAATTGCGATGGACCAGCAGCGCGCGCCTTATCAGTTTTCAAGCGATTACGGTGTCTATCAAAATGATGCGATCAACCGTTATATTGCGGGTGTGGGTCAAAAAATCGCTAAGATCAGCCATCGCCCAGATATGAGTTACAGTTTTCGCGCGGTCAATGCTAACTACGTTAATGCCTATGCCTTTCCTGGTGGCTCTATCGCCTTAACCCGAGGCATCTTGGTGCGTATGGGCAGCGAAGCGGAACTCGCCGCCTTGCTAGGCCACGAAGTTGGCCACGTAACCGCTCGCCATACCTCAAGCCGCATGTCAAAAGGCACGTTGCTTAACGGCGCGGTAGTTTTAGGTTCGGTCTTATTGCAAGGCGCAGGCTACGATGGCCTTGCCCAGCCGGCTCAGCAGCTTGGTGGCCTAGGCTCGCAATTATTGCTGGCTGATTACAGCCGCGACGATGAACGCCAATCAGATGATCTTGGCATGGAGTATATGGTTAAAGCGGGTTATAACCCACAAGGCATGGTGGATTTGACTGAGCTACTTTTGTCGATGCAAGAAGGCGCCACAGAAGCCGCGCAAAGCTTGTTCGCCAGCCACCCAATGAGCTCGGAGCGCAACACCACCGCGATCCGCGAGCTAAACCAAAATTATGCCCAGTATAAAAGCCTGCCGATGTACCGTGAACGTTTCATGGACAATATGGCACCATTGATGCGCATTAAGTCGGCCGTTATCGACTTTGGAAATGCGACAATGGCATTGGCACAACAAAATGCAACTGAGGCGGAATCATTGGCTGAACGCGGTTTGCGTGTGTCACCGAATGACTACTCGGGTTTATTGATTTTGTCTCAAGCAGAAATGAGCCAAAACAAATGGAATGAGGCTGAATCGCACCTTGCCCAGGCTCAACGAGCGTATCCACAAGAGGCGCAGTCGTATTTCCTAACCGCTATCGCTAAGCTGGAAATGAAAAAGCCCGATGAGGCCATCGAGCAACTCAAAGGCTACGATAGTAAGCTGCCAGGTAATCCTTATGTCTTGTTTTATGCAGGCTATGCTTACGAGATAAAAGGCTCAAAGGAGGCAGCTGCTCAACAGTATCGACAGTTTTTACAATCTGTCGCTTCAGGACAACATGCTGAATATGCATACGGTCGCCTCGTCGAATGGGGATATATTCAGTAACTGTGCGTAGCCGAGTCTTGACACCACCAAAGGCGCGCTGGTATAAATGGTGCATCCTTTCAAAGGCAACTTTTAAAATCAACAATTAGGACGGGAGTATTCACGTGAATAAATCAGAATTAATCGATTCAATCGCAACTAAAGCAGATCTTACAAAGGCGGATGCTGGTCGTGCGTTGGACGCAGTTCTAGACACAGTTAAAGAAGCGCTAGTAAAAGGCGACTCAGTTACATTGATCGGTTTCGGTACTTTCGCTGTAAAAGAGCGTTCAGCACGTACGGGTCGTAACCCACAAACAGGTAAAGAAATCCAAATCCCTGCATCTAAAGTTCCTGGTTTCAAAGCAGGTAAAGGACTTAAAGACGCGGTTAACTAATTCTTTCGAGAGTTAGCCCAGAACGCATCCTTTGGGATGCGTTTTTTTTTATCCCACGGTTTAACGTAAACAGTCAACATAGGTACCGTCTGTGCATTTCTTCAGAAATCTGGTCAACAGCTGGGTGGTGTATGTCATTATCGCCCTGATTCTTTTCGGTTTTATTTTCTTCGGTTTTGCCGATATGTTTATTCGCCCTGAAGCGCAGGGTGTGATTGCTAAAATCAATGGCCAACCAATTATGGAGCGCCAAGTTCAGCAGCAGCTGATCAACGAAAAGCGCATGATGCTGCAGCAATATGCCGATCAATACGATGACACATTGTTTAATGCTTTTATCAACGAGCAAAGCGTCTATCGCAGCATTGAAAACAATATGCTGATCAGCCAACTAGCCGATGAGATGAACCTGACTGTAACCGAAGCTCAGATTCAAGACTACATTCTTAATTCACCCGAGTTTAAAGATAGCCAAGGTCGTTACTCTGAGCAAATCGCTACGCAAACGATTCAGAGCTACGGCTTTCCAAGCAAGCAAGCGTTTAAGCAATCCGTCGCGCAAAGCCTAAAAGTGGCGCAATTAACACAGGCACTGGGTGGCTCAGTGGTATTGCCACCAAAAGCAGTTGAGGTGCAGTACACGATCGATCAGCAGCAACGTGATTATCAGTACGTAAGCATCACGCCATCACAAGCTGGCATCGAAGTCGAGATCGATAATGCGCAAATCGAGAGTTATTACCAAGACAATATGGATCAATTCATGACAGCTGAAACGCTGGATATTGATTACTTTGTCGTAACGCTTGATGAGGCAGAATCTCTCGATGACTTCAATAACCAGTTAGATATCATTCAAGATTTAAGCTTTACGGGCGATCCAGTGGCTGCAATTGCTGATCAACTCGGCCTTGCATTAACCAGTGTAGAATCCGTTAACCCAGCGCAGCTCGAAGGTGAGCTGGCCAGCAGTGAAGTGCAAGCCAAGCTAAACGAGTTTGATGTTCGATCAGGCGAGTTAAGCGGTTATGCCTTAACCGACAACGACACACGCGCTGTCGCTTTTCAGGTGGTCAATACGCATGAAGCAAGCGCTAAGCCATTAGACGATGTTCGTGGTACGATTTCAGCTTACTTGAAGCGCAGCCAAGAGCAACAAGCTCTGGAAGCTCAAATCACAAAATGGCTTGAAGCCATCAAAAGTGGAGAGCAAAGCTTTGATGCCTTAGCAAAACAGCTGAATTTAAGTATTGAACAAGTTGCAGCCGCTGATCGACGTGATTCAAGCCAGCCTTATGCCGTTAACCAAGCGGCGTTTGCCCTAACAAAAACTGAGCCATACGGCCAAGCGGCTTTGTCACAGGGCGAGGCGCGCGCCTTGATCCAGCTTGATAACATTATCATCCCAAGTGTTGATACCGACTCCGAGGCGTGGCAGAGCTTTTACCAACAAGCAAAGCGTACCGCTGCTGAGCAAGCCTTGATGAATGCCGTTCAAGCCTTTAAGGCCGAGTCTGACATTGACATCTATAAAGCAGACTATCAGCAAGCAAACTCATAGTTTGTATGCTCATCGTTAAGCATTGAGAAAAGGAGGCTTC
>JAXHSS010000095.1:0-7477 GCA_034190675.1 Pseudomonadota bacterium
CAAAGCGGCAACAGTGGGCAACGATCCACCATCAATAAGGCCTGTGCGGTCAGCGACATCTGCATTATTATCCGCCACTTTGTTTTTGGTTGAAACCTGATCAATTCGGCGCGTAACCCAAGCGATGTAAAAAAGTAATGCCGTATCATAAATGATGTAAGCGAAACCAACGCCCCATGCTAGGGCCGACTCATGATAAAAGGCTCCACTGACCGAAATCAGCAATAAGGCAGCCACACAACAAAAAAGTAACCCGCCGCGATAGTTGGAAACGTGATACTGCATAAATTATCCGAGTAATGACAAAAATATTGCGCCAGTATAACGATCCACTTGTTATTATCACGTTACCCTGCTGAGTTTTGATGAAATATGGCACTATTCGTTCAAAATTTATCAAATTTATTACTCATACAAAGCCTTCGAGTAAGACAGCCAGCTGGTTAATTGCAAAAGGTGTGTCGTCAACTCAATTCGATTGAACCCGCTACGATTTTAAACTGGCCGCAGCTCTGGCTTTTTTTGCGGCTGCTCTTCTTCTCGCCTTAAATTTTCTCCACCAAATAATTACCCCAGTCACACTCAGCATAGCAATAACAAGCCCAAGAATGGTCACAAATATTCTAAAGGGCAGCCCCCAAACATCCGCGGTATGAAACGCAATAAGCCACTCAGTAACGGTATCTCCTAAACCACCTTGTGCATAGTTTCGGTATTGATGTAAAAGCTCCCCTGAGCCTGCATCAAAGCTTATTTGCACACTTGACTGACGATCACCGACATTGAGGTCACTACTTGCCCCATAGGTAAAAACATGATCATAGCGGTTCAAATAAAGCGTTAAATCATCGTGCAATAAAAACTGTTCTTTTTCAGCTAGTTGCTGGGCATGTGTTTGGCCGACCTCAAGCGCTTCTTGCCATGTCAGTAGGCTAGATAACGCCTCTTTATCAGGAGGTGCTTGACGTTGAAACTGCTCATGATGACTAAATATCGCCTGCATGACGGGATTGTATACTTCGCCCAAGTTAAAACCCACACTGCTCCATGCAAAAACGAATAACATCGCCCAAAGCCACAATCCACTCGCGACATGAAAGTCAAAATTAAGCTTATAGGTGCCTTTATTCCATCGAACTTTCCACGCAGGTTTCCAGCGCGTAAACCATGAACTACCCTTATTTTTATTGCGTCGTCGACGAGGAAAAGTCAGATAGGCCCCAACAAAACAATCTATTGTCCACAGTAAAGCAATAATGCCAAAGGTATAAGTCCCAATGGTTCCTAGCGCTAAAGAGTAATGTAGCTTATAGATAAACGGCATCAGGTTTTTAACACCCTGACTAATTGAGCCCCATTGCCGCTCACCTAATATCTCACCGGTATGAGGGTGAATGAAGATTTCATTATTTTCAGGTTCAATAAACGCACCTGTTTCAGCATCTTGAGCCCACCCGAGGTAAAACACATGAGCGTGATCGCTGTCAGAATTAAAGCCGACATAATCCACAGGATTATTAGGATATTGTTTATCCACGATTTCACGAAGCTGTAACGAAGTTAACGGCGCTTGATCTGAATATTCAGACGAAATTTGATAAAGACTCGGATTTATTGCCCTATCTAACTCAAGGTACCAAACTAACAGTGTGCCTGTAATACCGGCAAGAACCAAAAAACCCGCGATTACCAAACCAACATAGCGATGCAATACAACAAACCATTGCCTGCTCATGACTCAACCTAGCAACATATAAGATGAGCTATTATATCGAGAATAATTTTTATTCTAAACAACTTCAGTAGTAAGATAACTCAAAGCTAAGCACTCTCTCGACGCAAAAACTGTTATGTGACAATAAGCAGCCAACATATCCAGTAAACAGGGATAGGTGCGATAAACAAGACTACAGCCCAGACATACTGTTTGCGCTCGATCGCAATCATCGAAGGGTAGCTAAAAAACGCCAATACACCGTCATCCAAAGACCCTCTCTTGGCAAAACATCATTATTGATCAAAATTGCCAGCATCAAGGTAACCAACCCAATCAGACCAATTAAGTCCAACCACCAGCGCCAATCGCGCCACCGTATGAGTATCACCACACCTCCTGTATCGGCCATCCTTTTTTCTCTTTAATGCTCATTTGAGCGCCGCTGTAAATCGAATAACTGAACTACGCGTTGTTCATGTCGGTCAATTAATTCGGCAACGGGCACTTGACGCAACTCGGCAATCATTTGAACTATTTGCGTTAAATTAGCAGGCGAATTTCGCTGATCAGCCTGAATAAAAGAGGGGTTCATATCGGGCGCATCCGTTTCAAAACTGAGCGCATGTTCGGGTAAATGTCGCAACAAATCCCGCAAATTGTTTGCTCGCTCATAAGTCATTGCGCCACCAAAGCCCAGCATAAAACCTTTGTCGATCAAACGCTCGGCCTGCTGCATTGAGCCTGAAAAGGCATGCACAATACCCCCCTGCTCGAAGTGGCTATCATTTAAGCATTTAAGCACTTCATCATTGGCTTTTCGTGAGTGAATCACCACAGGCAGTCGCGCATTTTTTGCGATTGAAAGCTGGGCCATAACGAAACCCATCTGCCGCTTGGCGAAGTTGCGGCCATGATAAAAATCCAGTCCGATCTCGCCGATACCAACCAACGCATTACCATGAGCTTCCACCTCGTTTTCCAGCAGCTCAAGGTGGCCATCCTGATGCTCTTCAAGGAAATAAGGATGCAGCCCCAATAATGGGTACCACTGCGGATGCTGAGCGCAAACATCTAGCGTTCGTTGAAACTGACTTGCACGCGTAGAAGGAATCAATAGGCCAGCCATGCCATTGCTCTGGCACGCCTGCCAAACAGCTTCACGGTCATGATCAAAAGCCGTAAAGTCAAAATGACAGTGGGTATCAATCAATGCTGCCATGACGGATTCACTGGCGTTGTTGATCGCTTGGGACAAAAACTAACACTAAAAATAATAAAATCGTGAGTAATAACGAGCCATAAAACAACTGCGGGTAGATTTCGTATAATTCCAGCTGGTTTGCTGAGTTTTGATACCCGACACAGGCCTGCGCTGCCAAGTCGTAAAACTGCTCTTTTTGCCAACATTCCACGCGCAGATCATGCAAGGCTTTGCCTTTGAGGTAATACTTCACCCAAGGCACAATCGCTAAAACAATAAGCACCAAACGAAACCATTTTTTTCGCAGTAAAGTCATTTCTATTCCCGAGATCAAAAGAAAGCATTATAGTGGATTTTTTAATAAGAAGATCAAGGGTTACCATGAAATTGCCGAGCTGCGCTTCAATTATTCAGATCAATGAGCTGGATGTTCTGGCGATCAACCACCCCGATTTTATTGCCCTGATCACATTACAAGGTGCGCAACTCATTGAGTTTTGCACCCCCAAACACCCTGATAACTGGCTTTTTCTCAGTGAGGGAAATACTTTCGAGCTAGGTAAAGCGCCGCGGGGCGGCATCCCCATTTGCTGGCCCATTTTCGGCGCTTATGCAGCCAATCCAGATGCCGTAAAAAAGAGTTTTGATACGCTTGCTCAGCATGGTTTTGCTCGTGAGCGGCTCTGGCTGATCAAAGAGGTGTCATTGTCGTCCTCTCAAAATGGCTCAACTGACAACGATGCGCCTAGCCCACTATCGGTAACGTTAACGCTCAACGATAAGGATCATCATCTCTGCGCTCAGGCAAGGTTCGACTTTTCAGCCAATGGCTTTAGCCTTCAATTAACTACGCATAATCTAGGCCTTAACCCCGTCACCTTCAGTCAGGCTTTGCATAGCTATTTCCCCACCGCCGATATTCACCAAACACAGATTAGTGGCTTTGACCAAATTCATTACTGGGATGCAATGGCGTCACCTTGGGCCTTAAAACAACAAGTTGGCGATATCACCTTTAGTGAAGAGACGGATCGTATTTATCAACAAGGCTCCACCTGTAAGCTAAACACGCCTGAGCGCGTTTATCATCTTAGCAGTGACGGCAGTAATAGCACCGTCATATGGAACCCATGGATTGAGAAATCCAAGCGGTTAAGCCAGTTCAGCGATGAGCAATATCAGCAGATGGTTTGCATTGAAACAGCGAATGCAGTGGAGGATTGTATCACCCTAGAAAAAGGCCAAGAGCATAGCCTAACTTTGCGCGTTTCGATTGAATGAGCGCACAAATAAGCCGTGCTCAAATTATCATTCAAGCACGGTTTGTAAAGGCTATTTAAAACAGAAAATGCCTTAACTCAACAAGATTAAGCACTGAAAAACAGGGTTATTGTGAATTAAGCTCTCTCAGGTCACGCATCATCTTATTTTGAAGCATGAGAATTTCAGGCTGAATTCGCTCCATCGTATCAAGGCCTGCTTGCGCCAACTCAGCATTCAGTAACGCTTGCTTTTCTAGGATAACCGAGCCCGTTGGTGTAGCATAAAAAGCGTACAGCGCATCGATCTCAGATGCGCTATAGGTATTATCATAAGCAGCAATCAGATCCGGGCGAAACTCTGGCGACAGCATTTCATCAAAAACCACCTCCATCATGCCATCCATAAAGTCATCAAAAACCGCTTTATACTCTTCAGGCAAACTTTGAAGTTCAAATTGCTGATTAATACTATTGTAAACCACATTGCTCATTTGCTCGGCTTGAGCTTTTAAATTTGAGCGATCAATAATCCATTCAATCTTCTGCGTTTTGCCCGTTGGCTCAGCACTTGCACCCAATGCAACAAAAACCAAAAAAACGGCAATAAAAACCGAGCGTAATGACATAGCAAACTCCTTATATGCAGCTACTAAGCTGTGTTTATAAACTAATCAGTTATCACTAGTTAAAATCTACACCCAAGCGACGACCTACTTCTTCATAGGTTTCAATCACATCACCCAGATCTTGACGGAAACGGTCCTTATCCATTTTATTCAGCGTTGCTTTGTCCCAAATGCGGCAACCATCTGGAGAGAACTCATCACCTAGGGTAATTTCGCCATTAAAATTACCAAACTCAAGCTTATAGTCCACCAAGATCATGCCTGCATCATCAAACAAGGCTTTTAACACGTTATTGACTTCAAAGGTAAGCGCTTCCATCGCTTTAACATCCTCATCACTCGCCCAACCAAAAGAGCGAATATGGTAATGGTTGATCATCGGATCGCCCAAGCTATCATCTTTAAGGAAGAATTCAAACGTCGGCGGATTCAGCTCCAGGCCTTCTTCAATTCCTAAGCGACGAGTAATCGAGCCAGCCGCACGGTTACGCACCACGCACTCAACAGGAAACATATCAAGCTTTTTCACCAATGACTCGTTATCATTCAACAACTTAACGTGGTGAGTGGCAATGCCCGCCTCTTTAAGCTTTTGCATGATGAAATCATTAAAGCGATTATTCACCTTACCCTTGCGGTCAAGTGCAGCTTTTTTCTTGCCGTCAAAGGCGGAAGCATCATCGCGGTAGGTCATAATGACGTGATCGTTATCACCATCAATCGCATACACTGATTTTGCCTTTCCTGAATAGAGCAATTCACCTTTAACCACAATATACCTCTCTGTTTGCTTCTGGTGGTTTTGCCGCAAGGTTTACCCACGGCATCACTGTATTTTGTTTTGCGATATGAACATCGCAGTGCTGGATATTATCCAACGATTCCAGTGCATTTTGCACGTGTTGTTCGGAATTATTTTTTTCGCTGATATGAGCGATCATTAAGGTCTTCAGTCGCTCACATGCCACGGCCTGCAAAAAGGCCTGAGTTTGCTGATTACTCAAATGACCATAAATCCCACCAACCCGCTGTTTAAGCTTGGGCGGATAAGGCCCAATTCTGAGCATTTCCGGATCATGATTAGCCTCGACAATCAGCGCGTCACAGCCCGTATAATGCTCAATAATATGCGGCGTAATTTTACCCACATCCGTTAATAAGCCTAAGCGATGATCACCTGACTGAAAAATATACTGACATGGCTCTTTGGCATCATGAGGCACAACAACGGGCTGAACTTGAAAATCAAACAGTTCAAAGCCCGTATGACAATCAATAATTTCAACTCGCTCCTCACCCTTTAAGCGCCCTGCTCGGTGCTCGGCATGGTAGGTTCCACGAGTCAGGTACATCGGTATGCCCAGCTTACGCGATAATGTCGCCACACCCTGGCTATGGTCACTATGCTCATGCGTTAACAAAACCGCTCGAATATCCTCAAGCTTTCGCCCTGCCGCGCTTAGACGGGTTTTCAGCGAAGAAACCGATAATCCACAGTCCACCAAAATATGGTGCCCAGCAGCCGATTGGATCAACGTCGCGTTACCCTTACTGCCACTGCTCATTATGGAAAACCTCATAGATTGAGCGCGAGAATAGCGTCTTGTAACTGATATAAAAACGGCTCGGAGACGGCCTTTTCTGCCAACTTATCTTTCTTTAATAGGGAAATTAAAATCCCGTTTGAGCTATTACTCAGCTTGACCTGAAAAGGCTGCTCATTTCGCTCAATCTCAAACATACCTTCATCATAAGATTGATCATCAAGCTCAACCTCATCCATTCCTGAAAGCCCACGAGAAACCAGCAACCAAGCCTCTGCAAGCGAGCCAGCAATGACTAATGTTGGCTGGTCACTGCCGTCGTATTGCACGCTAATACGGTCAATAAGTGGTGTATCCGTGTTCTGCTGATCCGCCACTTCAATGGCTACGCTCGGCGGCTTTGGCAAAACATACTCACCCTCCTCCCCAAAGTCCTTGCGACGATCTTCGACATTTTCAATCGGATAGGCCGACTCACTCGGATAGGCACGGCCGTCAGCCAAGGTCACAGGCTCAAGCACCGGCGCTTCAATATAGTCTTGCGTATTATCATGAAACAACACGCAGCCAGAAAGAGCCGTAGCACCAACAGCTAGCAACATCAGGTGCTTCAAGCTGTTCAACGCCACCTGAAACAACGCGTTTACCCGATTAAGCATGGACTAAACCCGCATTCTTTAAGGCTTGTGAAACGGTTAGCTGGTGATGTTCGCTTAATACCGTAAGCGGCAAACGGATACCCAGATCAATCTTGTCCATAGCGCTTAAGGCCCACTTAACTGGAATCGGGCTCGACTCCAAGAACATCGCTGAGTGTAACTCGGCTAATTGCTGATTTTGAGCCAACGCGGCCTCATTACCCGCTAGAGCTTGTGCGCACATTTCGGCCATTGCTTTTGGAGCAACATTCGCCGTCACTGAAATATTGCCTTTGGCCCCCGCTAAAATATAGTCCGCGGCCAGTGGGTCTTCGCCACAATAAACCGCAAAACCTTGCTTTGAATCCGCCAAATAACGCCCCACGCGCTCGATATGTGGCGTCGCCTCTTTAATACCAACAATATTGTCTACCCGAGACAAACGCGCCACGGTTTCAGCTTGAAAATCCACCTGAGTTCGGCCTGGAA
>JAXHSS010000096.1:0-2863 GCA_034190675.1 Pseudomonadota bacterium
TTCACTCAATACGAATCTTTTAGCGCCCCAGCTTTCAAATCACGAGAAAATGTCAGCATTTTGTCTAAGGGCTTGACGGCCTCTAGACGGACATCTTCATCAACAAAAATCTCGTTTTCTTTGGCAGTATCACCTTTCAACGCCAAATATAAATTCTCTAAGCCGTTCATAGCCATCCACGGACAATGAGCACATGAACGACACGTAGCACCCGCACCTGCCGTTGGTGCCTCGATAAACTCTTTCTCAGGACTGAGTTGACGCATCTTGTAAAAAATACCGCGATCTGTCGCCACGATAAACTGCTGGTTTGGTAATTCTGTTGAAGCTTTAATCAATTGTGATGTCGAGCCGACCACATCCGCGATCTCAACGACAGAGGCTGGGGATTCCGGGTGAACCAAAACAGCGGCATCAGGATACACCTTTTGCATATCGCGAATGCCTTTTGCTTTAAACTCCTCGTGCACAATACAAGAGCCTTCCCACAACAACACGTCAGCTCCAGCTTTGTCTCGAACATAGCTACCGAGATGACGATCAGGTGCCCAAATAATTTTTTGCTCTTTGCTTGCCAAATAGTCAATCAACTCAACCGCAATGCTGGAAGTAACCACCCAGTCAGCTCGCGCTTTTACCGCAGCCGAAGTATTTGCATAAACCACTACGGTGTGATCAGGATGCGCATCACAGAACGCCGTAAACTCATCAGCAGGACAACCCAAATCGAGTGAGCAGGTCGCCTCAACTGTTGGCATAATGACGCGTTTGTTCGGTGTTAAAATTTTTGCGGTTTCACCCATAAACTTAACGCCGGCAACGATAAGCATGTCAGCATCATGATCATGGCCAAAACGCGCCATTTCTAACGAGTCCGAAACACAGCCGCCCGTTTCTTCAGCTAACGCCTGAATTTCATCGTCCGTATAGTAATGCGCCACAATAACCGCATTTTTTTCTTTAAGTAACGCTTTAATTTTCTGGCGATATCCATCCTTTTGCGCCTCCGTAAGCGTATTGATCGCACACATGCCATCAAGATGCTCGCGGACAAAATCTTTGGACGGTTTATTCGTTATGATCGAAGACATGAAAATCCAGTCAATGAATTATTACGACCATTTTACCAGCTTTTCCCAGATGAAAAAACCATCGAACACCGCTCAAATTCGGCAAAAATCACTGAACGTGCTTAATGATAATCAATCCTGCAAGCCCGAGGCCTAAAACAGCGAACAAGAGGTGGAGCCAAATTTCATGAAAAGAAGAGTATTTTTTTGGTAGCTGGTGAAGAGCCAGTGTTTTTATGAACCTTTGATGACGAAATGTAGAAAAAACAATCGAAATTACACCGATTAAGATAAAGAGCAAACCCAAGAAAAAATTGTAAGCCGTTACAAATTCTGGTGTTGCTTCAGGAGCAATGATCTCAATCAGAAGACCTGAGCGCTCAATCAAAAAACCAAAGGCAATAGCAGCTAAGCTGGTGCGGTTCCACGCAAGAAGCGTACGCTCAGCTGCAAAAAATATCCGAGGGTCTTGTTCTGGTCGCGTCATTAGGAGAACTTCAAGTGCTCCTCAGCTACAGGCTGTTCAAGCAAAATGTCGCGATCTTTATAGACATTATGGTCCACTTTCCATGGCGCTTTTGAACCCTGCTTGATGATTTCATCTTTAGCACGTGCAATATAGCCCGACGACAACTCGCCAAAAACACTGTGCTCTGTAATACAGCCTTCATCATCGACTGGAATGGCCATCTTATAGCCCTTCTCATCCATATGCTTCAACACACGGCAAATATAGTTTTGAGCCAAGTCAGCTTTCAATGTCCAAGAGGAGTTGCTGTAGCCAAAAATAACCGCGGCATTCGGCATATCCTGAACCAACACCCCTTTATAAGTCATCAATTCACTTGGGTTAACCTGCTTACCATCAACAAAAACTTGGCCGCCGCCTAGCATCTGAATTTTTAGACCTGTAGCGGTAACAATGATATCGGCCTTTAACTCTTGGCCAGACTTGAGCAAGATGCCGTTTTCAGTGAACTTATCGATATGATCGGTAACGATTTGTGCCTTGTCCGAACGCAGCGCTTTAAATAAATCACCATTAGGTACCGCACAAAGACGCTGATCCCAAGGGTTATAGTGCGGCGTGAAGTGTTTCATATCCACTTTGCCTTTCAGCTGTTTACGCGCCAGCTTTAACAAAATGCCTTTCACCAAACTCGGGAACTTCTTACTGGCCCAGTAAAGCGCGCGTTGAATAAAGATATTACGCGCTCGCGACATCTTATAGACTCGCTCTTCAGACAAAAACGAAGACAAGAACGAATGCGCTGGATCCACGCTTGGTACAGACACTACATAGGTAGGAGATCGCTGAAGCATGGTCACACTTGCCGCCTTATCGGCCATCGCTGGAACCAACGTTACCGCTGTTGCACCACTGCCAATAATCACCACATGTTTATTGGCATAGTCTAGATCTTCTGGCCATTGCTGAGGGTGAATAATTTGCCCTTTAAAATCCGCCTCGCCTGCAAAGTCAGGGCGATAGCCCTGATCGTAATTATAATAACCAGTGCAACCTACAGTGAATTTTGCTTTCCACTGCTGCGTTTCGCCCGTGGCTTCATTCAGCGTAGTCACAGTCCACAGCTTTTCTTCGCTAGACCACTCGCTTTTCATGGCTTTTAAACCATAGTGAATATGAGACGGGACGTCGTATTCTTGCGCTGTTTCTTTGATATAGGCCTTAATCGAAGGGCCATCGGCTAGATAAGCAGGTTCAGTCCATGGCTTAAACTCGTAGCCCATGGTCGACATATCGGAGTCCGAGCGAATGCCAGGGTATTTAA
>JAXHSS010000096.1:2963-7451 GCA_034190675.1 Pseudomonadota bacterium
GTTTCTTTGATATAGGCCTTAATCGAAGGGCCATCGGCTAGATAAGCAGGTTCAGTCCATGGCTTAAACTCGTAGCCCATGGTCGACATATCGGAGTCCGAGCGAATGCCAGGGTATTTAAACAAATCCCATGTTCCGCCCATATCTTGACGTCGCTCTAAAATCGCATAAGTTTTTTCAGGGCAGTCGCGTTTAAGGTGGCAGGCCATACCAATACCTGACAAACCTGCACCAACAATAATGACATCATACACTTGATCGGACACTTGCATTTCAACACTCCTAATTTGTTTTTGTTGTTATTTTTATTTTAGATAAGGCCACGCGGCTTTAAGGTAATTCAGTAACGACCACAGCGTTAATAGCGCAGCAACATAGATCAAAAGATAGCAAATAATCATAGCACCATCAAAAACTATAGCCTCATTATCAAAAGCAGGCTGGACAATCAGTAACAGCAAGATCCCGAGCATTTGCACGGTTGTTTTTAATTTACCCATACTCGAGACCTTTACTTTATCGCGAAGGCCAATTTGCGCCATCCATTCGCGCAGGCCTGAAACGGTAATTTCCCGCATGATAATAATGGCCGCAGGTATGGTTAGCCAGATCGTGGCATGCTGGCTCACCAAAAGCACCAAGGTTGTAGATACCATGAGCTTATCAGCCAAGGGGTCAATCAACGCGCCAAACGGTGTGCTTTGGTTAAGTTTTCTGGCCAAAAAGCCATCAAGCCAATCCGTCACTGCTGCGACAGAAAAAAACAGTGCGGTCCAGTAGCTGGCTACGGATGGGCTATAAAATGCATAAATAATCGCAGGGATCATCAACATTCGGAATAACGTGAGAAGGTTAGGAATATTCCACATAATTACGGATCAATCTGTTGAAAAAGCATCATAGCGAAGTCTCAGTCACTATGCACGGCAAAATAAATGGTCTCTGCAAGCTTTTGGCTGATACCCGGCACTTTAGCGATATCTTGAGCACTCGCTGTTGAAAGCGCCTGCCAACCACCAAAATGTTTTAGCAGCGCTTGTCGGCGTTTGCTTCCCACACCTTGAATATGCTCCAAGATCGACTCCTTACTCGCTTTAGCACGCTTTGCCCGATGCCCAGTTATAGCAAAACGGTGCGCCTCATCACGAATATGCTGCAATAAATGCAGGGCGACCGAATCCGCAGGCAAATCGATCACCTGACCCGTCAGGCCATGATGCAAAATCTCTAGCCCCGCTTTTCGACCCTCGCCTTTGGCAATGCTCCATAGCGCTTGCTGAGGCAAGTCGAATCGTTCAAACACCGCCATGGCTGAGCTCAACTGCCCCTTACCGCCATCGATCAGCACAATGTCTGGCAGCAATTCAGGCTGGCTTTTTAGCTTAGCATATCGACGTTCTAGCACTTGTCGCATCGCCGCGTAATCATCACCGCCTTTAATGTTTTGAATATCGTAGCGGCGGTAAAGCCGTTTATTCGGGCCTTGCGCATCAAAGTGCACACACGATGCCACGGTCGAATTGCCCTGAGTATGGCTAATATCAAAGCACTCCATCGACTTGGGTAGTGCTTTTAGCGACAGCGCCTCTTGCACCGCCATAAAACGCTCAAACAAGGTTTTCTTATGGTTTAAATGGCTAACAAGCTGATTTTGCGCATTCGTCTCAGCCATTTTCATCCAGCCCAGTTTATCAGTGCGAGTGGCGCGAGAAAAACTCACTTTACGCTCATAACGGCTTTCAATCGCCTCGGCTAAGAGCTTGGTTGTGCTTAAGGTGGTCGGGGTAATAATATCTTCGGGCAAATCTCGATCTGCTGAGCCGAGATAAAACTGCGAAACAAACTCCTCAAGAATATCCTCAGGGGCATGGTGCACCGTATCAGGGAAATAGCCTTTACTGCCCAAAATCGAGCCATTACGAACAAACATCACAAACACGCACACAGAGCCCGATTGCTGCGCCACCGCAAACACATCCGCGTGACCGCTGCTTTTGGTCACCGCTTGCTCCGCCTGAACCAAACGTATTGCCTGAATTTGATCGCGGTAACGTGCCGCCGCCTCAAAGTCCAAAGCCTCAGAAGCGGCTAACATATCGGCTTGAATCTCAGCGGTGACCTGCTCATTTTTGCCTTGCAAAAACAACTGAGCAAAATGTACATCCCGCTGATAATCCTGAGCAGAAATCAAGTTCACACAGGGTGCGCTGCATCGACCAATTTGATGCTGCAAACATGGGCGACTCCTGTGGCGAAACATTGAGTCTTGGCACTGGCGAACGCGAAATATCTTATACAGCAAATTCAGCGTATCGCGAACCGCATAAGAGTTTGGGAATGGGCCAAAGCTTTGCTTAGGTCGCCTACGGCCACGAAAAAACTTAAACCGAGGAGCCTCGGCTATCGACTGATCAAGCACAATATACGGATACGACTTATCGTCACGAAGCAAGATATTAAACGGCGGCTTATGCGCCTTAATAAGGTCTTGCTCAAGCAATAGCGCTTCAATTTCTGATTGGGTGACCGCAAGCTCAATATGATCGATCTTGGCAACCAATGCATCAGTTTTCAAACTGCCCGTTTGCCTACGAAAGTAGCTGCTCAGTCGCTTTTTGAGGTTTTTAGCCTTGCCAACATACAATAGCTTTTCATCGGCGTCATACATACGGTAGACACCGGGTAAATTTGGCGCCGTTTTTAAGAAAGCTTTAGCATCAAACACAGTCATCCACAGCCGTTGCAGTCAATGAGGCAGTGTAACAAAAAAATGTCAGCGTCTTGTCATTAATCGCAGTTTTCTACGCAGTGACGCTGAACCTTAACTTCACCACCGCAGCTTTCATAACAGGCATTAAATGAGCGCTCGCACTCGCGATAATTCAGCTGACATATATGATTAAAAGCGGAGCTGTTAAACGATACCGTATCTTCACAATGTGTTTGACGCTCATCACAACCTACGCGATTATTTTCAAACTGGTATAACCCCGTTCGGCCTTGCATATCACATTGTGAAAATTGTAATTCATTATTTTTCTGACAAGCCAATCGCGTTTGATTGCATTGCATCACGCAGCCCTTCACCTCATCGGTATTAGCTGCAGAATATTGATATTGCAGCTCATACTTCGGCGAGCACGCCATGAGTAGTCCTACACTTAGGCCAATGGCCCATTTAATTACTCGAGAAATCACCGATTCCCTCTCTTATTTAATTTTAAGGTGATAGTGACAAAGCATTTTAGTTGTTACAATTGCGATTTTGTAAACGCAGCGAAACATTTTAAACAGTATGGCCAGTACAGCATCTCGACACATTCTCATTACCAGCGCCCTTCCCTATGCCAATGGAGCGATCCATCTTGGCCATATGCTGGAACATATCCAAACCGATATTTGGGCTCGCTTCCAGAAAATGTCTGGGCATTACTGCTACTTTGTTTGCGCAGATGACGCTCACGGCACAGCGATCATGCTCAAAGCTAAAGAAAACGGTATCACGCCTGAACAGCAAATCGCCAATGTTCAAGCCGCTCATAAAGCATCATTTGCTGGTTTTCAAATTGGCTTTGATCACTATCACAGCACCCATAGCGAAGAGAACCGAGAACTCGCTGAACAGATCTTCACCACCTTGCAAGATCGCGGGTTAATCAGCTCAAAGCCTGTTAAACAACTGTTTGACGAAGAAGCAGGCATGTTTCTTGCCGACCGCTTTGTTAAAGGCACCTGCCCAAAATGCAAAACCGAAGACCAATACGGAGACAACTGCGAAGCCTGCGGCTCCACCTATCAAGCCAGCGAGCTATTAAACCCAACCTCAACATTATCAGGCAGCACACCGGTCGAAAAAGAAAACGAACAGCTATTTTTGAACTTAGCGGACTACACTGACTTTCTGAAAGAATGGACCACCAGTGGCGCCCTTCAGCCAGAAATCGCCAACAAACTCAAAGAATGGTTAGACGATGGCTTGCAGCCTTGGGATATTTCCCGCGAAGCGCCCTATTTCGGGTTTAAGATCCCAGGTTATGAGAGCAAATACTTCTACGTTTGGATGGATGCCCCAATTGGCTATATGGCCGCTTTTAAAGCGCTATGCCAGCAGCAAGGCCTCGACTTCAACCAATACTGGGCCGCGGATAGCCAAGCCGAGCTGTATCACTTTATTGGCAAAGATATTATCAATTTCCACGGTCTTTTTTGGCCCGTGATGCTGAAAAACTCAGATCATCGCCTGCCAAATGGTGTGTTCTGCCATGGTTTCTTGACAGTTGATGGTAAAAAGATGTCCAAATCACGCGGCACCTTTGTTATGGCCGACACCTACCTGAACCATTTAAAGCCCGCTTATTTGCGCTATTACTTTGCCGCAAAACTCAATGCTCATGTTGAAGATCTAGACCTCAACCTAGAAGACTTCCGAACCCGCGTGAACTCTGATCTGATCGGCAAATACATTAATATCGCCAGCCGAACCGCTGG
>JAXHSS010000097.1:0-7438 GCA_034190675.1 Pseudomonadota bacterium
CTGAATGAGGGTTTTTCTCTGGCATGTTGGGGCAGCCTTGGTAGTTGTTCACGTTGTTAAACGTGTTTTCGCACGCCTCGATTGAGTGGTCACAAAATGGCAATATCGTTACCGTTTGCCCCACCTCTAAGCCAGTGGTATCCGTCAAGGTAATAACCGTGCCAGCTATTGGGTTGAACGTCTGAGACACTTCGTTTATGTAGTTATGATGCAACGATACCGCATCGGCTAAAGTGACTGAATTACCATCGATGCCTGAAACCGTAGTAACCAACGTAAAATCGGGCAGGTTAACGCCACAGCGCGGATGGCCCAGCGTCAAAGGACAGCTGGTTTTCTGTATCTGCATCAAGGGGATGCGCTCTTCTGTGATTCTCAGTACGTTGTTGCAAGTGACTTTGGCTTGGTCGGTCTTTTTTCGGTATCGGTTGGATTTATCCAGCTTTACGGTTTCGCCTGAAAACAAATAATGAGCCTCACCGTTATAATCGCATAACACGTCAACCGTGCGCTTAACCGAATTAAGCACAGGGCTATCGCCACGAACCTTGAACGTCAGCTCATCAGGCTTGTCACCCTCGCCCTTGTGCTGAATATCGGTGATCGCATGAGGCTCGTAGGTTTCCCCTTCATGCACCTGTGCTTTGGGCGCGGTGGTGTAGCGCAAAGAATCAATCTTGAATAAAAAAATCATGGCAATTCAGTGATGGTTAAATCCAGCGCGAAGGTATAACCGTGTTCGATCGTGACCGAATCAGAATCAAGGCGAACATGGTCTAAGCGATACAAGTTAAACGGCTCAGCAGGTGGTAAGGCATCGAGTGTTAGCTCTAGCGTGCTTTCAAGCTCGTTAACTGTCACAGCGTAAAACGTCCATGCGCCCTCTTTTTCAATCGCCACATGCTTGGGCACGTGTGTTTTCGGTGTAGTAATGACCTGCCCTGCAACGCTAAAGCCTGTAAATTCATTGCCAAACGATGGATACCAAAACGGCTTATACCGCCCTTGCTTGTCAAAAAGCCACGAATAGCGGCTTTTGAGTTGCTTTCGATAATAAAGCAACTTAATCGGGCGCTTAAACTGCGTGTTTGGCGTTTCAGCGTGGATATCGAAATAGTTGTTAATCGTGGCATTGACGCCAATCTCTTGGCTGTATTCTGTGGTGCTCATGCCCTGTAATAGCGTACACTCGGTAAATACCTCGTCACCTTGGTAGGTGTATGCTGGCGTAAACTCCAGATCGTCATAAATCTGCATACGAAATTGAACACTATCACGCGCATACAGTGCGTTATGGCTCATCACAGGGTTTTCGATCAGCTTGCCCACATAAGCAGGGGCGACATGCGTAAAGTCATGTGTAGCGGCATCGGCAAGCGTGTTGCCCGAAATAGTCGTGAGCTGGTTATTCGTACCGTTTGTTAAATAAACATAGCCAAAGTGGTCAAACGGCACGTTAGTCGCGCCCTGCGCCACATCAATCGCCTCAGCTAATTGCATGGCAGGGACATACCAGTCACTTAAGCGCTCTTGCTGCAAGTTAAACATGCTTAGCTGGTCATTGCTTGCCGTAAACTGCCATACACGATCAGGATACGGATACAAAGCCGTGCGATATTCAGCGCCTGATTCAGCGCGGTTAATTGCCGTTTGAAAGCTAATGGTCTCACTCAGCTTGTACTGGTCGGCATGGAAAACAGCGGTCTCAATGTCGATGGTGTCGAGATCATCATCAACAGATTCGTAAGGCGACTCTGGCGTTGTCTGATCTGAGATAACGAGATTATCGAAATGAATAACAGTTCCAGAAATTTCATTGCTAGCGCCTTTATTTCTGAAAAACACATCGCCAGAAGATGTAAAGCTGTTATTGCCTGCGGCGCTGAAATACTCCTCACCCGTGTCAGAGTTGTACAAACGTTCCTCGAAATCGCCCGATTCATTGATTCTTAACTCGTAGCGATAAGGGATGCCGATTTGCGGCACATAAATGGATGACGCAACGCCACGGAATCGGCCAAAAGCGGGGTCTTTGAAGAAGATAAACCGCTCGTCAAACAAATATAGCATCACACTTTCCGAGCCATCCAGAGCATAGATCGTGAAATCCAGCGCACAATAGCGGGCATTTTGCATCAAGCTTGCGCCAAAATTGCGCGTTAACTCGCTGTATGTGTTGGATTGAAAATTGGTTACTAGCTCGCCATCCGTGAATTGATACACCGTAGCCGAACCGCCAGACCAGTGCTCCGCGTTGTCGAAATTTTCGTATATCGTGGTCACGAGACTTTCCTCACAGCTGAGGTAAACACTCGGTCGCCTTCAGGTGAATCTAGCATATCGCGGAAGGCCTCCGTGAAGTCGAAGTCATAACCGCCTTGTGCGTTGCGCGTGACTTTCGGTTGCGCGGGCAGGCCGTAAAAATTAAATACAGGGGCTGAATTGGTTGTGCCGCCACCGTTGGCCAAGCGCATGAACTCACGCTGTTGACCCGCGTTAAGCACAGCCTCACCTGAGTTAACATTAGCCACCAGATTATCGCCTCGATAGCTCGTACCCGGGATGAAGCCGCCATCCTCATACGAACCTACAGACTGGCTTTTGAGTTGTTGAACTTGAGCCATTTGCGCAGCAAAGGCAATGCCACCCAAAATAGCGGGTCCAGGCTCTGGAATGCCAGATGCGGTTGCTGTATTGCGCGTGTTAATGCCCGTTTGAATAGCTGCCATTGTCGATTGAGCAATCATCAGCGCACGTTGCTCTTTGCTGTTTTTGCCAGCCAGTTGAGCTAGATTACCGTAAAAATCGCCCATCACGCCAACTTGTGAGTTGACCTGCTCCAGCTTGGCGCGTGTGGCTTGCTCTTCCAATTCTGCTTTGGTGCGAGCCACTTCCTCAGCGTATTGAATTTCAATTTCCGCTTTGCGCTGAGCGTACTCCTCAGTCGTTAACAGCTCTTCATCTTTTGCCGCTTTTAAATCCGCAAGCTTACTGGCTTGATGCAACCGCAATTGCTCAACTTCTGCCTCCCTGCGCAACTTGCCAGCTTCGGCTATTCTACCTTCTGCCTCTAGCTGGTCTGCACGTCTTATTTTGAAGCTGTTAAGCATTTCCTTGTGGCTGCGCTCCATCATATCGCGTTGTTGTTGCAAGCGTGCTTCTTCATCCGTGAATTTCTTGCCAGCGGCTTCCGATAAAATATCAAACTCTTTTTCGCGTCGTTGCTCTGATAGCTTGATAATCTCGTCATTGAGTGCAGCACGGTTTTCAAAGCCTGCTTGTGCAATTTGCTGTTCTGACAGGTTAAGTGCTAATGCGGCATTAACACGGTCTTGATGATGCTTGTTGATCTGCTCAAGCTCACCCATCTGGTATTCGCGCAACTGGTCGAGCATGTCCAAGTTGTCATAGCGCGGGGCTGCTTGTGCACCTCTTTTCTGGACTCTTGGGGTCGAGGTAGGCGCTGTATTCACGTTTGGCGCTATATCGCTTTTTTCGGTTAGCTTATTGATCTGCTCAAGTTCTTGTTTAAGCAATTCAGCCCTGCGCACTTCATCAGGATGCAAGAATTTCACTTGCCCGTCATAGATGACTTTCAGCTCATCACGAATCTCTGCGGCTCGCAACTGTAATTGAGTCAACTCATTATTGCTTAGGCCGCGAATCTCTTTTGCCATGCGTTCAGAAGCCGACCCGAAGCGCTCTATTGTGTGCGTTAGGCTGTCATAAGACTTCTGATAAGCGTGCGCGGCTGATTCTGATTCTCTACGCAATTCGGCCATTTTTTGGGCTGGATCGCGCATATTGAGATACTCAAACATGCCTTGCGCTGAGGCTTGGATCGAAGCAATGCTTGAGTGCCAATCTGCCATAAAGAATCGGTAATTTCGCGTTAGATCTTCCACCTCATCCGCAACAAACCCGATAACATCACGAACCCACAGGAAGCCATCAGCACCTGCTTTGCTAGCATCATCGGTATCGACCGCATATTTGCGCATCGCATCAGACAGGCCTCGAATACTCACAGCGGCCTCGTTGATTACGCCAATGTAGAACTGTGTTGCCCCGCTTGCCTCATCTACCGACCGAACGACCAGCTTAAATGCATTGCTCAAGCGGTTTTCCGCTTGATAGGCAAAGTCGCCCATTTCCTTAAATCGCTGGTTTACGTCATCCGTGCTTTTCATCAGCGCATCGAACACGTCCTTAGCCAGCAAGTCACCCGCTAGCATAGTAGAGCGTAGTGCACCTGTGGTGGTGTTCATCTGCTTAGCTACTTCAATGAAAATAGCAGGCGCTTGCTCCATGATCGAATTGAATTCTTGGCCTTGGACAATGCCTGAACTCATTGATTGAGAGAACTGCAAGAGCGCACCGTCTAGCTCTTTTTGTGTAGCGCCAGACAAAACGCCTAATTTCTGCACCGTCTCACCCAGAGTGATAATTTGCTCATTGGTTGCACCTAGCTCATCGCGCCCCATTGATAAGCGGGTAAATAGCGTGGCTGTGGTATTAAGCTTGACGCCTGCACTATCCGCACTGTCAATGACTTGCTCTAAGACTTGGTTATAATCGCCCGATGTCTTTGTAACATCCGCAATCCGCGATTCTAGGCCACCAATTTCGTCTGATACGTGCTTGAGCTGTTGCGCAAGAAACACAAACGAGATGCCGCCTAACAAGCCTGCCATCGTGCCAAAGGTGCGCGTGCTACTACGATCAACTCGTTCTAATTGGCGTTCTAACTGCTTGTTCTCTTTAGTGAGGCGATCAACGCTTATGGCGCTTGAGACAGCCTCTCGACCCATGCCGTCAAGTGCACGGTCTACGTCCTTAATCGCCTCTTCCAGCTTGTCTGCCTGTGCATCCGATGCGGTCAGCTCTTTTTTGAGCTGCGCAAGGGTGCGAATAGACGCCTGCCCTTGGGCTATTTTGATCGTGATGGAATGTTCAGCTTGCATATATCAACTAGCTCTAGCAATGTGTCAAATGACGTTATTGGGTTTTCTTTGTGATAATCTTTTAGGGCTTGATAGCCGTACTTCTCAAGTCTAGCCATGCCTTCCAACGCCCACTCGGTCAGTGGGCATGGAATTAGCTTTTTAGAGGCTCGGCCAAAGTGCGCTTCTATGCGTCTTTGGCTTTCGCTGAGGAAGTATTCTTTGACTTTTTTGCAACAACCGCCTTGTAGTTGCTCTCAGTGGTTGAGACGCTTTCAATCTGATCCCAAATAACACTGTATTCAGGCTTAGAAAGCTCAAGAATATTCTCAGGTGTGCACTCAGCTTCCGTTTTGCCATCAAAGGAAACACCTTCCCATGAGGCGACCGTAGCCACAATTGAGGCGTTCGAAATCTTTTCTAGCTTTTCTTCGTCTGTCAGCTTGTCAACTTCGCTGTAATAGCCTGTCGTGGTTAGATGCAGGGCAAGCGCTGTTTTATACGCCTGAGATTTAACAAAGCGCACGTTAATCACACCACCGTCAATCTCTAGAGGCTTGCCCGACTCAATCAGGCCGGTATCGAGCTTATGCTTTGATAGATTCAACATTAAGCGTCAACCTCGCTAATTCGCAATTCTGTAGCCAACACATCGTCCAGCAATGCGGTGTACTCAAACGATGCCATCACATCATCATCATTACCACCTGGGTTTGGTTGGCCTGTTAAAGCAACTTTCGGCAATAAATAGGTGCGCTCTTTGCCGCCAGAGGTATCCACCCATGAAATAGACGCTGTTTCTTCATTCAGCGCTACTTGATAGTGTGTGTGGTCTTTAAAGTGCACATCGATAGCGCCTGTCACCTTGAGTGCGCCATTTTTCGGCTTCTTATAGCCGCCATTCGCCAAGCAAGGGCTTGCAGTCACAGCACGCTCAATCACAATAGTTACTTTAGAGACACAAGCGCCAAAACCTGCTCCATTAAAGCTAATCGCATTCAAGCCTAGGCTACCTGTGCGACCGCCAACCACTGTTTTAGCTGTTGGTGATGAGTAAGTCGCCACCGTTCGAGTTTCTGCATTACCGCCCAATAATGAGGCCGTTGCCATCATCTTGCCGTCTGCCTCGAAAACCAGTTCTAGCTTTTGCAATAGCATGTTGCTGTAATAGTTGTAGACACTGTCAGCCCACGTTTTATCAAATGCTAGGTAAGTTGCGCCATCTGCGGCTGAATCCGCATCCAGCACCAGCGTGCCGCCGCCATCGTCCGTAAATACACCGCCTAAGATAATCTCAAGAAAACGGTCGTTAACGCCTGTGTTTAAGTTGTAGCCAAAGCCGCCTGTCACTTCATAGCCGCTAAGGTCTACCGCTGCTACGCTGTTGTTTTTCAGCTCCTCTGCGGCTTCCTTGGTTGCTGTGTAGCTAAACGAATCAGGATTGTTATGGCTGAGTTCATGCCATACTGTAGGGTCTGCGTCATAGGCGGGTTGTTCGCCCCAAAAAATGGCGGTGTTACTGTTCTTCATAGCTGTTCTCGGTTGTGGTGGAAGTAGATTTTGATGTTGTGTTGTTCGTAGTTTTCGCTGTATGGGCGTGAATCAAATTCCGCGCTCATTAGCTCTACGCCTTGCACCTCTTTATATTCAAACAGGCGCTTAAATTCGTTAAACAGGGCTTCTTTATGCCTTACCGTTTGTGTTCCTGATGCTGCCCTTAAAATCGGTGTAAACACCTCTAAAATAACCATGCCAGACTCCTTGATCCACTTGGTTTCACCCTGTAGCCCTTGCATCGAATTACGGAAGATTTCGACCTGTAGTCGCATCCACGTTTCTTTGACTGGCGGGTCAAAAGGGATATTGCCGATTTGGTACACGTCTTGGCCGTTAACTTGTAGATAACTCGGATTAAAGTTATCTAAAAAATACTGTTGCAGAATCGTTGTTGCGCTCATAGCGAATGCTTCTCGACTAATCGATCAACGGTGCCCGATGGCATCTGTGTTGAATGCCCTTGATTAAGGCGTTGCGCATAGGGCGCACCATTGGTGATGTAATACACCTTTGATAACTGAGGCAGCGTTGATGCTGGAACAGGATAACTGGTGGACAAAGGCGCAAATTTAGGCTTCGGCGTTACTGAAATGTCCCAGCTCATGCGCGAGCGCCCACCAACATAGCCAGCAGGTGCATAAGGCGATTTCCACAAGTCGGGATTCCCCACTGGCCAAGTCATAACCAAGTCTTTATGCAAATCGACCGTGATCTTTTGTGTGACGAGATTAATCTCATGCTCTAGCATATCCGCAAATTTTTTCATGCTCATAGCGGATCAAGCCCCAAGTGCGTCATAATGCCAAGCTGGTCGGGAACAACCGCAACGATCTTGTATTCATAACCGCCGATCTCGACTGTTAAACCAGTGGTTAATCCCTCTGGCTTGTCTTCATTTAGCCCAAACGCATGAAATTGGCCGCTAACAGGGCTAACAT
>JAXHSS010000098.1:0-7413 GCA_034190675.1 Pseudomonadota bacterium
ACCCGATTTTTTCGCTTATTCAAGCCAAAGGCATGATGAAAATGACTCAGACATCACGTCACTTTCTCTTTCTTCAAGGCCCCGTCGGGCCGTTCTTTAAGCAGCTGGGCCGTCATTTACAGCGCCAATCTGCGCCTTTGGGAATTAACGTCTCACGAATTAATTTCTCGGGTGGCGACTGGGTAGACTGGCCAAATCTTTTCAGCCCGAACGTCAGTAATTTCACTGGCACTCTAGAGCAGTGGCCCGAATGGGTTCGCCAGTACTGCACCGATCGTCAAGTGACTGATATCGTACTTTTTGGCGATTGCCGCCCCTACCATCAAAAGGCGATCAAGGTAGCCAAATCACTCGGGCTTCACTTGCATATGTTTGAAGAGGGTTATTTGCGCCCCCAATGGATTACGCTGGAGCATGATGGCGTTAATGGCCACTCCAGCATTAAGTCGCGTTTCATGGAGCACTCACCCGATACGCTGGAGCAGATTGATATTGAGAGTGAGCAAATCGGCGCTGTGACCACACCCATGGTGCTCTATGTCATCAAGCACTATCTTGGCATTATGGCCTTTAACTGTTTTTTTAAACATCGTTTCAAACATTTTACTACGCATCGCAAAGTCGCTATTGGCCCAGAGCTGGCTGCTTGGCTGAAACTTGCCCCACACCGTGGCCGGTTATTGCAGCGAGGCGAAGCGCTCATGTCAGCGTTTTTAGATAAAAAACCGCGTTTTTTTCTACTACCACTTCAGCTTGAATACGATGCGCAAGTATTGTTTCACTCACAATATGACGATTTTGAGCAATTTTTAAACGACATCATTCAAAATTTTGCTCAGCATGCTCCCAAAGATTTGCAATTGGTGATCAAAACTCATCCTTTGGACAGTCATTTAAAATCTTGGCGCAACATCAGCAAAGCGCTGCTGCACAGGCATGAGCTGTCTGAGCGCAGCCTAGTTCTTGAGGGCGGCCACCTGCCGACATTATTGGACGAGGCTGAAGGCTTGGTCACGCTCAACAGCACCACAGGCATCCAGTCAATTCACCACCAATGCCCTACTAAAGTGATTGGCGAGGCAGTATACGATGTTGAAGGGCTTACGGATCAACAACCACTGGCAAGCTTTTGGCATCAGCCACAAAAACCCGTGCCAAAACGCTACCGTGAATATTTCCGTTTTTTGATCGCCACCTGCCAGATCAATGGCAATTATTATAATCGCCGTGGAAGAAAACTTGCGCTTGATCAAAAAATCGTTCAGTTTATGATGAACCCTGAACGCAGTATTGCGTCAAAAAGATAAGCAAAACAGGTGAGACCATGAGATTTTTAGCCCTACTATTCGCCGTATTCGCATTCAGCGTTCAAACGGTTCAGGCCGAAACGCCAACCGATGCCCAAATCATTGAGTTTACTCAGTACACTGGCGGCTATGGCCTTGCTGAAAAGCTATCGAAAAACCTGTTGGCTCAAATCAAAACCAACTTCCCCAATGTTCCTGAGGATTACTGGCAAGACCTCGAACGCGAGATTTCTAAAGACACCGATACTCTGCATAAGCAAAACTTGGCGATTTACAAAGAGCTGTTCACCCAAGAAGATATGGAGCAAATGAACGCCTTTTATCGCTCAGAAGTTGGCCAAAAAATGCTCAGCAATATGCGCAATATCAGCATGCAAATGCAGCGAATTAATACCGTTTGGACTCAAGCAATGGCTCAGCGCATTGAGCGCCAGCTGAGACAAGACGGCTATCTGGACTAATCGCCCAGATTTTTCGCCAACACCCAAATATCCACCTGCTCAACACCAGCTCGCAATAAAGCTGCCTGACATGCCTCTGCCGTCGCTCCTGAGGTATGCACATCGTCAATCAGGGCAATATGGCGATAGGCCAGCGACTCTGAGGCTGTAAAAGCATCTCGGACATTAGCCAGGCGTTGCTTGCGCTTGAGTTCACGCTGCACATGCGTATGTCGATGACGTCTTAGTGCGTGTGCATCAAAAGCCAGGCCTAAGCGATGCGCCAAACATTGAGCTAACAATCCTGCGGGGTTATAGCCGCGAGCCCAAAAACGTCGGCGGTGCAAAGGTACGGGAATGAGGCATTGTGGCAACGGCAAACCCTGAGCTGAATAAAAATCCGCAATATAGCTTGCCATTAAATCCGCCAAAAACTCATCGTAGCCAAATAAACGGCTAAACTTAAACGCATGTATCCACTGATCAATTGGCGCTTGATAAGCAAAAGGAGCAACCATGAAGCCTTTAGCCGGCCCCTGCTGAGCCGCTTTTTGCTGGCACTGTCCGCATGTCTGGACCACGGCGTTTTCTGGAAGCGGCATCGAACAAAACAAACAAACCGATCCCAGCCAAGGTAGGTCACCCAGGCAGCTTGGACACAACCAAACATCCGAGCTGCAGCTCGAAGACGAAACCAGCGATGTTTTCGGTAGAGCCAAATCACAGCCCAAACACCGTTGCAGCGCCAAGCGGGCAAACTGAGATGTTAACCAAAACTTTCCTTTCACGTTGACTCCTTCCTTGATCTTCTTATGATAAAACTCAGTTTAAGAATTTCAACACCATGAGTCCCAATGAGCCAAGTCACGTCTTATATTCCACCTGCGGCAAGAGCTAACTCGGTTAAGCTTTCAACGATTCGCGAATTATACGAACTACCATTCAACGACTTATTGTTCAAAGCACAGCAAGTCCATCGTGAGCATTTCAACCCCAACGAAGTGCAAATGAGCACATTAATGAGCATTAAAACTGGCGCCTGCCCTGAAGACTGCGGCTACTGCTCGCAAAGCGGCCACCATAACACCGAATTAGAAAAAGAACCCTTAGCTGTGGTTGAAGAAGTGATCGAGCAAGCCAAGGCCGCCAAAGCCGCTGGCTCAACTCGCTTTTGTATGGGAGCCGCTTGGCGCTCACCACCGAGCAAATCCATGCCTGAACTCACACGCATGGTCAAAGAAGTCAAAGACTTAGGGCTAGAAACCTGCATGACCTTAGGCATGTTAAATGCTGAACAAGCCAGTCAGCTGAAAACAGCGGGGCTTGATTACTATAACCACAACCTCGACACTTCACCTGGGCATTACAAGAACATCATCACCACCCGATGCTACCAAGACCGCTTGGACACCATTCAACATGTTCGCGATGCGGGAATGAAAGTCTGCTGTGGCGGCATCTTAGGTCTGGGCGAAAGCCGCGAAGACCGGATACACCTTTTGTACCAGCTCAGCTCGCTTAACCCTGCCCCTGAATCGGTTCCAATTAATCGCCTAGTCGCTATTGAAGGCACCCCACTTGAAGATGTGGAACCGCTTGATGGTATCGAGTTTGTTCGCACCATTGCCGTGGCTCGTATTATCATGCCAAACAGTTTTTTGCGCCTATCTGCTGGACGCGAATCAATGGACGATGGGCTGCAAGCGCTTTGTTATTTTGCCGGTGCCAACTCGATCTTTTCAGGCGAGCGTTTGCTCACCGTGGATAATAACGGACAAGTCGCTGATGAGCGCCTCTTGTCAGAACTTGGCATCAAAGCCAGCACCCAAAACACGACCAACGTAGTGTAAACCCTGTCGATCATTTGGCCACTAACATGTCTCAACCGACTGATCAGCCTGATCAACCCACTCAACCAAGCCTGTTAGCCAAAGGGCTGGCCAAACGCTTAGCTCAAGCTGAGCGTCAAGCGCTCAAACGTCATGTTGCTATTCGCCAAGCCGATGGCGGCTCGATCAAGCTTTGCATTGACGGCGCGACTTATCTCAATTTTTCAAGCAATGATTATCTCGGTTTAGCCCAATGCGCTGATGGCTCGCTGCTTGATACAGCCAGCCAAAGTTTTGGCTTAAGCAGCAGTGCTTCGCACCTGATTACGGGGCATACCGAATTGCATCAGCGTCTTGAAACTGAGCTTGCCCAGTGGCTAGGCTATCAGCGCGTTTTATTATTCTCGACAGGCTATATGGCTAACCTTGCTATAGCTTCGGCGCTTACCGATCGTCACAGCCTGTTTTTGCAAGATAAATTAAACCATGCCTCACTGATCGATGCAGGGCAAATAAGTCGTGCTGAGTTCATCCGCTACCAACACAATTCAGCCGATGATTGTGAGCGCTTACTTTCGTTGAAAAACAAGCCAGCGCTGATCGCAACCGACGGCGTTTTCAGCATGGAGGGTGATCTCGCGCCCCTTGCTGATTTAGCTAAAGTTGCTAGCGCGCATCAGGCGTTACTTTATGTTGATGATGCACATGGCCTTGGCGTTCTTGGACAACACGGTCGCGGCAGTATTCAGGCAGCTGGGCTTAGCCCTGCGCAGGCCCCCCTATTAATGGGCACGCTTGGAAAGGCATTAGGCAGCTTTGGCGCTTTTATTGCCGGGTCACAGTCATTGATTGACGGCATACAGCAATTTGCTCGTCCCTATATCTATACTACAGCACTGCCGGCTAGCGTGATCGCCACCTCACTGCATAATGTAGAGCGGCTGAAAAACGAACCCGAACGACAACAGCAACTGACCGCCCATATTCAGCACTTTAGACAGCTCTGCCAGCATTATCGCTTACCCGTTATGGACAGCCAAAGCGCCATTCAGCCGATTATGGTGGGCGATGCCAAGTTGGCATTAAATCTTAGCCAAGCGCTGAAACAAAAAGAGTTCTGGGTTAATGCTATTCGCCCGCCAACCGTGCCCAAACATACAGCGCGCTTGCGTATCGCCTTAAGCGCGGCTCATCACAGCGGCATGATAGAGCAGCTGTGCCACACACTTTTTGAGGTATTTGATGAAGCTCACTTGCTTTCATAATACGTATCGCAGCCAAGCGACGCCCGAAAACTTCCGTGGTGATCTGGTTTTACTGCATGGCTGGGGCCTGCATTCCATTGTTTGGGACAGTCTTATTCCTGAGCTGCTCAATAATTATCAGGTGACCGTTATCGACCTTCCTGGCATGGGCCAAAGCCCTTTGCCTCGGGGGGGTTATACACTTGAGTCCTTGGTTGAACGCGTGCTTGAGGTTTGCCCTGAGCAAGCGACTTTTTTGGGCTGGTCATTGGGCGGTATTGTAGCTCAGCGAATCGCCTGCCAAGCGCCAGATCGAGTAAAGCAATTAGTGACCATCGCAAGCACACCGAAGTTTTGCGCAAGCGATGACTGGCCCTATGGCATAGCGACCGAGGTGATCGACAGCTTTTTGCAAATGTATGAGGAAGATGCCGAAGGCACACTGATCCGTTTTTTAGCGCTACAATGTAAAGATGGGGCACATTACCGACAAGACGTCGAGACGCTAAAGCGCATACTCTATTTCTGCGGCCTTCCCGCACCAAAAGCACTTCGCGAGGGGTTGTTAATCTTACGCTCAAGCGACCTACGCGATGAACAAGCCCATATTCAGTGCCCGACTTTGCATATTCTAGGTCAAAACGACAACCTAATTCCGGTTGCACTGGCTAGCGCTTGGGAGAAGTTAGCGCCCACTCACCGTTTTGCCATTATGGACGGCTGCTCACATGCGCTGTTTTTATCCGACCCTGAATGGGTGATGCAGATCATCCGCCAAGAATTATTTGCGCTCGACTCGACTACTAAGCCTAGCGCTGATACCAACTTAGATTAGGCCGCTAATGATACGGATAAAAGTAACGCGAATAAAAGTAATGCGAAAAAAGAACGCAGATAAAAACAGATGAATCAAAACAACGTGGATCAAAAACCCCCATTGCCTAATGCCATTGCCAAGCGCTTTTCAGCCGCTGCCAAAAGCTACGATGCCATCAGTAATGCACAGTGGCGAACAGGCCTTGCCTGTCTTAAAGCGCTAGGGCCCGCGCCTTATGTGCTGGATTTAGGCTGCGGATCAGGCAAATTATCCGCCCAATTAGCTCGGCAGCTCAACACCCGCCAGCTGGATTTGCTGGACTTATCGCCTGCTATGCTCAGCCAAGCGCGCCAACGCCTTGAGCGCGAATTACCTGAGATTCAATTGAGCACTTATTGCCAAGATATACAAACCTTTTCGGCGAATAACAGGGCGAATAAAAAGGCGTATGATCTGGTCTTCAGCCATTTTGCCTTTCAATGGCTGTGTTCATCCGAGGCGCTGTTTAACGCATTATCTTTAGCAAAAGCGCAGGCCAAACAGCAATTAAGCATTAGTTTTCCTATTGATGGCTCATTGAGCGCGCTGGATCACGCATTAGCAGATCAAGGCATCAAGCATTTACTCAAACACCGACTTCCTGACAAGCGCATGGTATTGGAACATGCAAACAACCTGGGGTTAAACCATCAGTTTCATCACTACCAAAGCAACGAAATGCCGCCACTGCAAGCTTTGCGAGTCATCAAGCAAATGGGTGCTAGCGCCAAAACCCAACCACAACAGCATGCGTTATTCGCATTGCGCCATAGCCTAAAACCCGTTCGACTCGACTGGCAAGTCATCCAGCTGACGTGGCCTGCTTTATAACTCTGCCGTTATATATTCGGCCTACCTTCGGCGCGGCTCCTTTGCTGATAAGTGCCTGATAAGCGCTTTTGCTCAAGCAGCCCAATGCTTACAGAAAAGCCATACGCTGGCTATTAAAGACAAACTTGAAGTTTCAGCTGGTTATCAGCCAGTTGGCTTTCAAAGCCCTGCCAGTCAAATGCGATACCTGGGTCTGTTTTTCGCCCTGGCGCGATATGTTCATGGCCAGTGATATAAGCAAGGTCTGGATGCTTGCTTTTCAATTCGCTAATCAGCTCAATTAACGCCGCATACTGCGCTTGGCTGTAGGGCATGTCGTCGGCCCCTTCAAGCTCAATACCAATGGAAAAGTCGTTACAGGCTTCTCGCCCTTTAAAACTTGAAAGCCCAGCATGCCATGCCCGTTGGTCAGTATTTACAAACTGAAGAATGCGCCCGCTGCGCAGAATAAGAAAATGGCTCGATACTTTTAGCTCGGCTATTTGAGCAAAATAAGGATGCGCCTCAGCATCCAAAGTATTTTGAAAAAGCTGCGTAATCGCCCCACTGCCAAAGCGCCTTGGGGGCAAGGAAATATTGTGTATCACGATAAGCTCAATACGCGCTGCGTCTGGCCGCTGATTAAAATTAGGCGAAGGCACGACGTCCGCCAACAGTGACCAGCCAGCCTGATCAGGATTAGATTGCATGCTAGGATTTTAAAGCTAAAACGGTATACTACGAAGAAAATCAAGGCGCTACAAATACTGCGCCGCCCAATTTGCGCCTTAAACCATGCCAACGGGAAGCTGCCATCATGTCCAAAGCCACCTCATTAAACTCATCTTCACGCTCAACTGCGCCTTCGCCTCAGCACCTGCAATTACATCAGCCTGCGGCTTATCTCATTGCTCAAGACGTCAGTCG
>JAXHSS010000099.1:0-7069 GCA_034190675.1 Pseudomonadota bacterium
TGCGTATCTGTTTTGGCCAACCATTACGCCAAAAAGGCTAGGTTTATTACCACCTAACCTTTTTCTTTGCGTGCTAACCGTTAAATAAGTTTTTCACTTTTTCGAAAAACCCACTGGTTTTTGGCGAGTTTTTCTCTTTGAGCGAACCACGAAACTCCTCAAGCAATTCTTTTTGCTTGGTGCTTAGGCTCACCGGTGTTTCGACCTTAACACGGCATAACAAATCTCCAGTGTTGGCGCTACGTACTGACTTCACGCCCTTACCGCGCAAACGGAACAGCTTGCCTGTCTGCGTTTCCGCAGGGATTTTCAGCTTCACTTTGCTCTTCAGTGTCGGTACTTCCACCTCGCCACCCAAGGCTGCATCGGCCAAGCAGATCGGAATTTCGCAATGCAGATCATCGCCATCGCGCTCAAAAATATCATGCGGTTTAACATGAATTTCAACATATAAGTCACCACTTGGCGCCCCATTGGCTCCTGCCTCACCCTCGCCTGACAAACGAATGCGATCACCGGTATCAACACCAGCGGGCACCTTAACCGATAAGGTTTTTTCACGACGAACGCGGCCTTGGCCACCACAGTCAAAGCATTTTTCTTTAATCACCTGACCAGAGCCGCCACAGTTAGGACAGGCTTGCTGCATACGGAAAGGCCCTTGTTGCATTACGACCTGTCCCATGCCATTACAAGTGCCGCAGGTTTCAGGTTTTGAGCCATCACGCGCACCTGAGCCATCACAAGTTTTACAGGTGTCTAGCTTAGGCACACGGATTTTCACTTCCTCACCAAAAACGGCCTGCTCCAGTGTCACTTGCAGCGTATAGCTCAGATCATGTCCTGGTTGGGGACCACGAGGGCCACGACGACGTCCACCGCCGCCGCCAAAAAAGTCACCAAAAATATCACCAAAGGCATCCGAAAAATCGCCGCCAAAGCCACCTGCTCCACCACCAAAGCCACCAGCACCTTGGTTCGGATCAACGCCTGCATGACCGTAGCGATCATAAGCACCGCGCTTTTGATCATCGCTCAGAATTTCGTAAGCCTCTTTGACTTCCTTAAAATTTTCCTCCGCTGATGCATCATCTGGGTTGCGATCAGGGTGGTATTTCATTGCAAGGCGCTTATACGCCTTTTTAATCTCTTGTGCAGAAGCTGATTTCTCAACACCTAACACCTCATAACAATCACGCTTTGCCATACACCCTCACCTCAATATTTCGCAAAATCACTGCTTATAGCGAATCATCGTCGCTTTTCGCAGCACTTTATAAACTCTTCAACTGTTTCAATCGCTAAACAGAGCCATCTATTGACTCATTTAAGCGATATTTTCATTCATATTGACACAGAAAAGCACCACACGAAGGTGGTGCTTTTACTGGCATTAGCGAAAAGAATTACTTCTTATCGTCTTCGACTTCTTCGAACTCCGCATCAACAGCACCGTCATCAGTCTCAGCACCTGCAGACTCGCCTGCCTCAGCACCTTGTGCTTGCTGGCTAGCAGCTGCTGCCTGAGCTAATGTTGCTGAAGCCTCTGACAAGGCTTTAACCTTCTCTTCGATTAGGTCTTTGTCATCGCCTTTAACCGCTTCTTCAACTTCAGCAATCGCAGCTTCGATCTTCGCTTTTTCCTCTTCAGGAACCGCATCACCTGATTCAGTCAAAAGCTGACGCGTCGCGTGAATGATCTGGTCTGCACTGTTGCGCGCCTGAACCATTTCTTCAAACTTTTGATCCGCTTCTTTATTCGCTTCAGCATCCTGAACCATTTGCTCGATTTCTTCATCGCTCAAACCGCCTGATGCTTGAATCTTGATCGACTGTTCTTTGCCGGTGTCTTTATCTTTAGCAGAAACACTCAAAATACCGTTTGCATCAATATCAAACGTTACTTCAATCTGCGGTACGCCGCGAGGCGCAGGGCGAATACCTTCAAGATTAAACTGGCCTAGTGACTTGTTCTCACTCGCCTGTTTACGCTCACCTTGCAATACGTGAACAGTTACTGCGTTTTGGTTATCTGCCGCCGTTGAGAACGTTTGTGACGCGCTGGTTGGAATCGTTGTGTTCTTCTCGATCAAAGCGGTCAATACACCACCCATCGTTTCAATACCCAACGTTAGTGGCGTCACATCCAACAACAATACGTCTTTAACATCACCACCAAGAACCGCGCCTTGGATCGCCGCACCCATCGCAACCGCTTCATCTGGGTTAACGTCTTTACGGGCTTCTTTACCAAAGAACTCAGCAACTTTTTGCTGAACTAAAGGCATACGCGTCTGGCCACCAACCAAAATAACGTCGGTAATCTCGCCTTTTCCAATGCCCGCATCTTTAATCGCCTGCTCACAAGGTTTTAGTGAGTTCAACACCAAATCCATAACCAACGACTCAAGCTTAGCACGCGTGATTTTCTTCACCAAGTGCTGAGGGCCTGCTTGCGTTTGAGTAATAAATGGCAAGTTAACTTCGGTTTGCTCGCTGCTTGAAAGCTCAATTTTCGCTTTTTCAGCGGCTTCTTTAAGACGCTGCAATGCCATTGGGTCGCCTTTGAGATCAACACCCACTTCTTTATTAAACTCTTCCACTAGGAAGTCGATCAAGCGAAGGTCAAAGTCTTCACCGCCTAGGAACGTATCACCGTTTGTCGACAAAACTTCAAACTGCTGCTCGCCTTCGATATCAGCAATTTCGATGATAGACACGTCAAATGTACCACCACCCAAATCGTATACAGCGATGGTTTTGTCGCCGCCTTTTTGATCCAGACCATAAGCCAAAGCTGCCGCTGTCGGCTCGTTGATAATACGCTTAACATCAAGACCTGCGATTTTACCCGCATCTTTTGTTGCCTGACGCTGCGAATCATTAAAGTAAGCAGGAACGGTAATAACGGCATCAGTGATGGTTTCACCCAGATAGTCTTCTGCCGTTTTCTTCATCTTTTTAAGCACTTCAGCAGAGATCTGTGGTGGCGCCATTTTTTTGCCATTCACTTCAACCCATGCATCGCCGTTATCCGCTTCAACGATGTCATAAGGTACCATTTTGATGTCTTTTTGAACCACGTCATCTTTAAAACGACGGCCGATCAAACGTTTTACACCATATAACGTGTTTTTTGGATTCATCACAGCTTGGCGTTTAGCCGCCGCACCCACTTCAATTTTATCTTCCGCAAAAGCAACGATCGAAGGCGTTGTGCGCGCACCTTCGGAGTTTTCAATTACTTTCACATTGTCGCCATCGCGAACAGCCACACAGGAGTTCGTTGTTCCTAAATCAATTCCAATAATCTTTGCCATGTCAGATATCCTCGCTTAAAACAATTTCTGGTTACTATTTGGGGTTAGAACGATGTAATTCAAGGTCAAAAATGCAGAATTTGCCATTATTTTGACACAACAACCATTGCTGGGCGCACTAAGCGGCCATTTAAGGTATAGCCCTTTTGCATCACCTGAATCACGGTGTTTTCAGGCTGATCCGATGGCGCCATCGACACCACTTCATGAAGCTCAGCACTGTAAGGCTCACCCGTACCGTCGATCACAGCAACATCAAACTTCTGTAAGACATCTAGCAGCTGTTTTTGCGTTAATGTCATGCCATCACGTGCAGACTTCAACGCTTCATCATCACCCATCGCATTTAACCCTAGTTCAAAACTGTCTAGAACTGGCAAAAGCTCTTTAACAAAACGCTCAAGCGCAAATTTACGCGCCGTGTCGGTATCACGCTCTAATCGCTTACGCAGATTCTGAACTTCTGCATGTGCACGCGCTTGCGCCTCGCGCTCCAGTTTTTGCGCTTCATCGAGCTGAGCCTGCATCAGTGCCAGTTGTGCTTCAAGCTCGATCACTCGAACCTCAGGGCTTTGCTCTTGCTCGGCGGCTTGCTGCTCACTTGTTTCAGAAGACTCATTGACTTGCTCTGCGTCATTTAGGTCTTCAGGTTTTGGGGTATTGTTTTCACTCATCATGCACACCTTTTATCAACAATTTAGCTTGTGGCTTGAAATGTGGGGTCGCTGTTTAAGATTTCAAGAAAATAGCGTCACAAAATAGACATTTTTTTTATGGCTACGTATTATCCCAGCGTTATAGAATGTGAACACTATGCTCGAACGCCTCCATATTAAAGACTTTGTCATCATCGACCGCGCCCAGATAGAACTGCATGGCGCACTCAATACCATCACCGGTGAAACAGGTGCGGGTAAATCGATCATGCTAGACGCTCTGCTACTCTGCTTGGGAGCCAAAGCCGAGGCAGGACAAATTCGTGCAGGTCAAAAAGAAGCGGTCATCACCGCAGAATTTTCACTAGGTGACAATAACAGCGCTCAAGCGTGGTTAAGCGAGGCTTCTTTAGACGATCCCGATGATCCTGAGCACTGCATTATTCGCCGCGTGCTGCGTGAATCTGGCTCAAAAGCCTATATCAACGGCCAAGCGGTCACCTTACAACAGCTTAAAGCGCTCAGTGAACAGCTGATGTATATTCACAGCCAGCATGAGCACCAGCGATTGACGAAATCCGCTTACCAGCGCGAGCTTCTGGATGCTTATACCGATCACAAGCCGCTTCTTGAAGCCTGCCAAAGCCATTACCAACAGTGGCAAGAGGCCAATGATAAGTTCATCGCCCTGCGTGATCAGCAAAGCGAGCTGGCTCAACAAAAAAACTTTATCGAATTTCAGCTCCAAGAGCTCGAACAGCTCAACCCTGAAGCTGATGAATTTGAAACGCTGGAAGAACAGTTTAAACAGCTCAGTCACAGTGAAGAAATTTTGGCGAACTGCCAACAAGCAAGCCAATGGCTCACGGGTGATGACGGCAGTAGCGGCAATCAAAATGCCGAGCAAATTCTTAACCAAGCTCAGCGTGCGATTGAGTCCATTATCAAGTTTGCACCTAGGCTTAAAGAAAGCGCCGATGTTCTCGATAGCGCCTTGATCAACCTACAAGAAGCAAGCCAGCAAATTGAGGAATATGCCAGCTCATTAGAGCTCGACCCCGCTGAGCTTGAAGCGGCCGAGTCTAGGCTGAACAGCTATAACCGTCTGGCACGCAAGCATGGGATTCAAGCCGAGGAATTGTCAGCACTTTTTGAGCGCCTAAAAACCGAATATAGCGCCTTTGATAGCCCTGAAAACGACCTAGCCAGCCTTGAAAAATCGGCCAAAAAAAGTAAAAGCGCCTATCTAAGTTCGGCAAAGCAGCTCAGCCAAAGCCGTCAAAAAGCAGCAACCCAGCTGGCCACTCAGGTTGAGGCGCAAGTTCGTCAGCTTGGTATGGTCAACGGCCAATTTCAAATCCAAATCAGTGAAGCCACCCTTCCTTCTGCTTTTGGCATTGATAACATAGAGTTCCAAGTTAGCCTAAACCCCGGGCAACCACTCAGGCCGCTTGGCAAAACCGCCTCTGGCGGTGAGCTATCGCGCATTAGCTTGGCTATTCAAGTGGTCGCTGCTGAAAAAACTCATATGCCGAGCGTTTGTTTCGATGAAGTGGATGTTGGCATTGGCGGCGGTGTTGCTGAAGTGGTTGGCGAGCTGTTACAGAACTTGAGCCGACACACCCAGATTTTATGCATTACGCACCTGCCACAAGTGGCTGCTCACGGCCATATCCACTGGTTAGTTAGAAAGTCTCAAACCCAAGAAGCCACGCAAACTCAGGTACAGGCGCTCAGCAGGCAGCAACGTATTGAGGAGCTGGCACGCATGATGGGTGGTCTGACCCTAACCGAGCAAACCCTAGCCCACGCGCAGGAAATGCTTGATCAATTTCAACAGAAAACTCACGGATAATTGGGTATACTTCGCCAATGGCAAAAAAGAAAAAACTCTCAGAAAACCAAATCGCGAAAAACAAACGCGCCTTTTTCGACTACCACCTCGAAGACACCTTTGAGGCTGGCCTTGAGCTAGATGGCTGGGAGGTCAAATCACTACGTGCCGGAAAGGCCAATATTGCTGATGCGCACGTACACATTAAAAACGGTGAAGCTTGGTTGTTTAACGCCAATATTCAACCACTGCCAACAGTCAGTACGCATTTCACCCCTGACCCAACGCGCTCACGCAAACTCTTGCTACACAAATCCGAGATCGCACAAATTTTTGGCGCGATCAGCAAAGATGGCATGACCTGTGTCCCACTGGATTTGCATTGGAGTAAAAAGAACTTCGTGAAATGCTCCGTTGCTACCGCAAAGGGTAAGAAGCTTCACGACAAACGCGAAGCCAGCAAAGAGCGTGACTGGAACCGTGATAAACAGCGTATCATGAAGGCGCATAACCACTAAACACCGCTTAAAAACCTATACGTGATGCATCGAGGTTTACGCATTCTACCCATAGGCTGTTCAGCTTTGGGCGGCGTATCACCGCAATGAGTTTAGCGAAATAGCTTCAACACTCGGCTTATGTGCTTTTTCTGTGCGACTTTCTCTCAGCGAATTTATAGAATTACTAGGTCAGAGCGCTTAGCCGAAGTGAATGAAGATCGGATGCAAGGTGTTGGCCTCGAGCCAAAGCCCAGGGCCAAATTAGATTATTGTTTTTTAAATGACGCCGAAATTTTCGACCAGGCCATTTTCACAATTTCAACGATACCGCTAATAATCGCTGGAAAGAAAAACGCAGTTATCAGCAAAGACCAAAACATTGCCTGCTCTAAACTTGCGTTCACCACGCCAATTAGAACCAAGTACAATGCGACCATGGTGATCAATGCACGAACACCTGGTGCAAATGACTGCCAAAGTTCTTTTAATTGTTTCATTCAAAACTCCTCGTGAAACTTTTATCTTTATGACATTTAGTATACGCCCTTACGCTAAAATGATAAATGTACTTTGCACTACCGTTAGGTAAAAAAAATGAACCAAATACGACGCGGCCTCTACTGGCTTAACCACGACCTGCGACTAGAAGATAATGAAATCTTTCACCAAGTGGGCCAGCAGCTTGATGAATTATTGATCGTTTATATCTTTGACTCAGCTTGGTTTCGCGGCTCATCGCCACGCCATGAGGCTCCCACT